>NZ_CACSJM010000113.1 GCF_902706185.1 Roseomonas sp. 18066 | reverse complement strand
GACCAGCCCCCGCCGCCCCGCCCTCATCCTGCCGCGCCGCGGCTTCCTGGGCGGCGCCGCCGCCCTCGGCGCCGCGGCGCTGACCAGCCGCGCCGCCTATGCGCAATCCGGCGTGACGCCGCGCAAGGGCGGCGTGCTGCGCTTCTGCCGCCCCGACCCGCCGGACATGCTGGAGCCGATGCAGACGAACTCCTTCTCAGGAATGGAGTTCTCGCAGATGGTCTACGACAACCTCGTCATCCTCGACGACAACGGCCAGCCGCTGCCGCAGCTGGCGACCGCCTGGGAAAGCCTGAGCCACGGCCAGGAATGGCTGCTGACGATTCGCGAGGGCGTCACCTTCCATGACGGCCAGGCGCTGACCTCGGCCGATGTGGCGGCCACCATCGAGCGCTCGATCGACCGCGCCCATGCCGGCGCCGGCTTCGGCGGCTTCGGCCCGGTGCAGTCGGTGACCACCGAAGGCCCGACCAAGGTGCGGGTCAAGATGACCATGCCCTTCGGCGAGTTCCCCGTCGTGCTGGCCTATCGCGCCTGCCGCATCCTGCCGGCCAAGGGCATCGACAACCTGCGCGAGACGCCGAACGGCACCGGCCCCTTCCGCTTCAAGGATTTCCAGCCGGGCAGCTCGATCACCGTCGAGAAGTTCCCTGGCTACTGGGACCCCTCGGTCCAGCATCTCGACGGCGTGCGCATGGTCTTCATCCGCGAGGCGGTCGCCATGCAGGCGGCGCTGCGCGGCGGCCAGGTCGACCTGATCACGCAGATCCCGCTCGAGACCTACCTGACGATGCGCAACGCGCGCGGCTTCAAGGCCTATTCGGCGCCGACCGGCGACTACCACACCATCCAGATCATGGGGAATCTCGACCCCTTCAAGAATGCCAAGGTGCGCCAGGCCTTCCAGTATATCCCCGACCGCAAGGCCATCGTCGCCAGCGCGCTGTTCGGCCAGGGCGTGCCGGGCAATGACGTGACGCTGCCGCCGGGCAATTTCTACCTGCCCGAGCTGCCGACCATCGACCAGGACCTGCCGCGCGCGAAGAAGCTGCTGGAGGAGGCCGGCGTCAAGGACCTGACGATCGACGCCTACACCACCAGCGACCGCCAGCCGGCGCCGAAGATGATCCTGGCCTTCTCCGAGGCCGCGGCGAAGATCGGCGTGACGGTGCGGGTGCGCGACATCCCCTACACCGAATATGCCGCCAACGTCGCGCGCAAGATGCCGATGTACTCGTCCTACTTCTCCGGCTCGGCGACGCTCTACGACGCCATCTACAAGATCCACCACAGCAAGGCGATCTACAACTACGGCAACACCGAGGTGGCGCCGGGGCTGGACGCCAAGCTGGACGCGATGATCGCCGAGGTCGACACCGCCGCGCGCAAGAAGATCGCCGGCGAGGCGCTGGCGATGATCCAGGCCAACAGCGACCGCATGGTGCCCTATTTCCGCAACTATGTCGGCATCACCTCGGACAAGGTGCAGGGCTTCCAGCCGCCGAAATACGGCACCATCGAGACCCGCGGCATGTGGCTGAGCGCCTGAGCCCATGCAGGCGCTCGGCTTCATCCTTCGCCGCGTGGCGCTGCTGGCCGTGGTGCTGCTCGCCGTCTCGGTGCTGACCTTCGCCATCGTCAACGTGCTGCCCGGCGATGTGGCGACGGCGGTGCTGGGCGACATGGCAACGCCCGAGCAGGTGACGGCGGTGCGGGCGGCGCTCGGCCTCGACCAGCCGCTGGCCGAGCGCTACCTGCGCTGGCTCTGGGCCGCGCTGCAGGGCGATTTCGGCCGCTCGCTGCAGCATGGCCAGGCGATCGCGCCGATGCTGTCCGGGCGGCTGGGCAATTCGGCGATCCTCGGCCTGATCACGCTGGGGATCGCGGCGCCGCTGGCCGTGGCCCTCGGCGTGGTGGCGGCGCTGAAGCCGGGCGGCTGGCTGGACAAGGTGATCGGCGCCATCGCTGTCGGCGCCTATGCCCTGCCCGAATATGTCATCGGCCTGCTGTTCATCCTGGCCTTCAGCATCTGGCTGCCGCTGCTGCCCGGATCGAGCCTGATGGATCCGAACGAGAACCCGTTCAGCCGGCCGGAGGCGCTGGTGCTGCCGATCGCCGTGCTGATCACCGGCATGCTCGCCTTCATCAGCCAGATCACGCGCGCCAGCATGATCCAGGTGATGGGCAGCGCCTATGTGCGCACGGCGATCCTGAAGGGCGTGCCGCGCTGGCGCGTCGTCATGAAGCATGCGCTGCCCAACCTGCTGCCGCCCACCATCGCGGAGATCGGCATGTATTTCGGCTACGTCATCGGCGGTCTCGTGGTGGTCGAGACGCTGTTCTCCTATTCCGGCCTCGGGCAGATGGTGACCAATGCGGTCAGCTATCGCGACGTGCCGGTGATCCAGGCCGTCGTGCTGCTGGTCGCCGCCGCCTATGGCATCGGCAATCTGATCGCCGATGTCGCGGCGCTGCTGATGAATCCGAGGCTGCGGTCATGAGCGCCACGACACTCCCGGCGCGCCGCGCGCCGATCCGCCTGCGCGTCGGCTTCGGCGAGGCCGCCGGCTTCCTGCTGGTCGGCGCCATGCTGCTGCTGATGGCGATGGGCGAATGGATCGCGCCGCATTCGGCCACCGCCTTCAACCCGATGCACACGCTGGAGGCGCCGAGCTTCTCCTTCCCCTTCGGCACCGACGAATTCGGCCGCGACGTCTTCTCCCGCGTGCTGGCCGGCGCCCGGCCGACGCTGCTGCTGGCGATCAGCGCCGCCGCGCTCGGCGTCGTGCTCGGCACCGTCACCGGGCTCACCGCCGGCTATCGCCCGGGCGCGGTGGACGAGACCATCATGCGGGTGATGGACGCGCTGATGTCCTTCCCCGGGCTGATCCTGGCGATGCTGGTGGTGGTCATGCTCGGCCCGGCCGCGATCAATGTCGTCACCGCCATCGCGCTGGTGTTCTGGCCGCGCTCGGCGCGGCTGGTGCGCGCCGTCGTCGTCGACCTGGCGCAGCGCGAGTTCATCGAGGCGGCGCGCTCGCGCGGCGAGACCTCCCGCTTCATCCTGTTCCGCGAGCTGCTGCCGAACGTGCTGCCGATCATCGTCGTCGATTTCTCGCTGCGGGTGACGTCGGGCATCCTGCTCGCCGCCTCGCTCGCCTATCTCGGCATCGGCGTGACGCCGCCGACGCCGGCCTGGGGGCTGATGGTGCGCGACGGCCAGCAGTTCATCGAGATCGCGCCCTGGCTCGTCGTCTGGCCGTGCCTTGCCATCGCGCTGGCCTCGATCGGCACGGTGCTGCTGGGCGAAAGATTGCGGCATAAGCTGGCCCTGCCGGGCGGCGGGAGGGCGCGGTGAACGTCATGACCGATCTCGCCCCGCCCGTCCTCGATGTTCGCCACCTGTCGATCACCTATGGCCCGCTGAAGGCGGTGCGCGATGTCTCCTTCCGCATCGCGCCCGGCGAATCCCTCGGACTGATCGGCGAGAGCGGCTCGGGCAAGAGCAGCATCGCCTTCGCCGTGATGCGCTACATCAAGGGCGCCGCCAGCGGCGAGGTGCACCTGGCCGGGCAGGAGATCCTGTCCCTGCCCGAGCCGGCCCTGGCGGCGCTGCGCGGCCGCGTCGCGGCCATGGTCTACCAGGACCCGATGAGCGCGCTGAACCCGGCGATCAAGGTGGGCGAGCAGATCGCCGAGGCGATCCGCCTGCACCGCCGCGCCGGCAAGGCCGAGGCCTGGGCGCGCAGCGTCGAGCTGCTGACGCGCGTGCATCTGCCGCGCCCCGCCGAGATCGCGCATCGCTATCCGCACCAGCTGTCGGGCGGGCAGCAGCAGCGCGTGGTGATCGCCATGGCGCTGGCCTGCGACCCGCAGCTGCTGATCATGGACGAGCCGACCACCGGGCTCGACGTGACCACCGAGGCGGTGATCCTCGAGCTGGTCAACGAGCTGCGGCGCGAGACCGGCGTCGCCGTGCTGTTCATCAGCCACAACATGGGCGTCGTCGCGCAGGTCTGCGACCGCGTCGGCGTGCTCTATGCCGGGCAGCTGGTCGAGGAAGGCACGACGCAGCAGGTGCTGCGCGCGCCGCTGCATCCCTATACCGTCGCGCTGATGCGGGCGATGCCCAGCATCGAGGGGCCGCGCCGGCGCCTGGCCGCGATCCCGGGCCGGCTGCCCGACATGCGCGCTCCGCCGCCGGGCTGCATCTTCGCCGCCCGCTGCGCCATTGCCGACGACAACTGCCATGCCGAGATGCCGGCGCTGGAAGCGGCCGAGCAGGGTGCCGCCGGGCATCGCAGCCGCTGCCACCATCGCGACGACATCGCGACCCGGCTGCCGCCCGAGCCGCTGGTGGAGGAGGCGGACCTCGCCGAGCTCACCGCCGGCCGGCCGCGGCTGCAGATCGTCGACGTGCAGAAGAGCTTTCGCGCGCGACCGGCGCTGCCTTTCATGCGCGGGCCGGCACCGGTGCGCGCCGTCGACCATGTCACGCTGGACATCGCGCCGGGGCGGACGCTGGCGGTGGTGGGCGAGAGCGGCTCCGGCAAGTCGACGCTGGCGCGCTGCGTCGCCGGGCTGATCCTGCCGGAGGAAGGCGCGATCAGGCTGGAGAACGACGTGCTGGCGCCGCTGGTGCAGAAGCGCGGCCGCGGCGCGCAGCAGGCGGTGCAGTTCATCTTCCAGAATCCCGATGCGGCGCTGAACCCGCATTGGTCGGTCGCGCAGATCGTCGGCCGGCCGATGACGCTGTATGGCTTCGAGCGCGACAGCGCCGCGCTGAAGCGGCGGGTGATCGAGCATCTGGAGGCGGTGAAGCTGGGCGAGCGCTACCTGTCGCTGTATCCGCGCGAGATGTCGGGGGGAGAGAAGCAGCGCGTCTCGATCGCCCGCGCCTTCGCCGCGCAGCCGCGGCTGATCGTCTGCGACGAGCCGACCTCGGCGCTGGATATTTCCGTGCAGGCCGCGATCCTGAACGAGCTGCTGGCGCTGCAGCGGCAGCACGACACGTCCTACCTGTTCATCTCGCATGACCTGGGCGTGGTGCGGCATGTGGCGCACCAGGTCGCCATCATGCGGCAGGGGCGGATCGTCGAGAGCGGGCCACCCTCGGCGGTGTTCGGCACGCCGCGCGAGGACTATACCAAGGCGCTGATCGCCGCCATTCCAACGCTCGAGCCGCGGCAGGCGCCCGCGCTCGTGACCGCCTGAGACAAGGACCACGACCATGGCTTCCCGCAATATGAGGCTCGGCATGTCGATGCGCGGCATCGGCTATCACCCGGCCGCCTGGCGCCATCCGGAGGTGCCGGCGGATGGCACGCTGCGCATCGAGCATTACGTGCGCAACGCGCAGACCGCCGAGCGCGGGCTGTTCGACATGATCTTCTTCGCCGATGGCATCGCGATCCGCGAGAAGGACCTGCCGGCGGGGTCGCTGGCGCGGTCCGGCTTCGAGCTGGCCGAGATGGAGCCGATGACGCTGCTGCCGGCGCTCGCCATGGTGACGAAGAACATCGGGTTGGTGACGACGGCATCCACCACCTACAACGAGCCCTATCACCTGGCGCGGAAATTCGGGACGCTGGACCTGATCAGCAAGGGTCGAGCCGGGTGGAACATCGTCACCTCCTGGTCGGATGCGGAGGGGCGCAACTTCAACCGCGACAAGCACCTGGACTACGACACCCGCTATGAGCGCGCCGCCGAGTTTGTCGAGGTGGTCAAGGGGTTGTGGGATTCCTGGGAGCCGGGGGCGCTGGTCTATGACCGTGATTCCGGCGTGTTCTACGACGAGGCGAAGCTGCATGAGCTGAACCATGTCGGCAAGCACTTCAAGGTGAAGGGCCCGCTGAACGTCGCCGAGATGCCGCAGGGGCGGCCGGTGCTGTTCCAGGCGGGGGCGGCCGGCCAGGGGCGCGACATCGCCGCCGAGCATGCCGAGGTGATCTATGCCGCGCAGGACACGATCGCCGATGCCAAGGCCTATTACGACGACGTCAAGGCGCGGCTGGCGCGGCATGGGCGTGAGTGGGACGACCTGAAGATCATGCCCGCGCTGCGGCCGATCGTGGCGGCGACGCGGGCGGAGGCGCAGGCGAAGTTCGACCAGATGCAGGAGCTGCTGGATCCGATGGTCGGGCTGGCACGGCTGTACAACGAGTTCGGCGACCTGACGGGCTTCGACCTGGATGGTCCGGTGCCGGAGCCGCAGGGCGAGCCGCAGGTGCGCAGCGGCGCCGAGCGCATCCTGGCGCGGGCGCGGCGGCACAATCTGACGATCCGCCAGCTGTGCCGGCAGCTGGCGGGCGAGGGCAATTCCTGTGTCATCGGCACGGCGGCCGATGTGGCCGATCGCATGGAAGAGTGGTTCACCGCAGGCGCCTGCGACGGGTTCAACATCACGCCGAACCAGCTGCCGGGCGGGTGCGACGACTTCGTCGAATTCGTCACGCCTGAATTGCAGCGGCGCGGGCTGTTCCGCACGGCCTATGAGGGTTCGACCTTGCGGGAGAATCTGGGCCTGTCGCGCCCGGTCAACCGCTATGTGGCTGCCCGCCGCGTCGCCGCGCTTGCTTGATAGATAAAAAGAAGATGGGGGTCCGGGGGAATTCCTTCCCCCGGCCTTCTTGCTAGATTTTGGCGAGAAGCTCTCTCGCCAGGGTGACTTCATCTTCCGTCACCCCATGATACCCGCCCTCGTAAAGCCGCGTGGTGACGCTGGCTCCCTGGGCCTTGAAGCGCTCCTCGGTTTCCAGCACGCGGGACAGCGGGATATGCCCGTCCTGCTTGCTGCAGCCGAGCAGCACCGGCACGCCGTCGAAGCGCGCGCCGGGGGTGACGGCGGCCAGCTGGTCGCCGATCAGCCCGCCGCTCAGCCCGATCACCGCGCCGAAGCGGCGGCCGCTGCGCCAGGCATATTCCAGCGCCAGACAGGCGCCTTGCGAGAAGCCGAGCAGCGCGATCTTGTCGTCCGGCAGGCCGGTCGCCGTCACCGCCGCATCGACCGCGGCCAGCGCGCCGGAGAGCCAGGGCTCGTTGCGCGTCGTCGGCTCGATGAAGCGGTGCGGGTACCAGGTGTTCCCGGCCGCCTGGGGCGCCAGCAGGGCATAGCCGGGCACGCCGAGGTGCCCGCCCAGGCCCAGCATGTCGGCCGCGTCGCCGCCGCGGCCATGCAGCAGGATCAGCGCGCGCTGCGCCTCCCCGGCCGCGACGCCGGCCCGGGCAAGGGGCCGGCCGGCATGCGGGTTCGCGGTCACAGCGGCTTCAGCCCGCGCTCGATGGCGGCGCGCTGCGGCTCGAGGAAGGGCGGCAGGGAGAGGCTTTCGCCCAGCCGGTCCTTGGGCTCGTCGGCGTCGAAGCCGGGGCCGTCGGTCGCGATCTCGTAGAGGATGCCACCGGGCTCCCGCACATAGAGGCTGCGGAAGTAGTAGCGATCCACCGGCCCGCTGGAGCGCAGGCGCAGGCTGTTGAAGCGATCCACCCAGGCGCCGTAATCGGCGTCGGGCACGCGGAAGGCGACATGGTGCACGCCGCCGGCGCCGGGCTGGGCCGGGGACAGGCCGGGCTCGACGCACATGTGCAGCTCGGCGGCGGGACCGCCCTCGCCCATCTCGTAGACCTGGACGTCGACGGGCTTGGCGTCATCCGAGCGATAGGTGCGGGCGCGGCGCATGTTCATGACGTCGGTCGCGAAGGCATCCGACCGGCGCAGGTCGGGCACGCTCATCACGATGGGGCCGAGGCCACGGATCTGCTGCGCGGCGTCGACGGGGCTGCGCGACCAGGGGTGCGAGTCGCCACGGCCGCCATCGTCGACGAGCGCCAGGCGCTGGCCCTCGGGGTCCTCGAAGTCGAGCTGCAGGCGGCCGTCGATCTCGCGGATCTCTCCCGCCTTGACGCCCTGCTCCGCCAGGCGCGTCGCCCAGAACTTCAGGGACTCCTCGCCCGAGACGCGCAGGCCGGTGCGGATCACGCTGTGCGTGCCGCGACGCTCGGGGCCGACGGGCCAGTCGAAGAAGGTGATGTCGCTGCCGGGGCTCGCCTCGCCATCCGCGTAGAACAGGTGGTAGGCGCTGGTGTCGTCCTGGTTCACCGTCTTCTTCACCAGCCGCATGCCCAGCACGCGGGTGTAGAAGTCGTGGTTGCCCCGCGCATCGGCGGAGACAGCGGTCAGGTGATGGATGCCATGCAACTGCATGATCGTCGTCCTTGCCCTCGTCGCGGGGCGGGCGGCACCTGCCGCCGCCCCGCCGGGCCTTCTTGGAAAGTTCTTAGGCGCGGCCGCGCAGGAGCTGCCCGGTCACTTCCGCCACGTGGCGGCCCTGGCTCTTGGCCATCTCGAGCTCGGCCTCGGTCGGCTGGCGCGAGCCGTCGCCATTGGCGATGGTGGTGGCGCCATAAGGCGTGCCGCCATTGACGGCGCCGTTGTCCAGCATGCGCTTCTCGGTATAGGGCAGGCCCACCACCGTCATGCCGAAATGCAGCAGGTTGACGATGGTCGAGATGATCGTCGTCTCCTGCCCGCCATGCTGGGTCGCGGTCGAGCTGAACACCGAGCCCACCTTGCCGACCAGCTTGTCGCCGAACCACAGCCCGCCAGCCTGGTCGAGGAAGCTCGCCATCTGCGAGGCCATGCGGCCGAAGCGCGTCGGCGTGCCGAAGATGATGGCGTCGTACTCGGCCAGCTCGGCGACGGTCGCGACGGGGGCGGCCTGGTCCAGCTTGAAATGCGCGGCCTTGGCGACGGCCTCGGGCGCGGTCTCGGGGACGCGCTTGACCACCACCTCGGTGCCGGCGATGGCGCGGGCGCCCTCGGCCACGGCATTCGCCATGGTCTCGATATGGCCGTAGCTGGAATAGTACAGAACCAGGATCTTGCTCATCGCGGGCCTCCGGAAGGGGGTGGGGTGGCTTTCGTCTGCGGCCAGAGTTGCGCCCGGCGGTCGTTTCCTGCAAGCGTCTGCTCGGAAACCTTGCGTTCTCTGGAGACGAACGATGCGGCCGGATATCGATGCTTTGGCGACCCTGATCCAGGTGGTGGATTGCGGCAGCATCACCGGCGCCGCCGCGCGCATGGGGCTGGCCAAGTCGGTGGTCAGCAAGCGCATGGCGCAGCTGGAGGCGCAGCTCTCGGCCAAGCTGCTGCACCGGGCGCCGCGCAAGGTGACGGCCACCGAAAGCGGCGCGCTGCTGGTGGCCCGCGCCCGCGCCCTGCTGGCGCAGCTGGACACGGTGGCCGACGAGGTCATGGCCCGCTCCGGCGCGCTATCGGGGCAGCTGCGGCTGGCCGCCCCGCTGTCCTTCGGCGCCCGCCATCTCGGACCTTTGATCGCGGGGTTCCTGCGGGATTATCCAGGCATCGAGGTGGCGCTGGACTTCGACGACCGGCATGTCGACCTGCTGTCCGGGCAATACGACCTGGCGCTGCGCATCGGCCGGCTCGGCGATTCCACCCTGCGCGCCCGGCGCCTGGGCACCAGCCGCCGCGCGCTGTGCTGCAGCCCCGACTATGCCGCCCGCCACGGGGTGCCCACGACGCTGGAGGCGCTGTCGGGCCATTCCTGCCTGGGCTACGCCAATGCCTCCTCCGGCCATATCTGGCGCTTCGTGCCGGCCGATGGCGCCGGCGAGGCGCGGTCGCTGGTGCTCGGCGGGCGGCTGACCGCCAACAATGGCGAGGCACTGCTGGAGGCCGCCCGCGCCGGCATCGGGCTGATCGTGCTGCCGACCTTCCTGCTCTCCGCCGAGGTCAAGGCCGGTGCCCTAACCCCGCTGCTGATCCCTGGCTGGGTGCCGGAGCCCGACACCATCCAGCTGGTCTGGCCCCCCGCCGCCGCGCTGCCGCTGAAGACCCGCACCCTGATCGAGCACCTGGCCGCCCGCATCCGCGAGCCCTTCGACTGGGACGCCCCCTTCCCCCTGGGCCACGCCGCTGCTTGAGTAGCGGCCAAGAACCCGACCCGATGCCGGAGAGCCCGATGAGCCTCGCCCCCCTGCTGCCCGACAGCGAAGTCACCGCCGCCCAGGCGCGCTGCCGCGAGGCCGGCGTGTCCAACGGCGATGTGCTGACCCAGCCCATCGCCGAGGCGCGCGAGAAGTCCCGCGCCTTCCAGGCCTTCCTCAATGCCGGCGGGCCCGAGATGGCCGCCGTCACCGAGGTCGTGCTGGAGACCACCACCCCGCCGCTGCGGCTGCGCCTGTACCGCCCGCGCAGCGCCGGCGCCGAGGCGCGCCCGGCCTATCTGCATATCCATGGCGGCGGCTTCGCCATCGGCGGGATCGACTCGCTGGACCGCTGGAAGCGCGAGATCGCCGACCAGGCCGGCATCGTCGTGGTCGGGCTGGACTACGCCCTGGCCCCCGAGCACCCCTACCCCGCCGCCATCGAGCAGGTGCTGGCCGCGCTGCGCTGGCTGCGCGAGAACGGCGCCCAGCACGGCATCGACGGCACCAGGCTGGCGGTGGGCGGCGATTCCGCCGGCGGCAACCTGACGCTCAACGCGCTGATCCGCCTGCGCGACGCCGGCGAGCCGCAGCCGCTGCTCGGCGTCATCGTCTACGGCATGCTCTCGGCCCAGCACGAGACGCCGTCGCACCGCGACCGCGGCGACGGACGCTTCGGCCTGTCGACCAGCAAGCTGGACTGGTTCTGGTCGCACTACGCGCCCGACGCCGCGCAGCGCAGCGACCCGGGCGTGGCGCCGCTGCACGCCCAGCTGGCGGGCCTGCCGCCTCTGGTGCTGCAGGCCGCCGCCCTGGACCCGCTGCTCGACGACACGCTGGCGCTCGACAAGAAGCTCGACGCCGCGGGGGTCGAACATTCGACCACTTTGTACGAAGGCGTGCCGCACGGGTTCATCGGACAGACCGCGCTGCTGTCGAAGGCCAACGAAGCGCGGGAAGAAGTGGTGGCGGCTTTGAAGAAAGCGTTTGGATAAGCCAAGGTAAGCCGAAGGCCAGGGGAATGAATTCCCCTGGACCCCTTCTTTTTTTTGCGGTGACTGCCGTGTCCACGTGAAGACAGTACGTGAAACGGCCCGGCAGCAGCGCGACCTTTGAGATTGCGCTGTTTTCATATTCAGCGTCCCACCGCGATGCCCTGTTATCGCCTGTGGTGAAGCGGCTGGGCCCTCAACGGCCAACAGAACAGAAAAAAGATGGGGGCTCGGGGGAATTCATTCCCCCGACCTTCAGTTTCCCAAGGCCTGCTCTAGATCTTCCACGAGATCCGCCGGATCTTCCAACCCCACCGACAACCTGAAGGTCCCGTCGCCCGTCCAATCGCGATAGGCCTCAGCGGCGGCGCCTTCCAGGCGGAAGGAGCCGCGGAGCAGGTCTTCGGAGGGGATGTGGAACAGCAGGCTTTGCGCCTTGCCGAGCGACACCGCGTAGCTCCAGATCTTCAGCCGCGCGGCCAGGCGGCGGGCGAGATCCTTGTCGCCATCGGCGCTGAAGCTGACCATGCCCGAGAAATTGGCCATCTGGCGCTGCGCCAAAGCGTGCTGCGGGTGGCTGTCCAGGCCGGGCCAGAAGACGCGGCGGATGCGGGGATGGGACGACAGGAAATCGGCCACGATGCGGGCGTTGCGCTCGTGCAGGGCCATGCGGGCGGGCAGCGTCTCGAGGCCGCGCAGGATCAGCCAGGCGGCGAAGGGGCTGATGGCGCCGCCCAGGTGGATCACGGCTTCCTTGCGCAGGGCAGCGATCGGGCCGGCGCGGCCGATCACGGCGCCGCCCAGCGCGTCGCCATGGCCGCAGGCATATTTGGTCAGGGAATGGATCACCCAGTCGGCGCCCAGCGCGATGGGCTGGGTGGCGATGGGCGTCGCCATGGTGCTGTCCACCGAGAGCTCGGCGCCGGCGGCATGGGCGATGGCGGCCAGCGCCGCGATGTCGGCGAGCTTGAGGATCGGGTTGGCGGGGGTCTCGACGTGGAGGAGGCGTGTCTCGGGGCGGATGGCGGCGGCGACGGCGGCCAGATCCGACATGTCGACGCTGCTGACGGCGACGCCATAGCGGGCCAGCGTTTCCAACGCGAATTCGGCGACGCCGGCGTAGCAGACATCGCTCAGCAGCAGATGGCTGCCGGGGGCCAGGCGGTGCAGCAGCAGCCCGGCGGTGGCCGCCATGCCGCTGGCGAAGCCCAGCGCCGCCTCGGCGCCTTCGAGGGCGGCCAGGCGCTGCTCCAGCAGGGCCACGGTCGGGTTGCCCCAGCGCGTGTAGAACATCGGCGCGTCGGCGCCGAGGTCGTTGGCGGAGAAGCCGATGGCGTCGGGGTCGGTGTAGAAGCTGGTGGCGGCGACCAGGGGCGGCGTCACCGGCGCGCCGATGGCGCGCGCCGGCTCGGCGGCGTGAAGTGCCAGGGTGGCGGGGCGCAATCTTCCCTCCTCTCGGCGGAAGGGTCGCGCCCCTCCGCTCAGCTGCGCGACGGCTTGTTGCCGTGCGAGACGTCCGGGGTGCCCCGGAACAGCGACATGTGGGTGTGCGTCGCGATCCAGGGCGCATCGACCGAGTCGCGGCCGAAGGAGACGGTGGCCCGCCCCTTGCGGTCGAACGCCGTGCCATCCGGCAGATAGCCGGTCGAATCCCAGATGCCCAGGCCCACGGCGAAGAGCCGGTCGGGCGAGACGATCGACTTCACGTCGTCCAGGCGCCAGAGGAAGCCGTCGATGGTCGGCCAGACCTTGCGCCACTGGTTCTGCTCCGCCGGCTGCTGCCCGTAGACGAAGTCAGAGAAGGTGCCGAACGCCAAAAAGTCGTCGGCGAAGAGGTGGCGGGCGGCGGCGAAGTCGACGGCCTGGACATGGTCGGACAGCTCGCGGAACCAGTCCTGGATCTTGGCGTGGTCGGCGGGATCGACGGGCGCGGTGGCCTTGACGGTCATGGTGTCATCCTGAGGCAGAAAGGCCGCCAGCCTGCGTCAGCCGGCGGCAAAGCGGAAGATGCGCCAGCCGCAAGTTTCTATTGCGGCTCGAACTTCGCCAGCTTCAGCAGCGCGGCGTTCTGCTCGACCTCGGCAGCGATGGCGCGCTCGATCTCGGGGATGCTTTCGCGCACCGGCTCGAAGCCCTGGCCGGCCAGGCGCTGGACGGTCTCCGGCTCGTGCAGGCCGCGGACCAGGGCGGCATTCAGCCGGGTCGCGATCTCGGCCGGGATGCCGCGATGCGCCCAGACGCCGTACCAGGAATAGAAGGTGAAGCCGGGCAGCCCGTTCTCCGACAGCGTCGGCAGCTCGGCGGCGAGCTCGGTGCGGGTCGGCGTCGCGATGCCCAGGCCCCGCAGCTGCCCGCCGCGGATCATCGGCAGGGTGGCCAGCACCGGGTCGAACATCAGCTGGACGTTGCCGGCGGCGACATCGGTCAGCGCGGGGGCCGAGCCGCGATAGGGCACGATCTCGATGTCGGTGCCGGCCTGGCGGTTGAACTCGATCGAGGCCAGATGGCCGGCGGCGCCCAGCGACGATGTCGCGAACGACCACCGCTTCGGCTCCGCCTTGGCGGCAGCGATCACCTCGGACAAAGATTTCTGCGGCAGGCGCGGGTCCTGCACCAGCACGCAGGGGCCGCGGGCGGTGCGCGCCAGCGGGATGAAGTCGGCCACGGGGTCGTAGCCCACCACCTTCATCACATGCCGCGCCATCGGATGGATCGAGGCCGAGCCCATGATGGTGTAGCCGTCGGGCGCCGCCTGCAGCACCGCCTGGCCGCCGACCGTGCCGCTGCCGCCGGTGCGGTTCTCCACCACCACCGTGACGCCCAGCTGCTCCTGCAGCTTCAGGGCGGCCAGCCGCGCCATGGCGTCCGTCGCAGCACCCGGGGTGTAGGGCACGATCATGCGGATCGTCCGGCTCGGCCAGGGGGCCTGGGCCAGGGCCGGCCGGGCCAGGCCCGGAATCGTCAGCGCAGCGCCGGCGGCGGCCAGCAGCTCTCTACGGTGCATGCGAAGTCCTTGGAGGATCAGAAGCGGACGAAAAAAATCCGGACAACGCATGGATCATGCGATGCCCGGCCAAGTTTCGACAAAGGGAAAGACGAGTCTGGGAGGAACGCTAGCTAAGGCACGTTACGCCTGGGCGACGGGCACCCAGTCCTGGGCACGCTGGACGACCAGCCGGGCGACGCGCGCGGCTTCCGCCGGGCTGTCGAAGCGGGCGCCGTCGATGTCGTCGACCACGGGGTCGACGGCCTTGAAGCGCCAGCCGCCATGGCTGGAGACGGCGACACCGACGAAGCGGCCGCCAATGTCGACGGGACGGGAAGCAATCATGATCTTTCTCCGGGCCATCGCCTCGGGCGCGGCCATCAGAACCGGGGGATGTCAGTCACGGCAGGCGGGGAAGGTCAGCGCTGACAACAGCGCATTCGGGTCCCCGCCCCACCGGCCCGGCCGGAGAGCAGATCGTGGCGCTTTAGCTTTTCGTGACGCGGTGCAAGCTGCATCTCAAATCTCCGCGGGGCGGACCATCCGCCCGGAACATCTTCCTTTCAACACATCCAAGACGTGCAATCAAGAGAATTACGCAGAAATCGTCTTAATTGCCCCATTGGACGCGTGGAATAGCGTCAGCGCAACCGCCGGGCGGCTGCCCCGTTTGCTTCATCAGCCCCGACTGAAGGAGGAAGTGCGATGACCGATCCGCGCAAGCCAGGCCCCGTCCCGGCGGAGAATACCGGGGCGGACCATGCGGCGAAGAAGCCCGCCAAGCCCGGTGCTCCAGTGGCCGACGACCGCGGCCTGCATCCGGGCCTGCATCTGGGGGAATGGACCGGCATGCTGACCGGCCATTCCACCCGCGACCCGGACACGACCCGCCCCGGCAGCAAGACCACCGGGCCGGGCGAGATGGGCAATTTCATGAAGAACCAGAAGGAATAGCGCCGGCACGCCGCGGCGCGCCCGCCCAGGCCCGGCCCTCGACAGGGGGCCGGGCTTTTTTGCGCCTCAGGCCCGGGCGGCGGCGAGGTCCGGGGCGGGGCCGGGGGCGCGGGTTTCCGGCATGGCCGCCCAGGCCAGGACCAGGCAGGCCAGGCCGATGCCGCCCAGCATGCCGAAGGCGACGCCCGCCCCCAGCCAGCCGGCGACCAGCCCGGCCAGGCTGGTGCTGAACGTGCCGCCCAGGCCCACCGCCAGGCCGAAGACGCCCATGCACAGGTTGAAGCGGTTGCTGCCCCGGGTCAGGTCGGCGGCGATCAGCGGCAGCATGACGCCCAGCGTCGCGGCGCTGATCCCGTCCAGCGCCTGCACCACCACCAGCCCCAGCGGATGCTGCACCAGCGCCAGCAGCGCCCCGCGCAGCGGCAGCATGGAGAAGCCGATGATCAGCACCAGCCGGCGGCCGCGCGTCTCGGCCAGCCGGCCGAAGCGCGGCGCCAGCCCGGCCACCACCAGCTGCGGCACCACCAGGCAGGCGGCGATGATCAGATTGGCCTCGTCGCCGGCCTGCCGGGTGACCATCGAGGCCGCCAGCGGCAGCATCGCCGCATTCGACAGGGTGAACAGCAGGCAGCAGCCGGAGAAGACCAGGATGCCGGGCTGGCGCAGCAGGTCGATCAACCGCCCGCCGCCCTCGCTCCTGGCGACCAGCGGCACGGCGCGCTGGGTCAGGTCCTCGCCGCGGATCATCGCCAGGCAGGCGAGGCTCGGCAGGGTCAGCGCCGCGGTCAGCCAGAAGACGGCGGCCGGCGCCACATAGGTGCCGACCAGCCCCATCACCCCGGCGGCGATGGCGCCGCCCAGCGCCTGGTAGCGTGAATTGCGCCCCAGCCGCTCGCCCAGCGCGGCGCGGCCGACTAGGGCCAGGCTGATCGCTGCGATGGACGGCGTCAGGACGCAGCTGGCAAAGCCATGCAGCACCTCGGAGACCAGCACCGGCAGGGTGTGGGGGAGTGCGGCCAGCAGCACGGCAGACAGAGCGATGGCCAGCAGCGCCAGCATCGCCGCCAGCCGCTTGTTGCGCAGCGCATCGACCAGGGCGCCGGCCGGCAGCTGGCTGATCATGGCGGTCAGCGTGCCCAGGCTGAGGGCGAAGCCGATCTCCACCTCGGTCCAGGCCTGGGTGGTCAGGTAGACAGCGACGAAAGGCCCGAACCCCGTCTGCACATCGGCGACGAAGAAGTTCAGCCAATCCAGACCCCGCCGGCTGCGACCTGCCCTCATGCCGCCATCCTTCAGGGCTTCGGCCCGGCCGGCGGCGCGGCCGGGGGGGGTTCGGAAGGCGGTGCTGCCGCGGCCGGAGCTTCCGCGGCCGGAGCTTCCGCAGCCGGGGCGGCGGGCGGCTCGGCGGGGGTCTCGGCCGCCGGCGCGTCGGTGGCCGGGGTCGCCTCGGCGGGCTCGGGCGCGCGCGGCGGCAGGGCGACCACCACCTCCTCGCCCTCCTTGTAGTCGGGGAAGTTCTTCATCTGGTCGCGGCTGATCGACAGGCGGATGCCCTCTGGCCCGAAGGACAGCGCCTGCCAGCCGACCGCGATGCGCCGCCGGCCGACGCCCAGAAACCCGCCATAGTCGAGCACCGCCGCCTGCGGCTGGCCTTGCGCGTCGACCAGGACGTTCACCACCTGGGCCACCACGATATTGGTGACGCCGCGCACCTCCTGGCCCAGCACGCGGAAGACGCTGCCCTTGGCCAGGATGTCGCGGGCGGCTTCCGGCTCCGGCGCGCGGGCCTCCTGCGCCGCCAGGGGGGTGGCGGCCAGCAACAGGCTCAGGCCCAGCAGGGCCGGGATGCAACGGCGTGACATGCAGCCTCTCCGCGTCGGGACGGCCGGAGGCCTCCGCGCCAGTAACGGCGCGACGGGGGGCCGGGTTGGAAAAAGATCGCGCCGGGAAACGGTTTTCCCCGGCGCGGGACGGCGTTCAGGCGCGGGCGAGCGCCCGCAGCCAGACCACCACGGCGGCGGCGCCGGCATCCGGCGTGCCCATGGCGCGCTCGCCCAGATAGGCGGCGCGGCCCTGGCGCGGGCGCATCGACCGGGTGGCTTCCAGCCCGGCCTCGGCCGCGGCGACGGCCTGGGGCAGGCCCTTGCCCGCGGTCAGCGCCCCGGCCGCCGGCAGCAGCGCGTCCAGCATGGTGCGGTCGCCGGCCTGCGCGCCGCCCAGCTCGCCCACCGCCGCCACGGCCGCCGCGAAAGCCTCGGCCAGTTGCGCCGCGCCGGGGGCCGGGACCCCCTCGAGCTGGCGGGCGGCGCGCAGCAGGGCCACCGCATAGAAAGGGCCGGAGCTGCCGCCGATGGCGCGGCGCAGCGCCTGGGCCATGGCCTCCAGCAGGCGGGCCGGGCTGGCATAGGCCCCCGCCGGCAGGGCCCGCAGCGCCGCGGCGCCGCGCTGCATGCTGATGCCGAGATCGCCGTCGCCGGCGGCGCTGTCCAGCTCGGTGAGCTCCTGCTCGGCGGCCTCCAGCGCGGCGCAGACGGCCAGGACGGCGCGCTGCATCGCCGGGGCCAGGGGGCCGGGGGCGGCCGCGGCTTCTTCCGTGGCGGGGGGCGCCGGGATGATGGCCGGCGCCTCGGGGATGCGGCCGTCGCCGCTCCAGGCCGGCGCGCTGGCGGGCGCGTCGAGGAAGGCCAGCCGGGCATCGTCCAGCGCCATGACGGAGAGCGACATGCCCGGCATCTCGATCGCCGTCAGGTAGTTGCCGGACCAGGCGCGCAGCACCTCGATGCCCTGGCCGCGCAGCCAGGCCAGCGCGGCGCGGGCGACGATGGCCAGCTCCATCGGCGGCGTGCCGCCCAGCCCGTTGACCAGCAGCGCCACCCGGGCGCCGGCCTGCAGCCGCAGATCGGCCTGGATGGTCTGCAGGATGCGGGCGACCAGGTCGTCGGCCGGGGCCAGCTTCACCCGCTGCACCCCCTGCTCGCCATGGATGCCCAGGCCCAGCTCGACCGCGTCCTCCTCCAGGGTGAAGCCGGGGCGGCCGGCGGCGGGGACGGTGCAGGCGCCCAGCGCCACCCCCATCGAGCCCAGCGCGGCGGCGGCGGCGCGCGCCGCGGCGGCGACCTCCGCCAGGGCCAGCCCGGCCTCGGCGGCCGCACCCGCCACCTTATGGACCAGCACGGTGCCGGCGATGCCGCGGCGCTTCTCCGGGGCCACCGTGTCGCGCAGCGCGACGTCGTCGGCGACCACGACGATCTCCACCGGAATGCCCTCGGCGCGGGCCAGCTCGGCGGCCAGGCCGAAATTCAACCGGTCGCCGGTGTAGTTCTTCACCACCAGCAGCGCGCCTTCAGGCCCGGCCGCGGCGCGGATCCCGGCCAGCACGGCGTCGGTCGAGGGCGAGGTGAAGACATCGCCGGTGACGGCGCCGGCCAGCAGGCCAGGGCCGACATAGCCGGCATGGGCGGGCTCATGCCCGGCGCCGCCGCCCGAAAGGACGGCGACGCGGCCGCTGGCCGGGCCGGCGTCGCGGCGCAGGACGACATCCTCCGCCGCCAGCAGCGCCTGGCCGGGGGCCAGGGCCACCAGCCCCTCCAGCATCTGCCGCACCACGGCGCGCGGATCGTTGATCAGTTTCTTCATTGCGGGCGTCTCCCTCCGGTGGCGCGAGGGTGGCGGCGCCCCCCGGCCACATCAAGACGATTTTCTGACCACCACAGGCATAAACAGGACTTCACTCTTGCCGCGGCCTGTGCTTTGGAAGGGGGCATTGCGCGAAAGGCAAGATCATGTCGAAGAAGTTCCTGGCTGACACCATCCAGAATTCGATCGAGATCACCGGCGTCGGCGCCAATGCGCTGGCCGGCGACATCATCGAGGCGATCAAGGGCGAGATCGTGAAGACCGGTCGCTTCACCATCCCCGATTTCGGGGCCTTCATCGTGCGCGACACGCCGAAGCGCCAGGCGATGAACCCCCGCACCGGCGAGAAGGTGGCGGTCAAGGCCGCCGCGACGGTGCGCTTCAAGCCGTCGCCGGCGCTGAAGGATGCGGCCTTCGCCGCCCTGAAGAAGACCAAGCGCAAGGCCGCCAAGGCCTGAGGCTTCCGCCGGCCGGAAACCGGCCGATTCGCGATCGGCGTTGACCAGGCCCGGGGAATCATCGATTCCCCGGGCCTTCCTGTGACCGCCTGGCGTTTTGTTGAATCGCCCGCCCCGCCTGCGCCAGGCTGCGGCTTTTGAGACGCTGCGCCTGTTTTTGATTCTCAGGGCAGGAAATCGAGCAGCGGCCGGCCGCCCTCCTCGATGTCGCGGATCATGGCGGCGCGCACCATCGCCCCGTCGCGGCGCCGCAGCCCCTCCAGCGCCTCCAGATGCCCGTGCCGCGGCGGGTTCGCCGCCCCGCCGGCATAGAGCTGGCTCAGCAGCGGGCCGCATTGCATCCAGAGGATTTCCAGCAGGCCCAGCAGCACCGGCTGCCCGGCCAGCCGGCACAGGGCGAAGTGGAAGCCCTCGTTGGCCTGCAGGGCGGTTGCGAAATCGCGCCGCTTTTCGGCCGCCACCAGCCGCGCATGCAGGCTGGCCAGGGCTGCGATATCCGCCGGTCCCGCCCGCGCCGCCGCCGCCTCCCCCGCCTGACCCTCCAGCGTGCAGCGGAGCGCGCGGATCTCGAGGAAGCGGGCGCGGTCGATGCGGGGCACCACCACCGTGCCGCGCTCATCCATCTGCAGCGCCTGTTCCGAGACCAGCCGCAGCAGCGCCTCCCGCACCGGGGTGGCGCTGATGCCCAGCTGCGCCGCCAGCGGCCGCAGCAGCAGCTTCTCCCCCGGCGCCAGCCGGCTGAGCATCAGGGCCTCGCGCACCTCGCGATAGGCGCGCTCGCTCAGGCTGTCGCGGGTCAGGCGGCGGAACGGGCCGGGTGCTTCCTGCAAGCCAGCGGCGTCGGTCATTTCGTTCATGGTTGACAGGCCCTGGCATCGCTCCGCAGTGTTATATCAAATGACGCATAACAAGCGTCGTGGCCAGGGAAGGAAAACGTGATGGACAGCACCGTGCACGCCCAGCGGGGCGTGAACGAATCCGTGGCCCTGCGCCTGGCCCATGCCTTCCGCCGGCACGGCGTCGACACGGTCTTCGGCCAGAGCATCCCCAGCGCCTTCTTCCTGGCCGCCCCCCAGGTCGGCATCCGCCAGGCCACCTACCGCGCCGAGAATGCCGGCGGCACCATGGCCGACGGCTATGCCCGGATCTCCGGCCGGGTCGGCGTGGTGACCGCACAGAACGGCCCGGCCGCCACCCTGCTGGTCGCGCCGCTCGCCGAGGCCCTGAAGGCCTCCATTCCCATCGTCGCCCTGGTGCAGGACGTCGCCCGCAACACCACCGAGAAAAATGCCTTCCAGGAGCTGGACCATCTGCGGCTCTTCGATGGCTGCACCAAATGGACGCGGCGCATCGACCATGTCTCCCGCGTCGAGGAGATGGTCGACCTGGCCTTCGTCCAGGCCTGCAGCGGCCGCCCCGGCCCGGTCGCGCTGATCGTCCCCGCCGACCTGCTGACCGAGGCGGCCGCCGCGGCCGAGACACGCAAGGCCGATCTGGGCCACTTCCCGCTCGACCGGTCGCTGGCCGACCCGTCCCGCATCCGCGAGGCCGCGCGCCTGCTGGCGACCGCCCGGGCGCCGCTCGTCATCGCCGGCGGCGGCGTGCATGCCTCCGGCGCCTGCGCCGAGCTCGCGGCGCTGCAGCAGGATTGCCACCTGCCGGTCGCGACCACGGTGATGGGCAAGGGCACGGTGGCCGAGACCCACGCTTTGTCATTGGGCGTGGTCGGCTACTTCATGGGTGACGGCGCGCGTGGCCGGGCGCTGCGGCCGCTGGTGGCCGAGGCCGATGTCGTGCTGCTGGTCGGCAACCGCGCCAACCAGAACGGCACCGACAGCTGGAAGCTGTATCCGCCCGGCGCCCGCTTCATCCAGATCGACATCGATGGCACCGAGATCGGCCGCAACTACGAGGCGCTGCGCCTGATGGGCGATGCGAAGCTGACGCTGGCGGCCCTGCGCGAGGCGCTGCTGGCCGAAGGTGTCGAGCGCCGCGCCGCGGCCCGCGCTGGCGTCGAAGGTCAGATCCTGGCCGGTGTCGAGGACTGGAAAAGCTTCACCCAGCGCATCCGCGAGAGCGACCGCGCGCCGATCCGCCCGGAGCGGGTGATGCAGCTGCTGGACCAGATGATCGACGCCGACACCATCGTCGTCGCCGATGCCAGCTATTCGTCGATCTGGATCACCAACTACCTGACCGCCCGCGCCGCCGGGCAGCGCTTCCTGACGCCGCGCGGCCTGGCCGGGCTGGGCTGGGGCCTGCCGCTGGCGATCGGCGCCAAGATGGCCGCCCCCGACAGGAAGGTCGTGTGCCTGGCCGGCGATGGCGGCTTCGCCCATACCTGGGCCGAGCTGGAGACGGCGCGGCGGCTCGGCCTCGACATCCCGGTGATCGTGCTGAACAACCAGATCCTCGGCTACCAGAAGCATGCCGAGGACGTGCTGTTCGGCGCCCATACCGAGGCCTGCTACTTCCAGCCGGTCGACCATGCCGTCATCGCCCAGGCCTGCGGCTGCCATGGCGTCCGCGTCGACGACCCCGCAATGCTGCAGGAGGCGCTGCAGGAGGCCTGGGCGCAGAAGGGGCCGAGCCTGGTCGATGTCATCACCGACCCGGATGCGCGGCCGCCGGTCAGCTTCTACGACAACACCTACCCCTCGCCCTTCTGATGCTGGCCCTGCGCAAGCTGGCGCCGGCGCCGGGGCTGACCCTGCAGGAGGTGGCCCCGCC
>NZ_CACSJM010000112.1 GCF_902706185.1 Roseomonas sp. 18066 | reverse complement strand
CGGCATACGAGATAGGAGTCCGTCTCGGGGGCTCGGAGAGGTGTATAAGAGACAGACCACCAAGAGCATCACCAGCGGCTCGGGCCGCGACACCATGGTGGGCACCGACGGCAACGACCTGCTGACCGGCAATGGCGGCGACACCATGTCCGGCGGCAAGGGCGACGACACCTATATGGTGAACTCGGCCAATGACGTCGTCGTCGAGAAGGCCGGCCAGGGCATCGACACCGTCAGCACCTGGCTCGACAGCTATGTCCTGCCCGAGAATGTCGAGAACCTGACGCTGACCGGCACCGGCTGGAGCACCGGCACCGGCAATGCGCTGGCCAACCGCATCATCGGCAATGACTCGGCCAATATCCTGAACGGAAAGGGCGGCAATGACGTCCTGACCGGCAATGGCGGCAACGACACCTTCGTCATCGCCAAGGGCGAGGGCAACGACACCATCACCGACTTCAAGGCGGGTGTCGGCGCCGGCGACGTCATCAAGCTGGACGGCTTCGCCTTCAAGGACTTCGCGGCCGTCAAGGCGGCGGCGAGCCAGTCGGGCAGCAATGTCGTCATCAACCTGGGCAGCAGCCAGACCCTGACGCTGAAGGGCGTGCAGCTGTCGGCGCTCGCCGCCGACGACTTCTCCCTGGTCAATGTCAGCGGCGGCACCACCACCCCGCCCGTCGTGACGCCCCCCGTCGTGACGCCGCCTGTCGTCACCCCGCCCGTCGTCACCCCGCCTGTCGTCGTGACGCCGCCCGCGACGGGGGCTGCCACCAGCCTGACGGTCGGCGGCGCCACCACCAAGTCCTTCTGGAGCGGCGCCGGCGCCGACAAGATGACCGGCACCGACGGCAACGACCTGATGACCGGCAGCGGTGGCGACACCATGACCGGCGGCAAGGGCGACGACACCTATGTGATCAACTCGCTGTCCGACAAGATCGTCGAGAAGGCCGGCGAGGGCGTCGACACCGTCACCACCTGGATCGACGGCTACGTGCTGCCGGACAACGTCGAGAACTTCATCCTGACCGGCAACGGCTGGAACTCGGCGACCGGCAACAGCCTGGGCAACCGCATCACCGGCAACGACTCGCAGAACGTCATCAACGGGCGCGGCGGCAACGACCTGCTGACCGGGATGGGCGGCAACGACACCTTCGTCATCGCCAAGGGCGAGGGCAATGATGTCATCACCGACTTCAAGGCGGGCACCGGCGCCGGCGACGTGCTGAAGCTTGACGGTTTCGGCTTCGCCAGCTTCGCCGCGGTGAAGGCGGCGACGGCGCAGTCGGGCAACGACCTGGTGATCAACCTGGGCGACAGCCAGACGGTCACGCTGCAGAACGTCAAGCTGGCCAGCTTCGTCGCCGACGATGTCAGCCTGGTCAACATCAAGGCCGGCGCCATCATCGCGCCGACCACGCCGGTGACGCCGACGACCCCGGTGACGCCAACCACCCCCGCCACCTCGCCGACCAGCCTGGCGGTCAGCGGCGCCACCACCAAGTCCTTCTGGAGCGGCGCCGGCGCCGACACCATGACCGGCACGGACGGCAACGACCTGATCACCGGCAGCGGCGGCGACACCATGTCGGGCGGCAAGGGCGACGACACCTACGTGGTCAACTCGCTCTCCGACAAGATCGTCGAGAAGGCCGGCGAGGGCGTCGACACCGTCACCACCTGGATCCACGGCTACGTCCTGCCGGACAACGTCGAGAACTTCATCCTCACCGGCAATGGCTGGAACTCGGCGACGGGCAACAGCCTCGGCAACCGCATCGTCGGCAATGACTCGGCCAATGTGATCGACGGCCGCGGCGGCGCCGACCTGCTGACCGGCAATGGCGGCAATGACACCTTCGTCATCGCCAAGGGCCAGGCCGGCGACGTCATCACCGACTTCCAGCTGCACAATGGCGGCGCCAATGGCGACCTGCTGCAGCTGAAGGGCTTCGGTGCCGGCGCCACGCTGACCAATGACGGCAATCTCTTCACCATCCATGCCGCCGACGGCTCGACCGAGCACCTGACGCTGCTGGGCGTCACCAAGCTGGCGGCGGCCGACTACGTCTTCGTCTGATCGAAGGCCGCGGCAACGATCGGGGGCCGGCCGGGGAGACCCGGCCGGCCCTTTCTTGCTGACGGCCACGGCCAAGTTGCGGGCTGAGATCACGCAGTTTCGCAGCATTCCTCGCGCGAGCGGCGTTGATCCGGGACCCTGTGCTGGCCTAGATATATCCCTCGCACGGAGCATGCCGCGGGCGGTCCTCGCCAACGCGGCCTCAAGGGGGAATGATGCTGCAGCAGGTCTCGCTTACCGGACCGTCCGCACCGCCCAGAGTTACCCCCGATCCGCTCAATCCAACCGTGTTTCACGAAGACTGGTGGCTGCAGGCGATGGCCGGCGACAGCCTGCAGGAGGTGACCGTCTCCAGCGGCGGGCGCGTGGTCGGCCGGCTGCCCTTCTCGCTGCGCCGCCGCCCGGGCGGGCGCACCGTCTGCGAGATGCCGGTGCTGACGCATTTCCTCGGCCCCGCCATCGATGCCGGCAGCGGCAGCGCCGCCAACCGCGCGCTGAAGCAGGCGCAGATCACCCGCGAGCTGCTGCAGCAGCTGCCGCGCACCGGCGGCTTCCAGCAGCGCATGCATCGCGGCGTCGAGGAGGTGATGTCCTTCCAGGAGAACGGCTTCGCCGCTTCCGTGGATTTCACCTTCGAGCTGCATCCGGCGGAAGAGGAATTTCTCTGGAAGGGAATGCGCGACAAGACGCGCAACATGATCCGCCGGGCGCGCACCCTCTACACCGTCGAGGCCATCGACGATGCCGAGAGGTTCGCCGCCCTCTATGCCGGCAATCTTCGGGCGCGGGGCGAGGATTCCTACTATCCGCCGGCCGAGATCATCCGCCTGGTCGGCACCGCGCAGGCGCGCGACCAGGGCCGCGTGCTGGCGGCGCGGGCGGCCGATGGCAGCCTGGTGGCCGCCATCTTCTATGTCTGGGACCGGCAGAGCGCCTATTACCTGCTGAGCACCCGCCTGCCTGATTCGGACAACAGCGCCGTCAGCCTGCTGCTGTGGGAGGCGATCTGCCACACCAATGCCGAGGGTCGCATCTTCGACTTCGACGGCGTGTCGTCGCAGGGCAACCGGGTCTTCTTCACCGGCTTCGGCGGCGTCATCCGGCCGCGCTACGTGGTGACGCGGCAGACCGCGCTGTATCGCCTGGCCGACATGGTGACGCGCCGCTGCAAGGCCTTGCTGCGGCGCTGATCGATCGGATGCGGCAGGGCTTGGGTGCCCCGGCCCTTGACGGGCCGGGGCGTTTCGCCGTCAGGCGGCGCGCAGCATGGCGATGCGGGCGGCGAGCATGTCGCGCAGCGCCCGGGGAAGCTGGCGCGGCGATTTGACCCGCGGCATCGTCAGCTCGCCGGTCGGCTCGGCCACCTCGCCGAAGCGGGCGACGAAGTCGGCATGGTTGTCGAAGCGCGAGCGGGTGACGTTGTCGACGAAGGTTTCCGCCGCCACGCCCTCGGCCAGGATCAGCGCGTGATCCTCCAGCTCGACATGGTAGTAGGTGAATTGCGGCGCCGGCTTGGCGACCTGGCGGATGGTCACGCCATTGACCAGGGCGCCCGCCTGCACCAGGCAGCCATCCAGCATCAGGGCATGGTCGGGCGAGACGAACAGGTCGCGCAGCGGCAGGTTCTCGCCCAGCGCGCCGGCCTCGATCTGGATCGGATAGTTCTTGTCCTTGTCGGTGAAGACCGAGGCCATGCGCTGCAGCCCGATCCAGCGCACCGGGCGCGTCTCGCCGGTGGTGGTCAGCACCATGTCACCGGCGCGCAGCGTTTCGACGGCGACCTCGCCATCGGGCGTCGCCACCAGCGTGCCCTCGAGGAAGCAGACCGGGCCGGCGGTGGTCAGGTTCCACTGCGTCGACAGATTGATGGAGCTCTGCGGCAGCAGCTGGACGCTGAGGCCCTGGCTCGGCGTGCCGGCGGGCAGATAGACATTGTACAGCAGGCTGCCCACCGTCGAACCGGCGAAGCCCACGACATTGCCGTTCTGGTCTTCGACCGTCCCGAGATAGGTGTGGCTGACGTTGGTGTTGGCCAGGCCTTCATTCGCACGGAAGACATCGTTGTTGACGTCGCCAAGGATGGTGCCCGTCTCGCCGGCCTGCGCGCCGGTGTCGGTCACCGTGCGGTCGGTCGCCACGGGAATGCCGAGCTGCGCCAGCTGCAGCACGTTGAGCGTGGTGTAGACGTCGTAAAGCGCCATGTTGACTTCCCCGGATCACGCGGACTGCTCTGTCCGAACCTCTTCAAACTCCGGGGCCGGGGCATGAAAGTCATGTCGCAAGGGGTATGAATTTGCTTCCCGCGTAAAACGACATTGTCAGGCTGTAACGATGACCGGCGGTTGATGATGGCGCGCGCCGGAAATCCCGTGCCGCGCGGGGATCTCCCCGGGGAGTCCGGAATTCTTTCGCTCAGCACAAGGAAGTTTCGTGAATCGCGGCGGAAATGGCACGCCATGCCCGGCTTTTTGACCGCAGCGCAGCATTGCGCGGAGGCGAGCATCAGCCCGACATTTTCCGACAGAAGGGGCGCGTTGGGAGACTTTACACGTATTGCTTGTGCAACCTATGAGTAAGTCGCCAGGAAATATTGGAGTGTCTGAGGGGATGCACCGCAGAACATGTCAATGGCCCGGCTCAAGCCGGGAAAATCCTTTTATCTTGGGTTTATCGACGATGGTCGATGCGCTGCCGAAAACCCGACAGTCATCAGCATCGTTTCTTGTCAGTGCCATTCAGGCACGGAGGATCCTCGCATGAACCTCGATCCGGCGAGCCCGCTCTCCGGACCGCGCGGTCGCCAGACCACCGGCGAGCGCGCCGCCGACCAGCTGCCCGCCATCCTGATCGTCGATGACGAGGCCGACTGGGCGGAAGAGCTGTCCGCCACCGTCCGCCGCTACGGCTTCGACGTCGTCATCGCCGACAACTGGGCCGCCATGATGACGGAGCTGGCGCGGCAGCAGCCGGCGGCCATCCTGCTCGACCAGCACCTGGGCAGCGTCGACACCATCCAGCGCCTGGCGCAGCTGCGCGCCGTGACCCGTGCCGCCATCATCATGGTTGCCGCCAGCAGCGACGAGGTCGACCGCATCCTCGGCCTCGAGACCGGCGCCGACGACTTCCTGGCCAAGCCGGTCAGCGGGCGCGAGGTGGTGGCCCGGCTGCGCGCCCGGCTGCGCGACGCCCGCCCGCAGGGCACCGCCGCGCCGCGCTGGCAGTTCAGCGAAGGCCGCCGCGCGCTGATCCGCCCCGACGGCGCCGCCGTGCCGCTGACCTCGGCGGAATTCGAGCTGATGCTGGCGCTGGTGCATGGCCAGGGCGCGACCCAGTCGCGCGAGAAGCTGACGCAGCTCGCCTTCGGCCGCGACTGGCGCTTCGGCGACCGCTCGGTCGACAATTCCATCGCCGGGCTGCGCCGCAAGCTCGGCATCGAGGAAGGCGACGGCTGCATCCGCACCGTGCGCGGCGCCGGCTATGTCTTCATCGGCTTCGATCGGCACTGATCGGCCTGGTCGGGAAAATTCCCCCGATCGACACCCTGGTCGGGAAAATCCCGACGTCGGAAAATTGTTTCGCTCCCGGGCCGGCGTGGTGAAAAACTCACCCGCGGCAGGAGGAAGCCCATGACATCAGGCGTGCTGAGCGCCCTGGCCGCCGGCTGGCGGGCGCAGGGGGGCGGCGCCTTGCGCTGGCTGCGGCCGCTCGGGCTCGCCGCTGCGCTGGCCGCCACCGGCGCCGTGCTGCAATGGCCGCGGCTGCGCGCCGAGGCGCTGGCCGCCGACCGCCAGGCGCTGGCCACCGCCGGCCGCATCATCCAGCGCGAGGTCGCCGCCGGCCAGCGCGAGGCGTTGCTGATGGCCCGCCTCGGCCAGCTGGCGGAGCTCGACCCGGCGGCGCCGATCGCCGCTGCCGTGCTCGGCGGCGCGCCGCGGCTGCTCTGGCGGCAGGGCCGGCTGCTGCTCGAGCTGCCGCGCTTCCCCGAGGCGCCGCTGCGCCTGCCGCTCGACCTGGCCGAGGCGCTGCCGCCCGACACCCCGCCGCTGCTGCTGCGGCTGGACGACGCCACCGTGCTGCGGCTCGGGCCCGACGGCGTGGCGGTCGAGGATGCCGGCTTCGACCCCGGCGAGGCGCTGCCTGGCCCGGGCCAGAGCCTGCTGGGCCTGGCCGCCCCCACCCCGCCGCCGTTCGGGCGCCTGCTGGGCCAGGCGGCGCTGCTGCTGGCGCTGCTGCTCGGCTTCCACCTGCTGTGGCGGCGCTGGGCCCGGCAGCGGCTGCGCGCCCGCGGCGCCGTGGCGCTGCTGGAGGGGCTGCCCGCCGCCGCCTATGCCGGGCGGCTGCAGCCCAGCGGCGAATTCGCCGTGCAGCAGGTGGCGGCGCGGCTGCAGCAGCTGACCGGCTTCTCCGACCAGGAGATGCGCCAGCCCGGCTTCTGGGCCAGCCGGATCGACGCCGCCGACCAGACCCGGCTGGCCCCGTTCCGCGCCCGGCTGATGGCCGAGGGCCAGGCCTCGGTCGAATACCGCTTCCGCCGCGCCGACGGCCAGCGGCTGTGGCTGCGCAGCCGGGCGGCGCGGCTGGGCGAGGGCGCCGGGCCGGGGCCGGTGGTCGGGCTGGTCGACGACATCTCGGCCGAGCGCGCCCAGGCCGACCAGGTCCAGGCCGCCTCGCGCCTGGCCGCGCTGGGGCGGATGCATGCGGTGCTGGCGCATGAGCTGGCGCATCCGCTCAGCATCATCCTGCTCGCGGCGGAGAATGCGCTGGAGGATTACGCGCTGGAGGATGGCGCGGCGCTGGAGGGGCTGGTGCTGCGGCTGCGGCGCATCCGCCAGCAGGCGCAGCGCGCCCGCACCACCATCGAGACGCTGCGCGCCTTCACCCAGGGGCAGCCGCCGCCGGCGTCGCCGGTGGCGCTGCGCCCGGCGATGGAGGGCGCGCTGGCGCAGGCGCAGACGCTGCTGGAGGCGGCGCGGATCACCGTCGAGCAGGACTGGCCCGAGGCGCTGCCGGACGCCCTGGCGCATCCGCTGCTGCTGGAGCAGGTGCTGGTCAACCTGCTGCGCAATGCCTGCGACGCCATGCGCGACGCCGCGCCGCCGCGCCGCCGGCTGCGCATCACCGCGGTGGCGCCGCCCGGCGGCCGGCTGCAGCTGTGCCTGCGCGACTTCGGCCATGGCGTGGATGCCGGGGCGGCGCCGCATCTTTTCACCCCCTTCTTCACCACCCGCCGCGATGGCGAGGGCATGGGGCTGGGCCTGGCGCTGAGCCGCGCCCTGCTGCGGGCCTTCGGCGGGCAGCTGACCTTGCGCGGCCTGCCGGACGGGGCGCAGGCGGTGCTGCGGCTGCGCCCGGCGCCCGCCTCGGGAGCGCCCGCCTCGGCAGCGCCCTCCGGTACCCGCGCCGAAATCCCCTCCGAAGCGGCGCCATGACAAAGCCGTGGCCCGGCCGCCCAGCCCGGTTCCGCTGAGGCGCCGGCCGCGGCAGACTGGCGGCAGCAACCGTCGCGGGGCCAGGCCATGCGCATCACCGGCCGCCAGCGCCAGGCGGCGATCTTCACGAGTGGCTTCGCCGGCCGCGCGCCCGCCATTCCGGTCGCGCCCGATGCGCTGGAAGCCGCCGCCCTGAAGAAGATGGGGCGCCGCGCCGCCGGCTATGTGGCGGGGGGCGCCGGGCTGGAGCGCAGCATGGCGGCCAACCGCGCCGCCTTCGACCGCTGGCGCCTGCTGCCGCGCCAGCTGCGCGACGTGTCGCAGCGCGACCTGTCGGTCGAGCTCTTCGGCCGCCGCCTGCCGCTGCCCTTCCTGCTGGCGCCGGTCGGCGTGCTGGAGCTGGCGCATCGCGATGCCGACCCCGCCGCCGCCCGCGCCGCCGCCGCCGCCGGGATTCCCTTCGTCACCTCCTCCCAGGCCTCGCGCAGCCTGGAGGACATCGCCGGCGCCGGCGGGCCGCGCTGGTTCCAGCTCTACTGGTCGTCGCGCGACGCGCTGACCAGGAGCTTCGTCGAGCGGGCCGAGGCCGCCGGCTACGAGGCCATCGTGGTGACGCTGGACACCACCCAGATCGGCTGGCGCCCGCGCGACCTGGCGACCGGCTACCTGCCCTTCCTGCGCGGCCGCGGCCTGGCGAACTACCTGTCCGACCCGGTGTTCCGCGCCATGGCCTTCGAGGACCAGACGCAGGGCGAGCGTCCGCCGGTCGGGCTGGGCGCCCTGCCCTCCCTGCTGGAGCTGCTGCGCCACTTCCCCGGGCCGCTGCGCAGCCCCGCCGATCTGAAGCGCGCCATCCTGTCGATCCGCCGCTTCATCGCCGTCTATTCCCGCCCCGACCTCGACTGGGACGACCTGCCCTTCCTGCGCCGCTGCACCCGGCTGCCGATCCTGCTGAAGGGCATCCTGCACCCCGAGGATGCGGCGCGGGCGCTGCAGGCCGGGATGGACGGCATCATCGTCTCCAACCATGGCGGGCGGCAGGTGGATGGGGCGGTGGCCGCGCTGGACGCGCTGCCGGCGGTGGTGGCGCAGGTGGGCGGCCAGGTGCCGGTGCTGTTCGACAGCGGGCTGCGCACGGGCGCCGACATGCTGAAGGCGCTGGCGCTGGGGGCGCGGGCGGTGCTGCTGGGCCGGCCCTATGTCTATGGCCTGGCGCTGGGCGGCGAGGCCGGGGTGGCGGCGGTGATCGCGAACCTGGCCGCCGAGCTCGACCTGACCATGGCGCTGTGCGGCCAGCGCGACCTCGGCGCGCTCGACCCTGGCCTGCTGCAGCGCGCCCCCTGACCCGGCCCAAGCCTGACGGAGCGACCATGCCTGTCTCCAGCCTGCTGGTCTTCGCCACCGCCTATGCCGCGGCGCTGCTGCTGCCGGGCCCCGGGGTGACCGCCCTGGTCGCCCGCGTGCTGGCGCGCGGCCCGCAGGGCGTGTTGTTCTACATTGCCGGCTTCATCGGCGGCGCGCTGGCCTGGTTCACCATCGCGGCCACCGGCCTCGCCGCCCTGGCCCAGGGCTTCGCTGACCTGTTCCTGGCGATCCGCTATGCCGGGGCGGCCTATCTGCTGTGGCTGGCGGTGAAGTTCTGGCGGGCGCCGGCGCTGCCCGGCGCCGGCGTCGACCGCTCGCCCGAAGGTGCCGCGCGGCTGTTCCTGGCCGGGCTGGCGCTCAACCTGGGCAATCCGAAGGTGATCCTGTTCTTCCTGGCGCTGCTGCCCGGCGTGGTGCCGCTGGAGCGGCTGACGCCCGCCGGCTTCCTTCAGCTGGCCGGGCTGATCGTGCTGATCGCCGGCAGCGTGCTGGCCGGCTATGCCGTGCTGGCGGCGCGGGCGCGGCGGCTGTTCGCGACACCGCGGGCGATGCGGCTGCTGAACCGCGGCAGCAGCCTGGCCATGGCCGGCGCCGCCGCCTCGGTCGCGCGCGGCTGAGCGCCACGGAAAAGGGGGGCCGCAGCCCCCCTTCGATGCCTCAGCCCGCCGCCGCCGGGCGGCGCAGCCGGCGCAGCGCCAGGCTGGCCAGCGGCCAGAGCAGCAGCGCCAGGGCCAGCGTGGCGATGCCGCCCACCAGCGGATTGGCCCAGAAGATGCCGAAGGAGCCGTGGCTGATGATCATCGACTGGCGGAAGGCATCCTCCGCCTTGTCGCCGATGACCATGGCCAGGACCAGCGGCGCGATCGGATAGTCCAGCTTCTTCATGCCCCAGCCGACCACGCCGAAGACCAGCATCAGCCACAGGTCGAAGCCGGCGCTGGCCACCGACCAGGCGCTGATGGTGCAGACCACGACGATCAGCGGCGCGACGATGGTGAAGGGCAGCCGCAGGATGGCGGCGAAGAGCGGCACGGTGGCCAGCACCAGCACCACGGCGACGATGTTCGACAGATACATCGAGGCGATCATGCCCCAGACGAAGTCGCGCTGCTCGATGAACAGCATCGGCCCGGGGTTGAGGCCCCAGATCATCAGCCCGCCCAGCATGACGGCCGCGGTGGCCGAGCCGGGGATGCCCAGCGCCAGCATCGGCAGCATCGCCGCGGTGCCGGCGGCATGGTCGGCGGTCTCCGGCGAGACCACGCCCTCGGCCTCGCCCGTGCCGAACTTGTGGCCGTTGCGGGAGAAGCGGCGGGCCAGGCCATAGGACATGAAGGAGGCTGCGGTCGGCCCGCCCGGGGTGATGCCCATCCAGATGCCGATGGCCGCCGAGCGCAGCAGCGCCACCCATTGGCGCGGCAGGTCGCGGGCGGCGGCCAGCACGCGCCGCGGCGACAGCGTGGTGGCGACCGGGCGGAACTCGAGAGAATCCTCCATGGTCAGCAGCAGCTCGCCGATGCCGAAGAGGCCGATGACCACGACCAGGAAGCTGACGCCGCGGATCAGCTCCGGCATGTCGAAGGTCAGCCGCATGCCGCCGGAGACGATGTCCATCCCGACGGTCGCCAGCGCGAAGCCGGTGACGATGGACACCACCGTCTTCATCGGCGCCCCGCCACCGAAAGCCACGAAGGAGGCGAAGGCCAGGAAGTAGACGGCGAAATACTCGGGGGGCGCGAAACGAAGGGCGAAGCTCGTCACGAAGCCCGAGAGCAGCGTGATCACCACGATGCCGACGAAGGCGCCGAAGCCGGCCGAGAGGAAGGCGGTGGTCAGCGCCTCGGTGGCCTTGCCCTGGCGCGCCATCGGATGGCCGTCGAAGGTGGTGGCCACCGAGGAGGGCTCGCCCGGGATATTGAACAGGATCGAGGTGGTCGAGCCGCCGAACAGCGCGCCCCAATAGGTGCTGGTCAGCAGGATGATGGCCGAGACCGGATCCATGGTGAAGGTCAGCGGCAGCAGCAGCGTCACGCCATTCGGCGCGCCGAGGCCGGGCAGCACGCCGACCAGGATGCCCAGCAGCACGCCGCCGATCATCAGGGCGATGTGCTGGAAGCTGATGGCGACGGAGAAGCCGTGCATCAGCGCTTCGAGGTTTTCCATCGCGCGCGCTCCTCAGGCCAGGCCCAGCCAGGCCTCGATCGGACCCTTCGGCAGCGGCAGCATGAACCAGTATTCGAAGGCGACCCAGTTGAAGAGGATCGCCGACACCGCGGTGATCACCGCCGCCTTCAGCCCATGGCCGTGCCACATCACCATGCCGAACAGGTAGATCCCCATGGCGAGGTAGAGGCCGAGCGGCACCGCCAGCGCCACCAGCGCCGCGATCGGCAGCAGGAAGGCGGCCGATTGCTGCGCGGCCTTGCGGCCCAGCATCACCTGCGCGCCCAGCACCTCGGACTTGCGCAGCGCCTGGATGGCGATGACCACCGCCGCCAGCATGGCGACCAGGCCGAGCCAGAAGGGCAGCGTGCCGGCCTGCGGCCCGTCCTCGCCCCAGCCCACCTCATGCTCCAGCGCGCCCCAGATCACCGTGGCGCCGAAGCCCAGCACCACCAGGGCGCCGATCAGCTCCAGCACCAGGCGGGACAGCAGGGGGGCGTCGCCCCCCGGCTGCGCCGCGCCGCTTTCCTGCGCCATGCCGTCTCTCCCCGCCGCGACCGGATCAGTTCACCAGCCAGCCGAGATCCTGGAACAGGGCGCGCGAGGCGGCCTCCTCCTGGGTCATCAGCGCGCGCATCTCCTCGGCGCCCAGGAAGCGGGCGGTCTGCAGGGTGCGCTCGGTGAACTCCTTCCACTCGGGTGTGTCGAAGACCTTCTTCATCACCTCGGCGTAGTAGGCGGCGACGTTCTCGGGCACGCGCGGCGGCAGGAAGACGGTGCGCGGCATCCGGTACTCGGTGATGTTGATGCCCTGCTCGGCGCAGGTCGGGATGTCGCCCCAGCCGACGCCGTTATGCACCGGGGCCGAGGCCGGCAGGCGCTGCGGCGCGAAGATGCAGACCGGGCGGACCTGGCCGCCGCGCCAGCCGCCGATGCTCTCCGACGGATTGTTCACGTTGGAATGGATATGGCCGCCGGCCAGCTGCACGCCGACCTCGGCGCCGCCGCGGAAGGGGACATAGGTGAAGCGGATGCCGATGGCGCGCTCGACCATGCGGGCCAGGATCTCGTCGGTGTCCTTCGACTGCGAGCCGCCCATGCGGAACTCGGAGGCCTGGCCGGCACGCAGCGCGGCCACGTATTCGGCGGCCGTCTTGTAGGGCGAATCCGCCTTCACCCAGATGGCGAACTCGTCGAAGGCCATGGCCGCGACCGGCGTCAGGTCGGAGGGCTTCCACGCCACCTTGGCGACCAGCGGCAGCAGCCATTCATTATTGGTGCCGAAGATCAGCTTGTGCGGGTCGCGCTCCGCCAGGCGGCCATAGACGAAGCCCTCGGCGCCCGAGCCGCCGCCCTTGTTGGAGACGATCACCGAGACCGGCAGCAGCTCATACTTGGCGATGATCGACTGCACGGTGCGGGCGAAGGTGTCGGTGCCGCCGCCGGGGCCGGAGGAGACGACGAACTCGACCGGCTTGCTCGGCTTCCAGGCGGCCTGGGCATAAGCGGGCAGGCTGGTGGCGGCGGTGGCGGCAAGGCCCAGGGCAGCGCCGAGCGCTGCGGCGGAAAGACGCATGGTTTCGTTCCTCGATGCGGTGATGGCGGGGCTCTTGAGGACCCCTGAGCAACCCGTGGCGGCCCAACCGGGCCGCCACCCAGACAGAAAAATCAGGCGGCCATGGCGGCGCGGACGGAGAGCAGGCTGCCCCCGGCATCCGGCTGGCGGCGGCGCTGTGCGGCGCCCATGCGGGCGGCCAGCAGCAGCGCGTTGCGGGTCGCGCCCGGATGCGCCTTGCCCTGGCCCGCGATGTCATAGGCGGTGCCATGCGCCGGGGTGCAGATCGGGAAGGGGAAGCCGCCCATCAGGGTGACGCCCTCCTCGAAGCCGATCAGCTTCATGGCGATCTGGCCCTGGTCGTGGAACATGGTCAGCACCGCGTCGTAATCGCCGCGGCGGGCGCGGACGAAGACGGTGTCGGACGGGAAAGGCCCGTCGCAGACGATGCCGCGACGCTTGGCCTCCTCGACGGCGGGGCCGATCACGTCGATCTCCTCGCGGCCGAAATTGCCGCCATCGCCGGCATGCGGGTTCAGCGCGGCGACCGCGATGCGCGGCGTCTCCAGGCCGGAATCGCGCAGCGACTGGCTGGTCAGCTGCAGATTGCCGAGGATGGCGTCGAAGGTGATCAGCGGCGCCACGCCCGACAGCGGCACATGCGAGGTCACGCGGGCGTTCCACAGGCCCGGCAGCACGTTGAACTCCTTGGCCGCGCCCTTGAAGCCGATGAAATTGGCGGTGAAGGAGATCTCGTCGTCATAGCCCGGCACATGCAGCCGCATCGCCGCCTTGTTGAAGGGCGTGAAGCTGACGGCATCCGCATGGCCCTGCATGGCCAGCGCCAGGGCGTAGCGGAAATTCTCGGCGGCGAAGCGGCCGCCGGGCTCGCTGATCTGGCCGCGCGGGATGCTGGTCGGGTCGAGCGTGCCGAGGTCGATGAAGACCGGCGTCGACAGGTCCCGCGGCAGCGGCGCCTCGGCGGCGATGGTGGTGATCCGCGGCGTCACGCCGGCGATGCGGGCACCCTCGTCCAGCACGCGGCGGTCGCCGATGACGATCAGCCCGGCAGCGTCCAGCACGGCCGGGTCGGCCAGCATGCGCGCGGTGAGCTCGGGGCTGATGCCGGCCGGGTCGCCCATGGCGAGCGCGATCACGGGCGCGTGGGTGGGGGCGCGGAGGCTCTCGGCCATGGATGTTTCTCCCTCGATCGCGGCCTGTCGGGCCGCCGTTGCTTATTCTGTGCTCTGTATGCAGAATAACCGCAAGAGGGTTTCTGCCATTTGCGGCAGGGCCACAGCTTTGGAACCGCTCCCCTTTTTGCTGGGCGGAAAAAGTCGAGAAGCGGACAATCGGATCCCATGAGCAGCAGCACCGCGACCGCGACCCCCCGCCCGATCGACAGCCTTCCCGCCGGCCTGCCGATCGCGCGCCAGACGCTGCACGACCAGGTGGTGACCCGGCTGCGCGACATGGTGACCGAAGGGCGGCTGGCGCCCGGCCAGCGGGTGAACGAGGTGGCGCTCTGCACCGGGCTCGGCGTCTCCCGCACGCCGCTGCGCGAGGCGCTGAAGACGCTGGCCGGCGAAGGCCTGCTGGAGCTGGTCCCCGCCCGCGGCGCCATCGTCCGCAGCTTCACCGACAAGGATGTCGCCGATTGCATGATGGTGCTGAAGGCGCTGGAGCAGCTGGCCGGCCGGCTGCTGTGCCAGGTGGCCAGCGACGCCGCCATCACCGGCATCCTGGCGCTGCATGCCGAGATGCAGGCGCGCTACGTCGTCCGCGACCGCCTGCCCTATTTCAAGCTCAACCAGGCGATCCACAGCAGCATCGTCGCCGCCGCCGACAACGCGCCGCTGGCCCGCGCGCATGAGGCGCTGCAGGCGCAGATGAAGCGGATCCGCTTCATCGGCCACGAAGGCCCGGAGAAATGGGCCGCCGCCATGGACGAGCATGAGGAGATGGCCGTCGCGCTGGCGCAGCGCGACGGCGAAGCCCTGGCCGAGGTGATCGGCCGCCACCACGACCGCGGCCTGGCGCGCATCCGCGACGTCATCTGACGCGCCTGCGCCGCCGCACAAGAAAATCCCGGGAGTACGCCAAGAAATGCAGTTCCAGACCCTGTTCCAGCCGGCCATCGACAAGCCGGTGCGCGCCGCACTCCTCGGCGCCGGCGAGTTCGGCCTGTCGCTGGTGGCCCAGGCGCGGCGGATGCGGGGGCTGCAGATCACCGCCGCCTTCGACCTGGACCCCGCCCGCGTCGCCACGGCGCTGACGCTGATGGCGGTCGACCACCGCCGCTGCGCCAGCCGCGCCGAGGCCGAGGCGGCGCTTGCCGCCGGCGCCCTGGCCATCTGCGAGCGCCTCGACGACTTGCTGGCCCTGCCGCTCGACATGGTGGTGGAAGCGACCGGCCATGCCGAGGCCGGCGCCCGCCACGCCGAGGCGGCCATCGCCGCCGGCATCGGCGTCGCCATGGTCAGCAAGGAGACCGAATGCGTCGTCGGGCCCCTGCTGGCGCAGCGCGCCCGCCAGGCCGGCGTGCCCTACACGCTGGTCGATGGCGACCAGCCCTCGCTGCTGATCGGCCTGGTGTCCTGGGCGCGGCTGCTCGGGTTGCCGATCGTCGCCGCCGGCAAGAGCAGCGAATACGACTTCGTCATCGATCCGAAGACCGAGGAGGTCGCCTGGCTCGACGAGCGCGTCACCGCCGCCGGCATGATGGACCACTGGCACCTGGGCGACGACCGCGCCGCGACGGTGGCCAAGCGCGAGAAGCTCCTGTCCAGCCTCCCCCTCCGCACCGTTCCCGATTCCTGCGAGATGGCGCTGGTGGCGAATGCCACCGGCATCCTGCCCGACCGCGACAGCTTCCACGCGCCGCTGGCCCGCACCGTCGAGCTGCCCGACCTCTATGCGCCAACCAGCGCCGGCGGCCTGCTCAGCGGCGCCGGCAAGCTCGACGTCTTCAACGTGCTGCGCCGCCCCGACGAGAGCAGCTTCGCCGGCGGCGTCTTCGTCGTCGTCGAGCTGGCCGACACCCAGACCGGCCGCCTTTTCGCCGGCAAGGGCATCCCTGTCTCCGCCGACCGGCAGCGCGCGCTGATCTACAACCCGTCGCACCTGCTGGGCGTCGAGGCGCCGGTCTCGATCCTCGCCGGCGGGCGGCTGAACCATTCGATCCTCGGCCCCGACTACGCGCTGCGCGTCGACCTGCTGGCCCGCGCCGACCGCGACCTGCCGGCGGGCCATGTGCTGGCCATCGAAGGCACCCGCCACGCCGTGCCCGGCATCGAGCCGCTGCTGCGCCCCGCCGTGGCCGACGGCCCGTCCAGCCCCCTGCCCTACTACATGGCCGTCGGCCGGTCCCTTACGCGCGCCGTGCCGGCCGGGACGGTGCTGACCTTCGACATGGTCGAGGCGCCGGCCGACAGCACGCTGTGGCGGCTTCGGGCGGAGCAGAAGGTCGGCTGAAGAGAAGACAGGGGCAGGCCAGGGGAATGAATTCCCCTGGACCCCTTCTTTTTTCTGTCAGATTGCCATGTCCACGCGACAACAGTACGTGAAATGGCCAGTTCTCAGCACGACCTTTGAGGTCGTGCTGTTTTCATATGCGGCGCCCCGCCGTGATGCCCGGGCGACGTTACCGTTGAAGCGCAGGTCCCCCCACGGCCGGTGATCAGAAAAAAGATGGGGGTTCGGGGGAATTCATTCCCCCGACCTTATTCCAACAAAAACTTCAAAGCCGCTTCGCTTTCTTCCTCGACCTTCATCGAGAAAAGAGCGTCCCCCCGCGTCTTCCCGATGTTGACGGCTCCGATGGGTTTCCCCGCGGCGGCGGCCGCTTCGACGAAGCGGAATCCGGAGCGCACCATCAGCGACGAGCCGATCACCAGGACCGCGTCGGCGGCTTCCAGATGGGCGAAGGCGGTCTCGACCCGGTGGCGGGGCACGCTTTCGCCGTAGAAGACCACGTCGGGCTTCTGGATGCCGCCGCAGACGGGACAGGGCGGGACGGCGAAGCTGGAGAAGTCGACGTCTTCCAGCTCGGCGTCGCCGTCCGGGGCGCGGCTGGCGACGAGCTCGGCCCAGCCGGGGTTGCGTTGGGCCAGCTCGGCCTGGAAGGCGGCGCGCGGCAGGCGGCGCTCGCAATGCATGCAGCGCACCAGGTCCAGGCGGCCGTGCAGGTCGATCACCTGGGTGCTGCCGGCGGCCTGGTGCAGGCGGTCGACATTCTGGGTGACCAGCACCTCGGCGCCGCCGCGGGCCTCCAGGCGGGCCAGCGCGCGGTGGGCGCCGTTGGGGCGGATGCCGCCCATCTGGCCCCAGCCCACCAGGCTGCGCGCCCAGTAGCGCTGGCGGGTGGCCTCGGCCTTCATGAAGGCCTGGTAGGTCACCGGCTGCGGCCGCTTCCACTGGCCGTCATCGTCGCGGTAGTCGGGCAGGCCCGAGGGGGTGCTGACGCCGGCCCCGGTCAGGAGGAAGAGCCGCTTGTGGCGGTCGATGAAATCCTGCAGCGCGGCCGTTTCGGTCATGCGGGTCACATGTGGCGCCGGGGGCCGCAAGTCCAGATGGGTGGCTTGCCCCGCAGCGCAGCCCGGCGCATTGGTCGGGGGTCGCAGACCCGGAGCCGTGCCCAGATGACGCTTGCCAACGAACCGCCTTTCGACACCCAGGCCCTGCTGGAGGAAATCCGCAGCTGGGTCGAGATCGAGAGCCCGAGCCGCGACGCCGACGCCGTCAACCGCGCCATGGACCTGGCCCAGGCGACCGCCGCCGGCGCCGGCGCCAGGGTCGAGCGCATCCCGGGCAGCGAGGGCCGCGGCGACCACCTGCTGATCACCTCGCCCTGGGGCGACGAGACGACGCCGGGGGTGCTGCTGCTCAGCCACCTGGACACGGTGCATGCCATCGGCACGCTGGCCGGCCCGGCGCCGTTCAAGGTCGAGGGCGATGTGGCCTGGGGCCCGGGCATCTACGACATGAAGGGCGGCGCGCTGATCGCGCTGGCGGCGCTGCGCCACCTGATCGCCACCGGCCAGACCACGCCGCTGCCGATCCGCCACCTGATCGTCTCCGACGAGGAGATCGGCAGCGGCACCGGCCGCGCCCATATCGAGCGCGAGGCCCGTCGCGCCCGCTTCGTCCTGGTCACCGAGCCGGCGCGCGAGGGCGGCCGCATCGTCACCGGGCGCAAGGGCACGGCGATGTTCCGGCTCGAGGTGAAGGGCCGCGCCGCCCATGCCGGCACCCGCCACCAGGATGGCCGCAGCGCGGTGAAGGAGCTCGCCCGGCAGATCCTGGCGATCGAGGCGATGACCGACTACGCGACCGGCCTGACGCTGAATGTCGGCACCATCGGCGGCGGCAGCGGCACCAATGTCGTCCCCCAGGAGGCCTGGGCGAATATTGACATGCGGGTGCCGAACCAGGCGATCGCCGAGGCCGCCATCGCCCGGCTGCAGGCGCTGACCCCGCATGACCCGGATGTGACGCTGACGGTAACGGGCGCGCTGAACCGCCCGGGCTTCGAGAAGACGCCGGCCATCGCGCAGCTGCTGGCGCATGCCCAGGGGCTGGCGGCCGAGATCGGCTTCGACCTGCAGGACCTGTCGACCGGCGGCGGCTCGGACGGCAACTTCACCGCGGCGATGGGCGTGCCGACGCTCGATGGCCTGGGCGTGGACGGCAAGGCCGCCCATACCCATGACGAGCAGCTCTACATCTCGTCCATTGTCCCGCGCGCCATGCTGCTGCTGCGGCTGATGCAGACGCTGGACTGAAGGCCTGCCGCCGGGGTCAGCCCGGCGGCACCGCCTCGGCCTTCAGCGCCGGGCGGATGGCGCAGAGATGCTCCGGCCCGATGCCGCAGCAGCCGCCCAAGATCCGCGCGCCACGCCGCGCCCAATCGGCCGCCCAGGCGCCATAGGCCGGCGGGTCGAGGTCGGCACGCAGCGTCGCCACCCCGGCATTGGCCTGGGCCAGCTTCTGCCGCGGCGAGCCGAAAGCATTGGCATAGACGCCGACGGGGATGTCGGCCCCGGCCAGCGTGGCGATGGCGGCGTCGACCGCCGCGCCCATCAGCTCCGGCCGGTTGCAGTTGAACAGGATGGCGCTGGCGCCGGCGGCCTGCACCGCGGCGACCGCCTCGGTCACCAGCTCGCCCGAGCGCAGCAGCGGGCGGCCTTCCGCGTCGGTCTCCTCGCCCAGGGTGAAGGAGACCCAGAGCGGCAGGCCCGAGCCTTCGACGACGCGGGCGGCGGCCAGCGCCTCGGCGATGGCGCTCTGCGTCTCGGCCAGCCAGTGGTCGACATGCGGGCGCAGGGCCTCGACCAGCACCCGCAGGATCTCTGGCGCGCGGGCGGGCTCGAACAGGTCGGGGCGGTAGGAGCCGAAGGGCGGCGGCAGCGAGCCGGCGACCCGCACCTCGTGCGGCGCCTCGTTCGCGGCCTGCCGCGCCAGCGCGCCGGACAGCGCGGCCAGCCGGGCGCCGTCGGCGGCGAAGCGGTCCTCGCCGATATGGAAGGGCACCACGGCGTAGGAATTGGTGGTGATCACCTCGGCGCCGGCGGCGACGAACTGCCGATGCGCTTCCAGCACCGCCTCCGGCGCCTCCATTAGCGCCAGGGCCGACCATTCGGGCTGGCGGAAGGGCGCGCCCATGCGGGACAGCTGGCGGCCCATGCCGCCATCCAGCAGCAGGATTTCCGGGGTCATCTCAGGCTTCCTTCGAACCCCCGGCCAGGAGCGCGAAGCCCTCGAGGTCCTGCCGCAGGCTGGTGGCGATATGGGCGCGGGTGGCGGCCTCGGCGGCCTCCGGGGTGCCGGCGGTCAGCGCGGCATGCAGCACGGCATGGTCCTCGACCAGCCGGGTGCGCTGCGGCCAGTGCCGCTCCGACCAGCGGTAGAGCCATTCCATCTTGTCCGACAGGGCGCGGTGGCCGCGGATCAGGTGGCCATGGCCGGTGGCCTCGACGACGGCGCGGTGATAGCCGAGATCGGCGGCCAGCCGCGCCTCGAGGTCGCCCTGCCCGGCGGCGGCCAGCCGGTCGAAGGCCGGCTGCAGCCGCGCGCGGTCCGGGCGCGCGGCGAAGAGGCGCGCCGCCAGCTCCTCCAGCGCGCCGCGCAGCGTGTAGACCTCGGCGATCACCGCGGCGTCGAGCGGCACCACATGCCAGCGGGAATAGGGCAGCCGCCCGACCAGCTCCGCCGCCTCCAGCGCGAAGAGCGCCGAGCGCACGGTGCCGCGCCCCACCTCCATGCGCTGCGACAGCGCCGTCTCGGTCAGGGTGGCGGCGGGTGGCAGGCGGCCCTGCAGGATCTCCTGGCGCAGCCAGTCGGTGGCCTCGTCCTGCAGGCTGCGGCGCGCGATCGGGCCCGGCATGCCGGCCTCAGCGGTTGCGGTCGAAATGGCTGGAGACGAAGGCGCGGGCGCGGTCGGAGCGGGGGTCGAGGAAGACCTGCGCCGGCGGCCCCTCCTCCTCGACGCGGCCCTGGTGCAGGAAGACCGCCTTGTTGCAGACCTCGCGGGCGAAGCCCATCTCGTGGGTGACGATGATCATGGTGCGGCCTTCCTCGGCCAGCGCCCGGATCACCTTCAGCACCTCGCCCACCAGCTCGGGGTCCAGCGCGCTGGTCGGCTCGTCGAACAGCAGCGCGCGCGGCTGCAGGGCGAGCGCGCGGGCGATGGCGACGCGCTGCTGCTGGCCGCCCGACAGATGCGCCGGCCAGGCGTCGCGCTTCTCGGCCAGCCCCACCTTCTCCAGCAGCGCCTCGGCCTCGGCGATGCATTCGGCCTTCGGGCGGCGCTGCACATGCACCGGCGCCTCGATCAGGTTCTGCAGCACGGTGCGGTGCGGCCAGAGGTTGAAGCTCTGGAAGACGAAGCCGAGGCGCGAGCGCATCCGCTGCACCGCCGCCTGCTGGGCGCGGTCCAGCTTCTGCTGGCCGTCGCGCAGCGCGATGCGCTCGCCGGCGGCGAAGACCTCGCCGGCCTGCGGCACCTCCAGCATCGGGATGCAGCGCAGCAGCGTGCTCTTGCCGGAGCCGCTGGCGCCGATCAGCGCGATGACGTCGCCATCCTGCGCGGACAGGTCGATGCCGCGCAGCACCTCCTGCTCGCCGAAGCGCTTGCGGATGCCGCGCAGCGCGATGGCGGGCTCGCGGGTCGCGGCGCTCATGCGCGGTTCCCCGCCAGCCAGGGCGACAGCCGCGTCTCCAGCAGGCGCAGGCCGCGGGTGATCAGCAGGGTCGAGATCAGGTAGAGCACCGCCGCGCACAGAAAGATCTCGATGGCGCGGTAGGTGGCGGAAACCTCGGCGCGGGCGATGCCGGTGACCTCCATCAGGGTGACCGTGCTGGCCAGGGCGGTGGACTTGAACATCGAGATGACCTCGTTGCTATAGGCCGGCAGGGCCTGGCGAATGGCGATCGGCAGGGTGATGCGGCGCAGCCGGGTCAGGCGCGACATGCCGCAGGCCTCGGCCGCCTCCACCGCGCCGCGCGGCACGGCGCGGAAGCCGCCGCGCAGGATTTCCGAGGTATAGGCGGCATCGTTCAGCACCAGCGCCAGCAGCGCGCACCAATAGGGCTCGCGCAGGAAGGGCCAGAGGAAGCTCTCCCGCACCGCCGGGAAATTCCCCAGCCCATAATAGATCAGGAAGATCTGGATCAGCAGCGGCGAGCCACGAAACAGAAAAACGTAGGCATCGGCGAGGCGGGCGCCGAGCCAGCCGCTGGCCCGCGCCATGTTCAGCAGCAGCGCCAGCACGCCGCCGCCGGCCAGCGACAGCACCGCCAGGTTCACCGTCAGCGGGAAGCCGGCCAGCAGCTTCTGCAGGGTCTCGCTCAGGAAGGCGACGTCCACGATGCTGCCTTTCAGAGCCGGGCCAGGGCCTGGCCGCGCTGCGACCAGAGCTCGACGCCCTTGAAGACCAGGCCGGAGATCGAGGTGATCACCAGATAGACCACGGCGCCGGCGGCGAAGAAGAAGAAGGGCATCTCGGTGGAGCCGGCGGCAACGGTGACCTGGCGCATGGTCTCGACCAGGCCGGTGACCGAGACCAGGGCCGATTCCTTGATCACCGACTGCCACTGGTTGCCCAGGCCCGGGATGGCGGTGGACAGCGCCTGCGGCGCGATGATGCGGCGGAACATCAGGAAGCGGCGCATGCCGACGACGCGCGCCGCCTCCAGCGAGCCGGTCGGGATGGCGTGGTAGGCGCCGCGGAACACCTCGGCCTGGCCGGCGCCGGAGATCAGCCCGATGGCGATGGCGCCGGCGGCGAAGCCGCTGATGTCGAAGGGCCCGGGCAGCCCGAGCAGCCCGCCCGCCCAGGCCACCAC
>NZ_CACSJM010000111.1 GCF_902706185.1 Roseomonas sp. 18066 | reverse complement strand
GGCCCACGAAGCCCGCATCCGGCGCCTCCAGCCCCTCGAGGCCCTCCGGCGCGGCAGCCTCGACCAGCCGCAGCCCGGGCACACCGAGCACCAGCGCGTTGCGCGCGGCGCGGGCGGCCCGGTCGGGCTTCGGCTCCAGCCCGATCGCCCGCATCGACGGATGCCGCAGCAGCCATTCGATCGCGACCGAGCCGCTGCCGCAGCCGATATCCCACAGCAGCTCGCCTTGCCGAGGGGCCAGCGCCGCCAGCGTCACCGCCCGCACCTCCCGCTTGGTGATCTGCCCGTCGTGTTCAAAAAACTCTTCCGGCAGCCCCGTGGCCAGCGGCAGCACGGAGGCCCCTGGCCCCGCCACCACCTCCAGCGCCACCAGGTTCAGCGCGTCGGGCGCGGCGTCGAAGCGTTCGGCGACACCCTCCCAACGCTTCTCCCGCGGCCCCCCCATCGCATCCAGCACCACCATTCGCGACGGCCCGAAGCCCAGCCCGGTGACCATCGCGGCGACGGCCGCCGGCGTCGAAGCATCCGCCGACAGCGCCAGGATCCGCGCCCCCGGCTGCAGCAGCAGGCGCAGCGGATCCAGCGGCCGGCCGCAGAAGGAAATCGTCGAGCACTCCTGCAGCGCCCAACCCAGCCGCCCAGCCGCCAGCGCAAAAGCCGACGGCGCCGGAACTGACAAAAACTCGCCCGGCGCCAGGTGGCGGGACAGCGTCCCCCCCAGCCCGAAGCAGAAGGGATCGCCCGAGGCCAGCACCACGGTCGGCGCGCCCCGCCGCGCCAAGAGGGCGGAAAAACCTTCGGCCATGGGCGAGGGCCAGGCGGTGGTCGCCCCCCGGATCAGCGGCGCCGCCAGCGCGAGCTGCCGCGCCGCGCCGAAGACATGCGGCGCGGCGCGCAGCAGGCGGGCGGCCAGCGGGGACAGGCCCTCGACGCCGTCCTCGCCGATGCCCAGGATGGTCAGCCAAGGTTTGGTCATCGCGGGGGTCAATGCGGGTTCTGCTGCTGGGAGGAACGACCGAAGGCGCGGCTCTGGCCCGTGCCCTGGCCGATGATGCGCGCTTTCAGGCGACCCTGTCGCTGGCCGGCGTCACCCGCGCGCCCCGGCCGCAGCCGCTGCCCACCCGTATCGGCGGCTTCGGCGGCGTCGAGGGTCTCGCCGCCTATCTGCGGGACGAGCGCATCGAGGCGCTGCTCGACGCCACCCATCCCTTCGCCGCGCAGATGACCCGCAACGCCGCGGCGGCTGCGGGGGGCCTGCCGCTGCTGCGCCTCGACCGCCCGGCCTGGCGCGCGCAGCCCGGCGACGATTGGCACGAATTCCCGGACATGCCGGCCCTGGTGGAATCCCTGGGCGAGACGCCGCGACGGATTTTCCTGACCATCGGCCGCAAGGAGCTGGCGCCCTTCCAGGCCGCGCCCTGGCACCATTATGTCGTCCGCAGCGTCGACCCGCCGCCGCCCGGGCTGCTGCCACCCCATGCCACCCTGATCACCGCGACCGGCCCCTTCGCCCTCGACGACGAGCTCGCCTTGCTGCGCGGGCACCGCATCGCGCTCGTCGCCACCAAGAATTCCGGCGGTGCCGCGACGGAGGCCAAGCTGCAGGCCGCGCGGCGCCTCGGCCTGCCGATGCGGCTGCTGGCGCGGCCCTTGCCACCGCCGGGCCTGGCCGTCGTCCACGACGTCGCCGCCGCCCTGGCCTGGCTTCACGACCTGGCCGAGCGGGGGGCGTAGAGCCAGGGCCGCTCGCCCGCGCCACGCGCGATCAGCCGGCTGGCGGCGCTGCCCACCAGCACCAGCGTGCGCATGTCGGCGCTGTCGGGGTCGGCTTCCGCCAGCGTGGTGAGGACCAGCTTTTCCTCGGGGCGCGACACCGCGGTGGCGAAGGCGACCGGCGCTGTCCCGGGCAGGATTTTCTTCAGCAGCTCGAAGGCCCGCCCCAACTGCCAGGGGCGTGCTTTCGAGATCGGGTTGTACAGCGCGATGACGAAGCCCGCCCCCGCCGCCGCCGCCAGCCGCTGTTCCACCACGTCCCAGGGCTTCAGGTTGTCCGACAGGGAAATCGCGCAGAAGTCGTGGCCGAGCGGCGCCCCGAGGCGGGCGGCGGCGGCGAACATCGCCGAAATCCCCGGCAGCACGGCGATGTCGAGGGCGCGCCATTCTGCCGGCCCGGCCTCCACCGCCTCGAAGATGGCGCTGGCCATGGCGAAGACGCCGGCATCGCCGGAGGAGACCACGGCGACCCGCGCCCCTTCCTCGGCCAGGAACAGGGCGTGGCGGGCGCGGTCCAGCTCCTGGCGGTTGTCGGTCTCGTGCCGGCGCTGGCCGGGGCGCGCCTTCACCCGGCCTACATAAGGGCCGTAGCCCAGGATGTCGGTGGCTTCCGCCAGCGCGGCCTCGGCCTCCGGCGTGCGCAGCCCGGCGGCGCCCGGGCCCAACCCGATGACGCGCAGCCAGCCGGTCATCGCACGCCTCGCCGGCCGGGGATCAGCACCAGGGAGAAATAGGGCGCCGGGCTGTCGTCGCGCTCGGCGAGCAGCAGGATGATCTCGTCCGCCATGGTGCCGCGCTCGGCATAGACGGCGCCCTCGCCGCGGCCGCTGGCGGCGAGCGCCGCGCGCAGCTTCGGCAGGTTGCGGCCGAGCTTCATCACCACCGCGGCGTCGCAGCGCCCCAGCGCCGCCGTCAGTTCGCCTTCCGGCATCGTCGCCGGCAGCACCGACAAGGTGTCGTCGCCATGCACCATCGGCACCCCGGCGCGCGACCAGCAGCCGGCCATGGCGGTGATGCCCGGCGTCACTTCGACCGGGTGCGTCGCCCGCAGCCGGTCGAACAGATACATCGCCGAGCCATACAGGAAGGGATCGCCCTCGCAGAGCAGCGCCACGTCCTGGCCGGCGGTCAGCCGCGCGGCGACGGTGGCGGCGCAGTCGTCGTAGAAACGCGCCATGCCCTCGGCATAGCGCGGGTCCTCGACGGAGAGGTCGGTGGTGAAGGGATAGTCGAAGCGCAGCTCTTCCGCCGCCGGGTTCAGGTGGGGTGCGGCGATGCTGCGCGCATGGCCGGGGCGGCCGCGCTTGGCGAAGAAGGCGTAAGCCGGCGTTGTGCCCAGCAGGCGGGCGGCGCGGAGCGTCACCAGCTCCGGATCGCCCGGGCCGACGCCCAGGATATGCAGCGTGCCGCTCATTCCTTCTCCTGCGCCAGGGCGTTGATGGCGGCGACCGCCATGGCGCTGCCGCCCAGCCGGCCTTCGACGATCATCCAGGGGATGCGGTTGTCGGCCGCCAGCGCCTGCTTGGATTCGGCGGCCCCCACGAAGCCCACCGGCAGCCCGATGACGGCCGCCGGCGGCGGCGCCCCCGCATCGAGCAGCTCCAGCAGGTGAAAAAGCGCGGTCGGCGCATTGCCGATGGCCACCACCGCGCCGCCCATCCTGTCGCCCCACAGATCCATGGCGGCGGCGGAGCGGGTGTTGCCGATCGCCTTGGCGTGCTCGGGCACCCCCGGCGCGTCCAGCGTGCACAGGATTTCGTTGGCGGCGGGCAGGCGCGGGCGGGTGATGCCCTGGGCCACCATCTTGGCGTCGCAGAGGATGGGGGCGCCACGGCGCAGCGCCGCCTCGGCCGCGGCCACGAAGCCCGGGTGGAAGCGGATGTGGCGCGCCACCTCGACCTGGCCGCAGGCATGGATGACGCGGACGGCGACCCGCGCCTCGGCGGCCGAGAAGCCCGACAGGTCGGCCTCCGCCCGGATGGTGGCGAAAGATTTTTCGTAAATTGCCGCGCCGTCGCGGATGTAGTCGTAGGTCATCGCTGGTCCAGCTCCGCCGCCGCTTCGGCCAGGGTCATTCCCTGGCGCAGCGGCGGGTCGCCGGCGCGGCCCTGGCGGATCAGCGCATAGCGCCCCGCCTGGCCGACCAGCACCGCCGCGGCAGCCGCGGGATGGGCGCAGCCTTTGGCGCAACCCGAGAGATGCAGCAAGCCCGGCGGCGGCCGATACCCCTGGGCCAGCAGGATCGCGGCATCCTGGCGGGTGGGCGCCTGGCCGCTGGCGCAGCCATGGACGCCCGGGCAGGCGACGACGCGGCGCCACGGGTTGTCCTCGGTCGTCACCCAGTCGCCGGGCAGGCCGGCAGCGATGGCGGCGCGGTCGGCGACGCCGGCGATCAGCAGGGAGCGGGTGGGGGCGATGCGGATCCAGCCATCGCCGTGCTTTTCTGTCAGTTCCGCCAGGGTGGCCAGGTCGCGCGGCGCCAGCACGCCGAAGCGCGGCGCCATGCCGAAAGCGTTGTGCAACGGCCCCAGCAGGGCGCGCGGCGGGCCGGGGGGCGCGGGGTCGGGGTGCGGCACCATCCCGGCGGCGGCCAGCAGGGCGGTGGCGCCGTGTTCCGCCACGGCATCGCGCATGCGCTTGTGGCCGCTGGCCGCGAAGTTCTGGACCAGCGCGGCGACGGTGGCCGGGGTGACGGGCGCCACAACCCCGCCGGAAGCCAGGCGGCAGAGGGCGCCGTCCCCCAGCGTCACCCGGATATCCGATTCCGGCCCGGGCTGCTCCGGCGTGTCCAGGGTGATGCCGAACTTCGCCGCCAGCCCGGATGCGCCCCGCAGCATGGCTTCCAGCGCCGCGATCCAACCGCGATCCTCGACCGGTAGCGGCGGGGCGCAAAGGTTGCGCCGCGCCTCTTCCGCCGGATCGGGCCAGGCGAGGCCCGCCGCCAGCAGCGCCTGCGCCACCGGCTCCAGCTGGGGCTCGGCCAGGCCGCGCAGCTGCAGATTGCCGCGGTTGGTCAGCTCGATGGCCGCCGGGGCGAGCGCCGCGATCCGTCGCGCCTGACTGGCAGAAATCCGTGCAGAAAAGGGCCGGACCCGCAGCAGATGCCCGTCGCCCGAGGCCATCGGCGCGAAGAGGCTCGGGCACCAGCCCTTCACCGCGCTCATCCCGCCACGACGTCGTTGCGGCGGGGATGCCACAGCCGCCGCTCCCGCGCCTCGTCGAAGCGTTTCTGCAGCGCCGCCAGCGCCGCCGGATTTTCCCGCGCCAGGAAGTCGCGGGTCTCGGCATCGCCCAGCGTGGCGTCGAAAAGCAGGTCGAACTGGCGGTCGAAGCGCTGGCCCAGCGTCGCGGCGAAACCGTGCAGCGCCTCGATCGAGCGCGCGATCTCGGCGGCGCCGCGATAGCCGTGGCGCCGCATCCCCGCGATCCAGGCCGGGTTGGCGGCGCGGCCGCGGATGGTGCGGGCGATTTCTTCTTCCACCCGCCGCAGGATTGGCCTGTCGGGGGTCGCCGTGTCGGCGTGGTACAGCACCGGGGCGCCGCCCAGCATCGCCGCGGCGGCGGCGAAGCCACCGGCATGGGCGGCGTAGTCCGGGCTGTCGAGCAGGTCGAGCTCGGCATGGTCCTGGGCATGCAGGAAGGCATCCGCCGCCGCCACGCGATCGGCCAGCGCCGCCGGCGCCGCGGTCTCCAGCCCCTGGCCGAAGGCGGTGGAAGACCCTTCCAGCCAGGCGCGGCCGAGCGCGTCCCGATCCTGCCAGCGGCCGGTGGCGATCCGGTCCTCGAGGCCCGTGCCGTAGCTGCCCGGGGCGGCGCCGAAGATGCGGGCGGTGGCCAGGCGCCGCGCCATGCCTTCCAGCCCGCGCGCGGCCTCGGCCAGCGGGTTCCATTCGGGGGATTCGTCGCGGGCGGCGATGGCGCGGACGGCCTCGTCGAACAGGGCGATCTGCGCCGGGAAAGCGTCGCGAAAGAGACCAGAAATACGAAGCGTGACGTCGATGCGCGGCCGGTCGAGCTCGGCCAGCGGCAGGATCTCGATGCCGGTGACCCGGCCCGAGGCCTCGTCCCAGACCGGCTTGGCGCCCAGCAGCAGCAAGGCCAGCGCCAGTTCTTCCCCGCCCGTGCGCAAGGTCGCGCTGCCCCAGAGGTCGATCACCATCCGCCGCGGCCAGTCGCCCTGCTCCTGCCGGTGGCGGCGCAGCAGCTCCTCCGCTGCCTTGCCGGCCAGCACCAGCGCGGCCCGCGTCGGCACGCCGCGCGGATCGATGGCATAGAGGTTGCGCCCGGTCGGCAGCACGTCGGCGCGGCCGCGGCTGGGGGCGCCGGCGGGGCCCGGGGCGACGAAGCGCCCGTCCAGCCCGGCGAGCAGGGCGTCGCGCTCGGCATCCGGGCTGGCGAACAGAGAAAAACGGTCGAAGCCCGGGGCGCCGGTGGCGATGGTCTGTTCCAGCAGCGCCGCGCGGTCGGGGTCGGGGGCGCGGCCGAAGACATGCAGCCCGTCGCGGATCTGCATTTCCTTCACGTCGCAGAGCCAGGCGTCGAGCCGGGCGAGGGTTTCTTCCTCGGGCAGGTCGCGCGGGATTTTCCCTTCCTCGAGCAGCCCGGCGGCGGCGGCGCGCTCCAGGATGTCGCGGCGAAGCAGAGAGGTCCGGCGGCGGTCGAGGCCGTCAGCGGCGGCGTAGTCGTCGATCAGCCGCTCCAGCTCGGACGCCGCGCCATGGCTGCCGGCGGCGCGGAGCGGCGGCGTCAGATGGCCGATGGTCACAGCACCCAGGCGGCGCTTGGCCATGGCGGCCTCGCCCGGGTTGTTGACGATGAACGGGTAGAGCATCGGCAGCCCGCCCAGCAGCACCTGCGGCGCGCAGTTTTCTGAGAGTGCCGTCGCCTTGCCCGGCAGCCATTCCAGCGTGCCATGGGTGCCGAGATGCACCAGGGCATCGGCATTCCCGCGCAGCCACAGATAGAAGGCCAGAAAGCCGTGGCGCGGGGGCGTGTCGGGGTCGTGGTAGCCGGCGCTGCGATCCAGCGCGCTGCCGCGATCCGGCTGCACGGCGATGATCGTTTTCCCGATCCGCAGATGCCGCTGCGTGAAGTTCTTGTCGACCAGCGCAGGATCGTCGGCGGGGGCGCCCCAGGCGGCGGTCACCGCCTGCCGCAGCGGCGCCGGCAATTCCGCAAAGCGCCTTTCGTAATCGGCGAGCGACAGGAAGGGTTTTGGCGCGCCTTCCGTCAGCGGCGCCGACAGGTTTGCCGGCAGCGGAGCATCGCCGAGATCGTAGCCGGCGTCGCGCAAGTCGGTGAGCAGCGCAAAAAGGCTGGCGAAGGAATCGAGGCCGACGGCATGCCCGGCCTGCCCGCCCACCGCGGGATAGTCGGACAGCAGCACCGCCACCCGACGCGCGCCGCGCGGCAGGCCGGAAAGCCGCGCCCAGCCCGCCGCGCGATCGGCGGCCAGCGCCACGCCGCCGGCATCCGGCTGCGACAGCTGCGGGAAATAGCCGAGGCCGTCGATCTCGGCGGCGGGGGCCTTGAAGCCGATGGCGGCGGTCAGCAGCCGGCCATCGAGCTCCGGCAGCACCACCTGCATCGCCAGGTCGGTCTGCGACAGCCCGCGGGTCGAGCCCTGCCACAAGGCCCGTGGCGAGGAAGACAGCAGCAATTGCAGCACCGGCGCGCCGGCGGCCTCCAGCGGCGAGACGCCGTTCTGCCGCGCGGAGAAGCCGGTGGCGTTCAGCACCACGTGGGGCTTCCACCCCGCCAGCCGGTCGGCCACGAAGGCAGCGCAGAAGGCATCCTTCAGGCTGGCGGCGAAGATCCCGCGCACCCGCAGCCCCCGCGCCCGCAGCGCCTCGGCCAGCGCCAGGACGGGCGCGATGTCGCCGGCCAGCAGATGCGAGCGATAGAACAGCAGGACCGCGTCGGGGGCGGCATCTTCGGCGCCGAGGCCATCCTCGCCCGCCATCGGCAGCGGGGCAGGGGTGGCGCCGTCATCCGGGCCGAGCCCCGCCGCATGCAGCGCCAGCCGCAGCGCTGCCGCGACATTCTCCGGGCCGCCCGCGGAGAACAGCCCGTCCAGCCGGGCGAGCACGGCTTCCGGCATGGTGGAGAGGGAAGAAAGCCGCGGATCGGCGCGGCCATCGCCGGGCAGCAAGGCCAGCGGAATGCCCTCGCGCCGGGCGAGGGCGGCCAGTTCCTCCGCGCCGTAGCGCCAGTAGTCGAGGCCCCCCAACAGCCGCACCACGATGCAGCGGCTTTCTGTCAGCGTCGCCTCGGCATAGAGGTCGACCGACATGGGATGCGCCAGCTTCGCCAGGTTGGCCAGGCGCAGGCTCGGCCGGGGCGCGGAAAACCCCTGCCAGGCCACCGCTGCCGCGCCGAGGTCGCTGTCGGCAAAGGACAGAAAAACAAGGTCGGCCGGGGCCTGGCCGAGCTCGACCGCGCCCTCGACCTCGTCCAGCCCCCGTCTTTCCCGAACCACCAAGTGCATTGTTTTGTCCTGGCCGCCCGCCTCGATGGGCGGGCGGATGTCAGCCCATCTTAGCCCAGAATCATCTTGGCGATGGCCTCGCGGTCCATCTTCGTCTCGCCGATGACGACCAGGTGGCCTTCGCGGTTGTCGACCCAGTCGGTGTCGTAGCTGTGGCGGAAGCGGCGGCCGACGCCCTGCACCGCCAGCCGGGCCTTCTTGCCTGTGATGCGGACGAAGCCTTTCAACCGCAGAATGTCATGCGCCTCGGCCGCCGCCTGGAGGCGCGCCAGCAGCGCCTCGGGCGACGAAAATTCGGGCATCACCAGCAGCATGGAGTCGAAGTCGTCATGCTCATGTGCGCCATCCTCGGCATCGTGGTGCGAGGGGCGGGCGGCCAGGTCGTCCTCGGCGCGGGCGTCGATGCCGAGCAGGACCGAGGGCTCCAGCGCGCCTTCCCGGGTCGCCACCACCTTCACGGCGCGGGGCAGCTGGGTGGCGATCTGGGCGCGCAGCGTGGTCAGCGCGGCCTCGTCCAGCAGGTCGGCCTTGTTCACCACCACCAGGTCGGCGGCGTTCAGCTGGTCCTCGTAGACCTCGGCCAGCGGGTTGTCGTGGTCGAGCGACGGGTCCTCGGCCCGCTGCGCCTCGACGGCGGCGGGGTCGTCGGCGAAGCGGCCCTCGGCCACCGCCGGGCCGTCGACCACGGTGACCACGCCGTCGACGGTGACGCGGGAGCGGATGCCGGGCCAGTTGAAGGCCTTGATCAGCGGCTTGGGCAAGGCGAGGCCGGAGGTCTCGATCAGGATATGCTCGGGCGGGTTGGGCCGGTCGATCAGCGCCTGGATGGTCGGGATGAAGTCCTCGGCGACGGTGCAGCAGAGGCAGCCATTCGCCAGCTCGACGATGTTCTCCTCCTCGCAGCCGGGGATGCCGCAATTCTTCAGCGTGTCGCCATCGATGCCGAGGCTGCCGAACTCGTTGACGATGATGGCGATGCGGCGGCCGCCGGCATGCTGCATCAGGTGGCGCACAAGCGTGGTCTTCCCGGCGCCGAGGAAGCCGGTGACGATGGTGGCCGGGATCTTCTGCAGGTCGCTCATGCGGCGGGGTCCTTCTCGGGCGTCAGCTGGGGCGGGGGCGTGAGGTCGGGCAGCCGCGCGATCACGGCGCGGCGGAGCGATGAGGGCCGGCGGGAGGGCAGCAGCGCCCCCGTGGCATGGGCGGCATAGGCGCTGGCATAGGTCAGCAGGTCGTCGACCGTGTCGCGGGTCAGGTCGCCCAGCAGATAGGTCCATTTGCCGGGGGCCGCGATGGCGGCGGTGCAGCCGCGGTCGCAGGACGCCATGCAGGCGACGCCCCGCAGCGCGACGGGCGGCGCCGGATGGGCGGCCAGCGCCGCGGCGAGCGCGTCGTGCAGCAGGCGGCCGGCGGGGATGTCGCCCTCGGCCAGCGGCTGGCCCTGGCGGCAGCTGGTGCAGACGGTGAGGGTCGGGAGGTCAGCCATGCGCGGCGCCGCCGCGCAGCCGGGCCGGCGTCAGATGCCGAGCCAGAGCCCCGGCTGGTCCGGCCGCTGGCAGCCCAGCGGCGGCACATTGGCGCCGGGGAAGCTGGCGCGCAGCCGGCCGCAGCCCCAGTCGCGCAGCGGCCCGGGCATATAGCCGTTCAGCGCCGTGCCGACCTCGTCGTAGGGGCTGTGATCGTTGGTGACATAGGCATACCAGCGCCCGCCGCCGGCCAGCGTCAGCGCGGCCAGCAAAATCACCGCGAATCGCATGCTTCCGCCCATCTCGCTCGACACCCTCCACCCGGGGCGGAAATGCCCATGCACCAGCTTGGGTTGCCGGGATGTTGCGCAAGATGAAAAAAATTCCTGAACGGACGGTCAAGCCAAGGGCCTCGGTCGCGGCGGCCCGATCGGGCCGGATGAGGCGCATCGACCGCCCGGGCCCTGACGACCCGGGTCGACATGCCAGGAATCGCACCCGGCATCCCGCTGCCGCCCCGAGGCACCCCGCCCGGTGGCACGATCCGCTGGTGATGGCAGGTCTCCTGGCTCGCGGATCGAACGCGCTGGGCCGGCCTTCCCGGGGTGTGACCCCCAGTGGCATGTCGGCCCGGCACTTTCCGCACACAGTTGCGGGGGCAGCCGCGGATTGCAGGGGTCGCCCCCTGGGAACCGCGTTCCCTTTTCACCTTCCCTTCGGAAGGACCATCACCCGCTGTCCTAGGCGGCGGCGGCCCCGGGTGTCAAACGCCCCGCCGCCGGGGCTGGCCCGCGGCGCGCGGCGGGACCGGTCTAGGAAATGGTTAACAATTATTCGCCTATGGTCCGCCGCCAGAAAAAAGACGACGCGAAAGCATCCACAGCAGATGTCCAGACAAAAAGTGACCCCGACCGGTCGGGAAGCCCCGCTGGGCGAGGAAGAACTGATCGTCACCAAGACGGATCCCAAGGGACGCATCCTCTACGCCAACGACGTCTTCATGCGTGTTTCCAAATATACGCCGCGCGAGGTGATCGGCGCGCCGCACAGCCTGGTGCGCCACCCGGACATGCCGCGCTGCGTCTTCAACCTGTTCTGGGACACGCTGCTGAAGGGCGAGGAGTTTTTCGGCTATGTGCTGAACCTGGCCTCGGATGGCGACCACTACTGGGTCTTCGCCCATGCGACGCCGACCCGCGACGCCCGCGGCACCGTCACCGGCTACCATTCCAACCGCCGCAAGCCGGACCCGGCGCAGGTGGCGCGGATCACGCCGGTCTACCAGCAGCTGCTGCGCGCCGAGGCCGCGGCCGCCGACCGCAAGCAGGGCATGCAGCAGGGTGGCGCCGCGCTGCGGCAGCTGCTGACCCAGCAGGGGGTAAGCTATGAGCGCTTCGTCTTCTCTCTCTGATCCCCGCCTGCCGCTGGGGGTGACCGCGCTCGGCGCCGCCGCGACGCTGGCCGGCCTGGCGCTCGGCGAGACCGGCTGGGCCGTGCTGGCCCCGGCGGCGCTGACGCTCGCCGCCACCGGCTGGACCGGGATCGCGCTGGCCCGCCAGCAGGCCGCCATGCTGCGCGCCGCCCTGGTCTGCGAGGCCGCCGCCAAGGGCGAGCTCGAGGCCCGCATCCTGGCGCTGCCCGGCCCGGGCCCGCTCGGCCGGCTGCAGGGCGCGGTCAATGCCATGCTGGACATCACCGACGCCTTCGTCCGCGAATCCGCCGGCGCCATGCGTGCCGCCACCTCCGGCCGCTATTACCGGAAGGTGCTGCTGCGCGGGTTGCCGGGCAGCTTCCGCGCCGCCGCCCGCGACCTCAATGCCGGCGCCAGCCAGATGGAGGCCAAGGCGGCCGAGTTCGGCGCCTTCGCCGACGGCTTCGAGCGCGGCGTCGGCGGCGTCATCGCCAATGTCGCGACGGCCGCGACCGCGCTGCGCGGCAATGCCGAGGCCATGTCCGGCACCGCCGAGCAGACCAGCGCCCGCGCCGAGGCCGCCGCCGCCGCCACCCACCAGGCCGAGGCCAGCTCGCAGAACGTGGCGGTCGCCGCCCGCCAGCTGTCCTCCTCGGTCTCCGAGATCACCCGCCAGGTCGGCCGCGCCTCGCAGATCGCCCGCTCGGCGGTGGGCGCGGTGGAGCAGACCAACGGCACGGTGGCCGGCCTGAACGGCGCCGCCCAGCAGGTCGGCGAGGTGGTGCAGCTGATCAACGGCATCGCCGCCCAGACCAACCTGCTGGCGCTGAACGCCACCATCGAGGCCGCCCGCGCCGGCGAGGCGGGCAAGGGCTTCGCTGTCGTCGCCGGCGAGGTGAAGAGCCTGGCCAACCAGACGGCGCGCGCCACCGACCAGATCACCCAGCAGATCGGCGCCATGCAGCAGGCCCTGGCCGAGGCGATCCAGGCGATCGACCATATCGGCGAGACGGTGCGCGAGACCGACGAGGTCGCCACCGCCATCGCCGCCGCGGTGGAGCAGCAGAGCGCCGCGACCGCCGAGATCGCCCGCAGCGTCCAGCAATCGGCCGAAGGCACGGCGGAGGTGGCCCGCAACATCGAGGCCGTCCGCCTGGCCGCCAGCCAGACCGACCGGGCGGCGACCTCGATGCGGGACTCGGCGGTGGGGCTGTCGGGCGAGGCGGAACGGCTCAGCGCCGAGGTGGGGGACTTCATGGGGCGGGCGCGCAAGGCCGTCTGACCGGCGCGCGCCGGGGCGGGCTGGCTTCCGGCCCCGCCCCCCTCCGCCAGGAGAGGTCGCGCCATCGCCCATCCCGCTCTATCATGCCCGGCGACAGAGCCTGTGACCGGAGCCGGAAGACCGATGGCCGAAATGCTGCGTGCGCCCGAGCGCGACCGACTGATCGCCTATCTCGAGCGGCATCTGCTGCGCAGCCTGCCGTTGGACGGGCGCGAGGTCGCCGCGCTGCGCGAGACGCATGTCCCCTTCGCCACCTCCGAATGGTGCTGGACCGCCGACACCGCCGCCGCGGTCGAGCTGCTGGCCCAGCCGTCGCTCCGCTCGCGCTGGGGCAAGCTGTCCGACCGGCTGACCGAGCTGCTGCTGGCCATGGGCCAGGGCCCGCTGCTGCTGCGCCGCGTCGCGGCCCCGGAATGCCGCATCGTCCAGGCCGATCCGCGCGACGTCCTGGTGGTCACCGCCACGCACCAGTTCTCCGGCGACCTGTCGAAGGGCATCCTGCGCCAGAGCGTGCGCGACGCGCCGAACGGCCGGGCCGTCCACTACACCGGCCATCTGGTCGAGTTCCGCATCGGCCGCCAGCGCTTCTGCCTCGATGTCGAGGAGGCGATCGCCGAGTTCGGCGTGCAGCCGCAGCCCGGCGGCGCCCTGCTGTTCCACGAGAGCGTGCTGAAGGCCGAGGTCGGGCTGCTGCGCAAGGCGACCAAGGTGGTCGGGCGGCTGCGCTATGAGTATCGCGTCACCGCCGGCGACCCGCGGCTGCAGGCCAGCGTGACCTTGCGCGCCGAGCCCGGCGTGCAGCTGACCCATATCCGCCTGACCACCGCGGTCGACGAGCTGTCGGGCGACCCGCGCCGGCCCTTCTCGCAGATCCAGGTCACCGCCGGCGGCCAGTCCCGCGCCGCGCCGCTGGGCGCCGAGCCGCTGGCGACCCTGCAGAAGGGCGCCACCGAGCTGGTCAGCCTGATCGAGGAGAACACCCCCGGCGCCGCGCTCGGCCTGCATATCGCGCCCGCCACGCCGGCCACCGTCTACAGCGTCAAGGCCCAGGCCCGCGACGGCCGGCTGCACTGGCTGCTGCTGCGCCATGCCTGCGACAGCCTGGGCGGCGGCGCCCAGTTCCAGGCGGTCGAGCAGCGCCTGCTGACGGCCGGCAGCGCTGCCCTCGGCCTGCCCGCCTATGCCGAGATCCTGCGCTCGCCGGAAAACCTGGCCGGCCGCGACCCGGGGCTCACCGCCGACCAGGGCGTGGCGCTGAACGCGGTGGCGACGCAGCTGCTGCATGCCGCGACGCGCGCCTATGACCCGCCGCTGCCCGAGCCGCGCCGCGCCGAGCTGCGCGCCTGGTACGACCGCCAGCTCGACCTGTTCTTCGCGTCGATCGGCGAGGGCTCGCCCGAGGGGCTGCGCGGCAGCCGCGTCTATCTCCGCAGCCTGGCCTTCGCCCTCGTCTCCCTGACCAGCCTGCACCGCGCCACCGGCGAGGAGCGCTACGGCGCCCGCCTGGCCCGCGGCCTCGACCTGCTGCTGACCCTGCAGCGCGCCGAGGAGGAAGGCGGCGCCTTCGCCGAGCCCGGCCAGGCCGCCTATCTGGACAACCACGCCGCCGCCCTGCTGGCGCTGGCCCGCATCAGCCTGCGCTGGCCCGATCCTAGGCTGCAGGGCGCCGTCGCCCGCGCCATCGCCGCCATCCGCGTCGGCCAGCAGGAGGTGCCGACCGATGCCGGGCTGCACGCGCTGGAGACGCCGCTGGTGCGCAGCCGCCGCGCCGATGGCCGCTGGGAGGAGGATGGCGGCTTCTGGTCCTTCAAGCTCGGCCTGCTGATGCGCGCCTGCAGCGCCGTCTCGCTGGCCCAGCAGCAGGGCGCGCTGGTGCTCGACAGCGCGACCCTGCAGGCGCTGCAGACCCTGCAGGAGGCCAGCTTCCGCGCCCTGCGCGGCCGGGTGAAGGAGGTCGACGGCACGCTCGAGGTCCGCACCAGCCCGCTGGCCGGCGAGGGCAATGCCGCCACCCAGCCCACCGTGCTGCTCGGCCTGACGGCGCCCGACGCCGCCACCCTGCGCCAGGCCGCCATCCCGGCCTGACCGCGCCGATGATGGCTGTCCCCCACCGCCGCGCTCCGGCGCGGCGTTCCTCCTGGCTCGCTTGCCTCGCGGCGATGCTGGCCTTGGGCGCCTGCGCGACGCCGCCGCCGCAAGCGACCGTCGCGCCCCCCGTCCCCTATCCGCCCAGCGCGCGCGAGCGGATGCTGCGCATCGCCGAGGCCGAATGGCGCGACTGGGGCGGCATCACCATTGACCTGCGCGCTCCCCGCCGCAGCCGCCCCAGCACCGCGCCCGGCCCGGAGAGCAATCTGGAAAACTTCCCCCGCGTGCTGGCCTATTGGCGCGCGGTCGACGACGGCGGCGCCATCGCCCGCAACCGCCGGCTCTATGCCGCGGCGCTCGGCGGCGCCTCGGTGGCGCTCTGGGGCGAGCCCGCCTGGTCGGCCGCCTTCATCAGCTATGTGCTGCGCAATGCCGGGGTCGACCAGCGGGAATTCCCGGGCTCGGCGGCGCATGCCTTCTATATCGACGGCATGCTGGCCGATGCGGCGGCCTTCCCCGCCACCGCCCCCTTCATCCCGCATGACTGGGACGGCTACGCGCCGCAGGTGGGCGACCTGGTCTGCGCCGACCGCTCCGACCGGCATCTCGCCCATTGGCAGGACCGCCGCGCCGAGACCGGCCAGTTCCGCCCGATGCATTGCGACATCGTCGTCCAGGCCGGCCCGGGCGAGGTCGCCGCCATCGGCGGCAATGTCGCCGACGCCGTCACCCTGTCCCGCTTCGCCGCCGACGCGTCCGGCCGCCTGTTGCCGCGGCAGCCCGGCGGGGCGCAATGGTTCGCCATCTTCGAGAATCGCCTGGGCCGCCTGCCCCCCTGGGGTGGCGCGCCGGCACGCATTTCATCATCCGGCTGGAGGCCTGCCTCGTGACCGACCTGTTCTCGCCCCTGACGCTGCGCGGCGCCACGCTGCGCAACCGCATCGGCGTCGCGCCGATGTGCCAGTATAGCTGCGGCCCCGACGGGGTGCCGACCGCCTGGCATCTCGGCCATCTCCACGCCCGCGCCATCGGCGGCGCCGGGCTGGTGATCGTCGAGGCCACCGCCGTCAGCCCCGAGGGCCGCATCACCCCGCGCGACGTCGGCCTGTGGAGCGACGCGCATATCCCCGCCCACAAGCAGCTGGCCGCGGTGATCGCCTCGGCCGGCGCGGTGCCGGGCGTGCAGATCGCCCATGCCGGCCGCAAGGCCAGCACCGCCGAGCCCTGGATCGGCGGCCTGGCCACCGAGCATGGCTGGCAGCCGGTCGGCCCCAGCGCCATCGGCTTCCCCGGCCTGCACGTGCCGACCGCGCTCAGCGAGGAAGGCATCGCCCAGGTCATCGCCGATTTCGCGGCCACCGCGAAGCGCGCGGTCGAGGCCGGCTACCGCTTCATCGAGATCCACGGCGCCCACGGCTACCTGCTGCACCAGTTCCTGTCGCCGCTGTCGAACCAGCGCAACGACGGCTGGGGCGGCGACTTCGCCGGCCGCACCCGCCTGGCGCGCGAGGTGGTCGCCGCCGTCCGCGCCGCCATCCCCGACGAGATCGCGCTGGGCATCCGCTTCTCCCACACCGACTGGACCGAAGGCGGCTGGACGACGGAAGAGACGGTCGAGCTGTCCCGCCAGGTCAAGGCGCTGGGCATCGACCTGATCGACGTCTCCTCCGGCGCGCTGGTGCCGGCGCAGATCCCGCTGGCCCCGGGCTACCAGGTGCCGGGCGCCGCCGCCGTCCGCGCCGGCGCTGACGTCGCCGTCGCCGCCGTCGGCCTGATCACCGACCCGGCCCATGCCCAGGAAATCCTGACCGAGGGCAAGGCCGACGTCATCCTGCTGGCCCGCGAGCTGCTGCGCGACCCCTACTGGCCGATGCACGCGGCCAAGGCGCTTGGCAGGCTGGACGCCATCCAGTCGCCGCCGCAATACGACCGGGCCTGGAGCATGCAAGGCAAGACCGGCGGCGTGGATATGCCGGTGGCGGCGACGCTGCCTGCCTTGGGGTAAGAAAGCAGGGCAAGGCGAGGGGAAGGAATTCCCCTCGACCCCTTCTTTTTTCCGCTCTGTTGGCCGTTTTGGGGCCAGCACTTGTTCTGCGGCGCGAGGGCGATAAGAGCGCTGCCTCGCAGGTCGCGCTGCGGCGGGGCCACGTCACGTGCTGTCCCCACCTGGACACGGCAGTCCGAAAGAAAAATGCCCCGCATTTCCATCACGGCCCGCCTCAGCATCGACGAGACCGAGCTGACCGAAAGCTTCGCCCGCGCCTCCGGCGCCGGCGGGCAGAACGTCAACAAGGTGGAGACCATGGTGCAGCTGCGCTTCGACGCCGCCAACTCGCCCAGCCTGCCCGACGACGTGCGCGCGCGCCTGATCCGCCTGGCCGGCCACCGCGCGACGCTGGCCGGCGAGATCATCATCACCGCCCAGCAGCACCGCACCCAGATCCGCAACCGCGAGGATGCGCTGGCCCGCATGGTCGAGCTGATCCGCGAGGCCGCCAAGCCGCCGCCGCCGAAGCGCCGCGCGACCAAGCCGACCCTGGGCTCGAAGAAGCGCCGCCTGGAAGGCAAGTCGCAGCGCGGCGAAACCAAGCGCATGCGCGGCAAGCCGGGCCAGGACTGAGGCCGGGCCCGCCTATCGCAGCAGCTGGTAGTCCACCGGATTGTCCGGGCACAGCCCGGCGCCGCATTCCAGCACGGTGGACACCCCGTTCCCCAGCACCAGCAGCGCGGCCAGCGCCAGCACCGCCATCCCCAGCGCCGGCAGCCCCAGCGAGGGCAGGCGGGACCGCGGCGCGCCGGCCTCGTCGAACTGCCGGTCGAACAGCAGCAGCAGCGCGCAGCCGGCGACGATGACGACGAACAGCAGCAGCGCCCAGCTATAAAGGTGCAGCCCCAGCAGCGTGCCGCCATAGCCCGCATCCCCCGGCGCGATATGCAGCAGCACCTGGCGGGCCGAGATGCCGCCGCCGATCAGGGCGGAGAGGATGGCGACGGCATAGTGGCTCGGCCGCGGGCCGCAGCGCAGGTTCAGCGCCAGGCCCAGGGCGACACCGGCGAAGCCGGCGCGCTGCAGGATGCAGAGCGGGCAGGGGATGTCGCCCTCGACGAATTGGGCCAGGAAGGCGGCGGCCAGCACGGCGCTGACCGCCAGCAGGCCCAGCCCGTTCAGCAGCCGGCAGGTGGGCGCGGTGATCATGGCGCCGCGCTCAGAAGGACAGGGCCAGGCTGTCGGTCGCATGCGACCGGAACAGCAGCAGCAGCCCCAGCATCGAGACCAGCCACAGCCCGATGGCGGCCAGCCGGCGCTCTGCCCAGGCCAGGCAGAAGGCGGCGAAAAGACCAAAGAAAGGAAGGCTCATCATCAGCGGGGCGCTCCGGCGGTGCGGCGCGCAGTCTAGCCCATAGCCGGGCTCTATCGTCCCTATCGACGGCATCGTCTGGCCGGCAGGGACCGGTTCGCGGATACTGGCCCCCAGCGAAAGGGGTTTTTCCGATGATCCGAGCTCTCTCCCTCCTGGCGGCCGGTGGCCTGGCGATGCTGGCGGCGGCGCCGGCCCGGGCGCAGGCGCCGCAGGACTGCTTGGCCGCAGGCCTGCTGCGGATCGACAGTATCCAGCGCAGCCAGCAGCGCCAGGGCGGCAACCCGAATGTCGAGGAGGTCACCTTCGGCTTCGTCAACGTCGCCGGCCGCCCGGTCACGGTGACCGCCGCCTTCGCCGGCCCGCGGGTGACCAACAGCCTGGTCTTCGGCCGCAACTGGCAGCTGTCGAACGGCCAGCGCCAGCTGGTGATGGTGGGCAGCGTGCAGCGCCCGACCACCGACAACGACGCGCGCGCCGCCCTGAAGCTGACCTGCGTCTGAGGAGATCAGGCGGCGACGGGGCCCAGGATCTCGTCCACGGTGCCGTCGCCGATGATGCGCCCGGCTTCCAGCTTGATCACCCGGGTGCACCAGCGGCGGACGACGTTCATGTCATGCGTCGCGATCACCAGGATATCGGCGCCGGTGACCAGGTGGGTCAGGCGCTCTTCCGCCTTCAGCATGAAGTCGGCGTCGCCGGCCAGGAACCACTCGTCCATCAGCAGGATCTGCGGCGTGATGGCGGTGGCGATGGCGAAGGACAGCCGCACCTGCATGCCGGCGGAATAGCCGCGGGTCGGCATGTCGAGGAACTCGCCGAGATTGGCGAAGGCCGCGGCATCCGCCTCCAGCGAGGCGATCTGCGCCTCGTCCATGCCGCGATACAGGCCACGCAGCCGGATATTCTCCCGCCCCGTGCTGTCGGAATCGATGCCGGCGGAGGGGTCGATCAGCGAGCCGACCTCGCCATGCACCTCGAGCTGCCCGGCCACCGGCTCATAGATGCCGGCCAGCGTCCGCAGCAGCGTGGTCTTGCCGGCGCCATTGGTGCCGATCAGCGCCACGCGCTCGCCGCGGCTGATCTCGAAGGTCAGCTCGGACAGGGCGGAGACGACGACCCGGTTGGATTCGTCGGTCTTCAGCCGGATCGCGGCCTTGGCCAGCAGCCGCTTCTTCAGGCTGCGGGCGGCCAGGTGGTAGAGCGGGAACTCGATGCGGAGGCCGCGGGCGGAAATGCTTGCCAAGGCTCAGACCCAGAACGCCACGCGGTTGCGGAAGCGGATGAAGAAGACCAGCGCCACGACCAGCAGCACGCTGCTGTAGCCGATCGCCGCCAGCCAGGTGAGCAGCGAGCCGCCGCCCTCGATCAACGGGCCGCGGACCATTTCCAGCATGGTGTAGAAGGGGTTCAGCGGCAGCCAGACGGCGTTTTCCTTCAGCAGCTCCGGCTTCCAGATCACCGGGGTGAGGAAGAAGGCCATCTGCATCAGGTTGGTCACGATCGGCCCGATGTCGCGGAAGCGGGCGCAGATCATGCCGAGGAAGATCGACACCGCCAGCGCATTGACCGCCAGCACCGCCAGGCCCGGGATCAGCAGCAGCACCTCCGGCCCCGGCCAATGGCCGACGAGGGCGAAGACCACCAGGATCAGCGGCAGGGTATGGGCGGCGTTCAGCCCGTTGCGGAAGACGCAGCGCAGCGCGTGGGTGGTCAGCGGCAGCCGCAGCTGGCGGATCACCCCGTCGGCGCTGGACAGGCAGGTGGCGGCATCCGCCACCATCGCCGCCAGCACGTTCCAGACGATCAGGCTGGTGACCAGGTGCGGCAGGTAGCTGCGCAGGTCCATCTGGAACAGCTGCGAGTAGAGCAGGCCGAGGCCCAGCACCATCGCCGCCATCGACAGCGTCACCCAGAAGGGGCCGATGACCGATCCGCGGTAGCGGTTGCGCAGGTCGAGGCGCGCCAGCGCCCAGGCCAGGCGCCAGCTGGAGAAGCCGGCGCCCAGGTCGGCCAGGGCGCGGCCGCGGCGGTCCGGGTTCTCGGCGTCGATATGATAGGTGGGGAGGACCGCTTGCTGCATGGCGGCGGGTCTATACACCGGTTTTCGCGATGCTTGCCAGGGCGAGGGTTCTTTCGATGCGCGGGGCAGGCCCCCGCCGCGGAACGATCGCCGCCGGCCATCGGCCGGCGGCGATCGGAAACAGCTACTTGGTGCCGCCGTAGGCGCCGCCATAGCTGGCGGGGGGCGCATAGGCGACGGGCGGCGGGCCGCCGGCGGCGCGGCTGATGCGGGTGCGGTCGCCGCGGCTGATGACCACGCGCTCGTTCGGCTGCAGTCCTTCCTCGTTGGTCTGCACCACCGAGATGTCGCCGCCCTGGTCCTCGCGGATGAAGAACTCGACGGCCGTGGTGCCGCTGACGCCGCGGCCGATGGCATTGCCGGCCAGGCCGCCGACCAGCGCGCCGCCGAGGCCGGCCAGGGCGTTGGAGCGCCAGTCGCCGCCGATGAAGCTGCCGGCGACGCCGCCGGCCACCGCGCCGGCCGCGGTGCCGATGCCGGCGCCGTTGCCCTGCACCTCGACCGGGCGCATGCCGATGATGGTGCCGTAGGACACCGAGGCCGCCCGGCCCAGCGTCGCGCTGTTATAGGTGCTGCCGGTATATTGCGGGGCGCAGGCTGCCAGCGTGCCCCCCACCAGCAGCAAGGCGAGGCCGGCGCGAAGGCCGCGGGAGAGACGAGAAGGCGCGGGCATGGCGATGTCCCTTGTTGTCACTGCGAATCAGGTGTCGCTGCGAGTCGCTTGGTGGCGCGTCGGAACGCGCGGCGGAAGCCGGTGGATCCGGCGGCGGGCGCGGAAGATAGCCCGCGGCCGCTGCCGCTCCCAGGCCGGCCGCGATCACGCTCTGTCATGCTGCCCTCCGTCCGGACCGGCGCGGCGGGCGGCAGCGAGTAAACGTGATCGGCCACCGCCCGTTGCGGCCCGCCCTGATCATGGGGGACGCCTGGGGCCCGGCGCCAGGGGGCCGCGGGGGCGCCGCGCCGGGAATTACACATCGAGACAAAGCGGTGCCGGGCAGGCCATCGGGCAGGCCGCCGGGCCGCCCGCCCTGTCATCAGGCTTGCGCCAATTGGCTGTTTCCTTTAGCGGTTTAGCAGCAGATGTTCTGCTGAAACTTAAACCCGGTGCAATTCCGGAGTCGGCGGCGTGGGGGCGCGGCCGGTTCCAGCCTGTGGAATGGCATCGGACAGACGGGGAATTGGGGATGACTCCGTGCCAGAACGGTCGGATGACGCCGGGGGGGCGCATCCGTTTGGCCGCGACGCTGTCGATGGTGGCGCTGCTTGCCGCCTGCGGCACCAGCAGCCAGCAGGCCCGGCCGACCGCCACCGCCGCGGCCCAGGCCGCCGCCTATCCGCAGCCTTCCAGCTATGATCCGCCGGGGCCGTCCAGCGACCCCTGGGGACCCTATATCCGCGAGGCCTCGCGCCGCTTCGACATTCCGGAGCGCTGGGTCCGCGAGGTCATGCGCCAGGAATCCGGCGGCCGCGTCGCCGCGCGCAGCCCGGTCGGCGCCATGGGCCTGATGCAGGTCATGCCCGGCACCTATGCCGAGCTGCGGGGCCGCTACGGCCTGGGCGACGACCCCTACCATCCGTGGAACAGCGTGATGGCCGGCACCGCCTATGTGCGGGAAATGTACGAGCTCTATGGCAGCCCGGGCTTCCTGGCCGCCTACAATGCCGGCCCGCGCCGCCTGGAGGACTACCTCTGGAACGGCCGCGGCCTGCCCGCCGAGACCCGCAACTACGTCGCCCGCATCGGCCCGCGCATCATCGACGCGCATCCCGACCGCCGCGCGGCGCCGGAGGTCTATGCGGCGGCCGAGATCCCGCTGAACATCCCGGCCGGCCCGCGCCGCGGCGACACCGCCACGATGCTGGCGCTGCGCGACCAGCGCAACGCGACCGACCCGGGCATCCGCGTGGCCAGCCTGCCGGCCGGCCCCGTGGTCCGCATGGAGCCGATCCCGGACGGCTCGACCTATGCCGCCGCCGCCCCCGTCCAGGTCGCCAGCCTCGACCCGGCCGCCGGCAGCAACGTGGTCCGCATGGAGCCGATCCCGGACGGCTCGACCTATGCCGGCAGCACCTATGCGAGCAGCCCGGCGCCGGTCGCCGAGCCGGCCCCGATGCCAGTCGCCATGCCGGCCGCCATGCCGCTGGCCAGCCCGCCGCCGCCGCCGCCGACCAGCCTGGCCTATGTCTGTCTCTTATACACCTCTGACGCTGCC
>NZ_CACSJM010000110.1 GCF_902706185.1 Roseomonas sp. 18066 | reverse complement strand
CGCCCCCCCGCCGCGCCGCGCGACGAGGCCACCACGGCGCAGGCCGTCTTCGCGGCGCTGCAGGAGGCCGGCTTCCTGCCGCTGGCCTATGCCGAGGAAGGCGGCACCGCCGAGCTGGCCCTGGCCGGCGGCGACTACCGCGCCCTGTCCCAGGTGGCGTCGCGCGTGCTGCGGGCGGTGCAGCCGGCCCTGCCGCGCGAGATCGAGATGCTGCGGCTGCGCTGGTGGCAGGCCGGCGCCGAGGTCGCGGTCCTGGAAATCCCGCGCGCTGGGCTGGAATCGGTGGCCCGCCACCGCGCCGCCCCGGAAGAGGCCTGGGCCACCGCCCGCCTGCTGCCCGCGACCGGCGCCATCGCCCCCGGCGCTGTCGAGAATGAAGGGCCGTTCTGGAGCTGGCAGGCCGGGCCGCGCATCAACATGGCCCTCGGCGACCCGTCGCGGACCTTGCGCTGGCAGGCCGGCGTCGCGCTGGGCGGGCGGATCGAGCTCGGCGCCGCCTGGGCGCTGGCGGCCTCGATGCAGCAGTCGCTGCTGGGCAACCTGGAGGGCGGGCTGCCCTCCGACAGCCGCCTGCCGCATGTGCGCAGCGACTATGCCCGCTATGCCCGCGACGGCAGCACCGCGCTGTCGACCCTCTATGCCGAGCGGATCTGGAATGCCGGCCCCGACCTGCTGGCCCGCGGGACCGTTGGCTACCTGGAGCCGATGTTTGCCGGGTTTTCCTCGGAGATCCTGTGGCGGCCGGTCGACAAGCCTTTCGCCCTGGGCCTCGACCTGAACTGGGTCACCCAGCGGGAATTCGACCAGCGGCTGGGCCTGCGCGACTATTCGGTCGTCACCGGGCACGCCAGCCTCTATGCCGAGCTGCCCTGGTGGAACCTCTACGGGATCCTTCGCGCCGGGCGGTACCTGGCCGGCGACTGGGGGGTGACGGTCGAGCTCGGCCGCCGCTTCGATTCGGGCATCGAGGTCGGCGGCTTCGCCACCGTCACCGATGTCTCCGCCGCACGTTTCGGCGAGGGCTCCTTCGACAAGGGCATCTATGTCCGCCTGCCCCTCGACCTGTTCGGCCGCGCCAGCCGGGCCCGCGGCACCGCGCTGATCCGCCCCGTCCAGCGCGACGGCGGCCAGATGCTGGCCGTCGACAACCCGCTGTGGGAGGTCAGCCGCGACGGCCGCGCCGATGCCCTGGCCCGCGGCATGGCCGGCTTCGGCCGCTGAAGCCCCAGCCCGCCTGCATCGCCGCCATCCCCGCCGCGACGCTTGACCGCGTGCCCCGGCATCACGACTTTAGGGGGGACGCATGCGCCCCAGCCGCTCCCGGCCGGGCGCGCCAGGAACCTGAAGCATGAGCGAACTCACCAAGGCCGTCAGCGACGAGAGCTTCAAGCAGGACGTGCTGGAAGCCTCTGTCCCCGTGCTGGTCGACTTCTGGGCCGAATGGTGCGGCCCCTGCCGCATGGTGGCGCCGATCCTCGACGAGATCGCCGCCGAATATGCCGGCAAGCTGACCGTCGCCAAGGTCAATATCGACGAGAACCCGATGACCCCGAACGACTTCGCGGTCCGCGGCATCCCGACCATGATCCTGTTCAAGGACGGCAAGCCGGTCGAGACCAAGGTTGGCGCCATGCCGCGCAGCCAGATGAAGGACTGGATCGCCGGGGCCCTGGCCTGATCCTTTTGTCTGTCGCAGGCCGGCGGCTTCGGGCTGCCGGCCTCGCCCTGCTGCTGGGCGCGGCGCTGCCAATGGCGGCCTGCGCCCAGGGGCCCGTGTCCGCGGCCCCGGTGGAAAGCCAGGCCGCCCGCTTCCGCCTGCAGCCCTTCGCGGCCGGGTTGGAGCATCCCTGGGGCGCGGCCTTCCTGCCCGACGGCGCCCTGCTGGTCACTGAGCGCCCGGGCCGCCTGCGCCTGGTCTCGCCCGAGGGCCAGGTCTCGCCGCCGCTGGCCAACCTGCCCGCCGTCGCCGCTGCCGGCCAGGGCGGGCTGCTCGACATCGCCCTCGCCCCCGATTTCGCGACGACGCGGGAGCTGTATTTCTGCGCGGCCGCCCCGGCGCGCGGCGGCAGCCTGACCCGGCTCTACCGCGCGCGCCTGGCCGCCGATGCCCGGGCGCTGGACGCGGTGCAGCCGATCCTCGACGCCGGGCCGGCGCAGTCGGGCAATGGCCATTACGGCTGCCGCATCGCCTTCGACGCCGAGGGTTTTCTGTTCCTCACCACCGGCGACCGCCAGCGCGTCTCCGAGCGCGCCCAGGACCTGGGCGACCTGGCCGGCAAGCTGCTGCGCCTCGACCGCGCGGGCAGGCCGGCGCCCGGCAACCCCTTCCTCGGCCGCGAGGGCGTCCGCCCGGAAATCTACGCCTATGGCCTGCGCAGCCCGCAGGGCCTGGCGGTGAACCCGGCCACCGGCAGCCTGGTCGAGGTCGAGATGGGCCCGCGCGGCGGCGACGAGGTCAACCTGCCCGCCGCCGGCGCCAATCTGGGCTGGCCGGTGGTCGGCCACGGCCGCGCCTATAGCGGGCTGCCGATCCACGAGGCGCCGTCCCGTCCCGGCATGCAGGACCCCGAGCGCGTCTGGGTGCCCTCGATCAGCCCCTCGGGCGCCGGCTTCTACACCGGCGACGCCTTCCCGGCCTGGCGCGGCAACCTGTTCCTGGCGACGCTCAGCAGCGCCGGGCTGCTGCGCCTGACGCTCGACGGCGACCGGGTGGTGTCGGAAGAAAGACTGCTCTGGGGCCAGACCCGGCTGCGCCACGTCCTGCAGGGCCCGGACGGGTTTCTGTACGTTCTGACCGACGAAGCGCGCGGCCGGATCCTGCGGCTGGTCCCGGCCGGGTAGCTATTTCAGCTGGCTGTCCTTGCTGCCGCGGCGGTTGATGCCGAAGGCGGCGGGGCGGGCATCGCGCGCGGACTGGCAGGGGACGCAGGTGCGGGCATTGGGCAGCGCCCGCCGCCGCGCCTCGGGGATCTCTTCCCCGCACTCCTCGCAATGCAGGTTGCCGCCGCCGGAAGCGGCCAGCCGGGCGCGCGCCCGCTGCACGGCATCGGACACCGTGTCGTCGATCTGGTCCTGCACGGCCCCGTCCGGGGCCCAGCCGCTGGCCATTTTTTTGTCCGTTCGTCGTCCCTGTGATCGATGGATCTGGGGAGGCGGGGCGCCGGTGCCAAGCCTCAGCGGCAGGCGGGGTTCTCCAGCTTCCGCGCGCCCAGCGCCGCCGGGTCGAAGCGGGGCGGCCAGCGGGTCAGGCAGTCGTAACTCGCGCCCTCGAACCGGCTGGCCTCGATCCGGGCGGTGGAAAGGTCGGCATCCTCCAGCCGGGCGTCGCGCAGGTCGACCGCGTGCAGCACCGCCCGGTCGAGCAGCGCGCCACGCAGGTCGGCCCGGCGCAGGTCGCTGCGGGTAAGGCGTGCGCCGGCGAGGTCGGTCTCGGTCAGCTCGGCGCCGACGAGGCGCGCCTCGTCGACGGCCAGCCGCCGCAGGCTGGCCTGGTAGAAGGTCGCTCGCCGCAGGTCGGCGCCGTCCAGCCGCGCCCCGTCGAGGCGCGACCCGTTCAGATTGGCGCCGAACGCCAGAAGCCCGGACAGGTCCGTCCCGCGCAGATCGGCCTGCGACAGGTTGAGCCGGTCGATGTCGGCGCCGGCGAAGCGGGCGCGGCGCAGATCGGTCCCGCGAAGATAGAGGTCCGGGAGCTGGGCGCCGCTGAAATCGATGCCGCGCAGGTCGCCCTGCAGCCTCGGCAGCCAGGTGACCCAGTCGCGGAAGTCGCGACGTCCTTCGGACAGGCCGCGTTCGCCGCGGGCGATGCGGGCCTGCACGGCGATGCGCCCGATGGCTGCGTCCCCTGGCAGCAGCGTCTCGGCCCGCGCCAGCGCGGCGTCGAATTCCGGGCTGGCCCGATAGCCGACCCAGTCCCGCAGCAGCGCGCGATGCGGCGCGGGATCGCGGGGATCGCGGGCGATCAACGCCTCGTAGAGCGGGCGGGCGGCGCGATGGCCGTCGCGCTGTTCGACCAGCCGGGCCTGCTCCAGCAGCAGCGGCGGCGAATCCGGCCAGCTGCGCAATGCCGCCTCGATCACCGCCCGGCGGTCGTTCAGCCGCCGCAGCCGCGGCACCACCGACGCCGCATCGCTGCTCGCCTGCATCATGCGGCAGCCGTTGGTGGTGAGCTGCCCGAGCTGTGCGGTGCCGTTCGCGATCTCCTCCTGGCTGGACCACGCGGCGTAGATCAAGCCCTTCCAGCCGATCGGCATCGGGCCATAGCTGCCGCAGCCGCTGGACCCCGACCATTGCCGCAGCGCGACGCTGGGTGGCAGGGGGCCCTTCAGCACCTCGGTCACCGTGATGGTCGTCGTGGTGATGGCCCGGCCCTTCTCCTGCAGCACCTGCTCGGTAGCGACCTCACCCACGAAGATGACCGGCTGCGCGGCGATGGCGACGCGCACGGGCCACTGGAAGCAGCTGCACGCAGCCGCCCCGCCCGAAAACGCCACCAGCGCGATCAGCGCCAGCCCCAGGCGCCGCAGCGCGGCGCCCCCTGAAAGAAAAACCTGACGCACGCCGCCTCCGCGAGGGTCCTATCGAAGCCCCAGCATGGCGGCGCGGCTATTTCCGCACCACCCCCGTCACGAATTCCACCACCGCCGTCGCCGCGGCCGCCCGCGCCTGGGGATGGCCGCCGACCTGCGGGCCCAGCTTCACGCAGGCATCGGTGTAGCTGAACACCGCCCCGGTCGCGGTGTTGATCAGCTGGCCGGGGGCACGCTCCTCGATCGTGCAGTCCCGCACCGTCTGGGATTGCGGCGTCACCACCGCGGCGTCGTTCAACGGCGTGTCGAAGCCGTGATGCGCGCCGGGATAGGTGGTGACCGCGATGTCGACGCCAGCCGCCTTCAGCCGCTCGGCTTGCGCGGCGCAGGACCGCAGCGGGTTGTAGTCGTCGGCCTCGCCATGGATCAGGCGGATGGGGGCGGCGACCGGCTTCAGGTCGTCGATGTAGCGGGTGGCGCAATCGGCATAGAAGGGCACATAGGCGGCGAAGCCGATGCCGCTGCGGTTCCATGTCTGGTGGAAGCGGGCGAGGGACGCATAGAAGGCCGCCTGGCCGCCGCGGGAGAAGCCGATCAGCACGATCTTCTGCGGATCGACCCGCGGATGCTTGGCCAGGATTTCCAGCGAGCGGTAGATGTCGACGATCAGGTTCAGCCGCCCGAGCCGCGCCTGGTCGGACGACGTGCTGACCAGCCCGCGCCCGGTGAATCCGTCGATGGCGAAGGTCGAGATGCCGCGCGCGGTGAACAGCGCCGACCACATCTCGATATTCGGCCCGATGCCGCCTGAGCCATGCATCAGCACCACCACCGGCAGCCGGCCGGTGCCTTGCGCCACGCGCAGCTCGCCGGCGACGGTGACCGGGGTGGCGCCGGCGGCGTCGCCGGTCAGGAACTGGGCGTCGCTCAGCGTCAGGGACGGGATCGGGTGCAGTTCCACCCGGCTGGCGATGGCGGCGGTTTCCTGGGCGCTGGCGGCGGCGGCCAGGCCGGCGGCCAGCAGCAGCGCGGCGGCGAGGGGTCGGAACAGGTGCGGCATGGTGGAAAGCTCCCCGGACGATGCCAGGACTCGTTGCGGCCCCGGTCAGGCCGCGAGCAAAGCGCGTTTCCGGGGGCTTTGCCAGCGGCGCGCGATCAGCCCCTCTTGGTCAGCCACGGGCGATGGCGATGCCGCGCCCGGCGAAGAAGCGGTCGAATTCTTCTGGCGACAGCCGCGCATCCGCCTGCGCCGCCGCATCATGGCCGGAGGGGTTGTGGAACACGATTTCTTCCGGGGTTGCCGCGGTGACCAGGACCAGATGACCGCCGCGGCTGTCGGGGGTCCTCTCGGGCCAGCGGATGTCCTTGTGGACGGAGGCGATGAAAAATTCGCTCTCCATCAGCAGGGCAGGGAGATCGGCCGCGGTCAGCTCCAGCCGGATCTCGCCGGCCAGCCCGAAGCGGTCGGCGATGAAGGGCAGCAGCGGCGCATAGACCAGCCCGCGGATGAAGCCGTCCTGCTGCTCGACATAGCCGCCGGCCTCGGTCGCGCCGCGGGCGAGGTGCATCATGGTCGGCAGCGGGGAAACGCCGCGGGCGGCGAGGACCATGCGCAGGCAGGCCATGCCGCAGAGATGCCCGGCCCAGCGGGCATATTCCTCGATGGTCGCGGCGCCCGAGCCGCGCCAGGCCGGGTCGCGCAGCAGGGCGCGCTCGGCGCCTTCGGCCACGACGGCCAGCGTCATGCCGGGCGTTTCCCATTGGCTGAAATAGGGGACGGAAGGGCGGGGCTGGTCGGGCATGGCTCCGTCAAAAGCCTGCCCGACCGTCCCGTCAAGCGCTCAGGTAGAAACCCGCCGCCGCGACGCCAGCGCCCAGAGCCGCGGGCCCACCAGCCCGAGCAGCGCCAGGAGCAGGATGCAGAGCGACACCGGCCGGGTGACGAAGGTGGTCCAGTCGCCCTGGCTGATGGTCAGGGCCTGGCGCATCGCCTGCTCCGCCATCGGCCCCAGGATCATGCCGATGACCACCGGCGCCGTCGGGAAGTCGAAGCGGCGCATGAACATGGCGATGATGCCGATGCCGTAGAGCAGCATCAGGTCGACCACCGAGTTGCTGATGCCATAGGTGCCGATGGTGGCGAAAACCAGGATGCCGGCATAGAGCTGCGGCGTCGGGATCTTCAGGATGCGGGCCCAGAGCCCGACCAGCGGCAGGTTCAGCACCACCAGCATGATATTGGCGACATAGAGCGAGGCGATCAGCGTCCAGACCAGGTCGGCCTGGGTGGTGAACAGCATCGGCCCTGGCTGGATGCCATAGGACTGGAAGGCCGAGAGCATGATCGCCGCCGTCGCCGAGGTCGGCAGGCCGAGGGTGAGCATCGGCACCAGGATGCCGGCGGCGGCGGCGTTGTTGGCGGCTTCCGGCCCGGCCACGCCCTCGATGGCGCCGGTGGTGCCGAATTCATGCAGGTGCTCTTTCTTCACCAGCTTCCGCTCGGCGTAGTAGCTCAGCATGGTCGGCATCTCGGTGCCGCCGGCCGGCATGACGCCGAAGGGGAAGCCCAGCGCCGCGCCGCGCATCCAGGGCCAGAAGCTGCGCTTCCAGTCCTCCTTGGACATCATCAGCTTGCCGACCTCGCGCAGCTCCTGGCGGCCCTCGACATGGCGCCAGGCGAGGTGCAGCGTCTCGCCCACCGCGAAGAGCGCGACGGCGACGAGGACCACATCGACCCCGTCCAGCAGCTCCGGGATGCCGAAGGTCAGGCGCGGCTGGCCGGTCTGCAGGTCGATGCCGATCAGCCCGATCACCAGGCCGAGGCCGAGCGAGGTCAGCCCGCGCAGCGCCGAGCCGCCGAGCACGGCGGAGACGGTGACGAAGCACAGCACCATCAGGGAAAAATATTCGGCCGGCCCCAGCTTCAGCGCCAGCTCGACGACGATCGGCCCGAGGAAGGAAATGCCCAGCGTGCCGATGGTGCCGGCGATGAAGCTGCCGACCGCGGCGGTGACCAGCGCCGGCCCGGCGCGGCCGTTCTTGGCCATCTTCGCGCCTTCCAGCGCGGTGATAATCGAGCCCGATTCACCCGGCGTGTTCAGCAGGATCGAGGTGGTGGAGCCGCCATACATGGCGCCGTAGAAGACGCCGCAGAACAGGATGAAGGCGCCGGTGGCGCTGACCTGGAAGGTGATCGGCAGCAGCAGCGCGATGGTCAGCGCCGGGCCGATGCCGGGCAGCACGCCGATCGCGGTGCCCAGGAAGCAGCCGAGCAGCGCCCAGCCGAGATTGGTGATGGTCAGCGCGTGGCTGAAGCCGAGCGCCAGGCCGGAAAAGGCGTCCATGGCTCAGAGGATCCCTTCCAGGATCCCGGCGCCGATATTGACGCCGAGCAGCTTGTCGAAGGCCAGATAGGCGCCGAGCGTCACCGCCAGCCCGATGCCCAGGTCGCGCAGCGGCCGGCGGCTGCCGAAGGCGGCGGCGACCAGGACGAACTGCGCGGTGGCGGCGAAGACGAAGCCCAGCGTGTCGATCAGCACCAGGTTGACGACCAGCCCGGCGCCCAGCAGGCCGAGCGCCCGCCAGTTGGTGGCCGGCGCGTCCTGCATCTCCTCGAGCTCATGCGACCAGCCGCCGCGCAGCGCCTTCAGCGTCAGGCCGGCGCCGACCACCACGACCAGCCCGCCGACCAGCGTCGGCATGAATTTCGGCCCGACCTGGGCATAGAGCGGCGTGACCGGGATCGCATAGGCCTGCCACAGGCAGAGCAGGCCGAGCGCCAGCACGAAGAGCCCGACGAACAGGTCGGGCCCGGCAGCCTGCCAGGAAAGCCCCTGGCGACCGCTGGCTTGCGGGGCCATCAGATCAGACCGACCTCGCGCAGCACCTCGGCGGTGGCTGCCTCGTCGCGCTTGAGGAAGTCGACGAAGGCGTCGCCGGGCAGGAAGGCATCCTCCCAGCCCTGGCGCTCCGTCAGCTCCTTCCAGGCGGGCAGGGCATGCAGCTCGGTGACGAAGCGCAGCAGGTCGGCGCGCGTCTCCGGCTTGATGCCGGGCGGGCCGAAGACGCCGCGCCAGTTGCCCAGCACCAGGTCGATGCCGCTTTCCTTCAGCGTAGGCACGTCGGGCAGGCTGCGCGTCTCGCCGGAGGTGGCCAGCGCCCGCATCCGCCCGGCCTTGATCTGCTCGGCGAATTCCGAGACGCCGGAGATGCCGGCGCGGACCTGGGCGCCCAGGATCGCCGCCTGGGCCGGGCCGCCGCCGGCGAAGGCGACGTAGGAGGCGTCCTTGGCCGAGCGCCCCTGGGTCTTCAGCAGCAGGCCCAGCAGGATATGGTCCATGCCGCCGGCGCTGCCGCCGGCGACCGCCGTGCCGCCCGGATTGGTCTTCAGGGCCTCCAGGAAGCCCTTCAGGTCCTTGATGTCGCTGCTGGCGGGCACGACGATGATGCCGGGCTCCGTCGTCATCCGCGCGATCGGGGTGACGTCCTTCAGCCCGACCGGCGACTTGTTGGCCAGCACGGAGCCCACCATGACGGCGCCGCCGATCATGATGCTGCCCTCGCGGCCGCGGCGCTGCTGGATGAAGCGCGGCAGGCCGACGGTGCCGCCGGCGCCGCCGACATTCTCGAACTGGAAGTTGCTGACCAGGCCGGCGGCGCGGCCGACCTGCTCGATGGCGCGGCCGAGGCCGTCCCAGCCGCCGCCCGGGCCGGCGGGGACGAAGATATGCAGGGAGGCGAAGCGCTGCTGCGCGCGGGCGGGGGCGGCCAGCCAGGGCAGGGTCAGGCCGGCAGCGGCCGCGGTGAGGCCAAGAGAAAGGGCACTGCGACGCAACATGGACGTTTCTCCGGTAGCTTTTATTTCTGCAGGGCAGCCTGTGCGATATCCGCGCCACGGCAAAGCGCAAAATGAAGCGGCCCCGGCGGCCCCCGCTTGCACCGCAGCATCCCCCCCCGCATGCTGCGGCCAGGCCCTGGCATGGCTGCCGGCGCGGTGGTGCCGGTGACGGTGCCGGTTGGGGCAGGATCGAGGAATTCTCTGGATGCGGTTTCGCGTGGGGGTGGTGCTGGCCCTGCTCCTGGCACCATGGCAGGCCGCCACCCCGGCCTGGGCGCAGCGCGCCGCCACCCCGCCCGCGGCGCCAGGCGGGGGCACCCAGCAGGCCGCGCCGCGCCCGCCCCAGGACCGCGAGGCGCTGATCGTCAACGAGCTCGGCCTCGGCCTGCGCGAGCTCTACATCGCCCCCGCCGGCAGCGTCGAGCCTGGCCCCGACCGCCTCGGCCAGGACACCCTGCCGACCGGCGCGTCGCTGCGTGTCGGCCTCGGCCGGCAGCGGCTGTGCCTGTTCGATGTCCGCGCCGTGCTCGCCGATGGCAGCGCCGAGGAGAAGCGCGGCGTCGACCTGTGCCGCAGCAACCGCGTCACCTTCGGCGACCCGACCGCGCCGCTGCGCGAGGCGCAGGTGGTCAACGACACCGACCTGACCATCCGTGAATTCTACGCCATGCCGTCGGCGCCCCAGGGACGCGGTGCCGAAGGACGCGGTGCCGAAGGACGGGGTGCCCCCCCCGCCGCGCGCGGCCCGGACCGGCTGGGCGCCGAGATGGTGGGGGCGGAGGCGACCTTCACGCTGCGCCTCGGCCGCGCCCGCGAATGCCTCTACGACATGACCGCCGTCTACGAGGACGACACCCAGGAGGAGAAGCGGCGCGTCGACCTGTGCCGCCGCAACCGCGTGGTCTTCGGCGACAGCACGATCCCCTGGCGCGAGGTGGAGGTGGTCAACAGCACCCAGCGCACGCTGCGCAACCTCTATGCCGCGCCGCTGCCCGCACCCGGCGCGCCGGCGCCGACGCCGCCCGCCACGGCCGAGGAGCGCGAGGAGCGCTGGGGCCCCGACCGGCTCGGCCAGGTCACCGTCGGCGCCGGCGAGACCTTCCGCCTGCGCCTGCGCCGGCAGAGCTGCCAGGCCGATCTGCGCGTCGTCTACAATGACGAGCAGGCCGAGGAGAAGACGGCCGTCGACATCTGCGGCGGCGCCAAGGTGGTGTTCGACGGCGGCGGCATCGAGCGCCAGCCGGAACGCGCCTTCACCCTGGTCAACCGCCACGGCGCGCCGGTGCAGGAGCTCTACGCCTCCAGCGTCGACGACACCGACTGGGGCGACGACCGGCTGCCCGGCGGCCCGCTGGAGCGCGGCGGCCGCTTCGAGGTGTCGCTGCGCGCCGGCTGCGAGATCGACCTGCGCGTCGTCTTCGGCAATGGCGGCGCCGAGGAGCGCCGCGGCGTCAATATCTGCGACAACGGGCTAATCGTGGTCCGCCCCGGCTGGACCCTGGCCGAGCGCCTGGACCAGGGCGCCGGCGCCATCGAGCAGGGCCCGCCGCGCGAGGGCAGCGTGCGCTTCCGCAACAGCGGCCCGGCGCCGCTGGTCGAGCTCTATGTCGATGCCGCCGGCACCCCGCGCGGCGCCGACCGGCTGGGCGCCACCGTGCTCGGCCGCGGCGAGACGCTGGACTTCCAGCCGCCCGAAGGGGTGGGCTGCACCGGCCATCTGCGCGCCGTCTTCCGCAACGGGCTGGAAATCGACCGGCCGGATTTTGCCCTGTGCAGCGGCACCGAGGTCCCCCTCCCATGATCCTTCTTCAGTGGAAGGGCGGCGCGATGGCCACCCTTCGCGTGGCGCTGGTGGCCGGGCTCGGCTGCTGCGTCGTCGCGCCCGTCCTCGCCCAGCCCGCCCCCGTCGCGGCCCAGGCCACCCTGCTGCCGGTGCCGCAGGCGCTGCGCGGCGCCTGGTTCGACGGCGAATGCACGGCACCCCGCGCCATGCTGCAGGTCACCGCCCGCGCCGTGGTGCGGCTGCCGGCCGATGGCCCGGCCCGGCTGATCCGCTTCGGCGAGACCCGGCGGCAGCAGGCCGCGGGCCAGGGCGAATGGCATATCGGCATCGGCCGCGGCGCCGAGGCGCCCCGCATCCTGCTGCGCGGCGAGGCCGCCGCGCTGCAGACCGCCGAGCCCGACGCCAAGCTGCGCGACGACCGCCTGCCCGGCGACACGCCGATCGCCAGCTGGCGCCGCTGCCCCAGCCCGCCACCCTCCTTCGCCGCGCTGCATGGCGAGGGCCTGGCCTTCCTCGGCTCGCTCGAGGTGCTGGAGGCGGCCTGCGGCGGCATGGCGGCCAGCCCCGCCGGCTGCGTCGCCGCCCTGGTGCAGGAAGGCGACGTCTCCGGCGACAAGCTGCTTTCCGTCGCCGAGATCGCGCGGATGGTGCGGGGGATGACCTGGGTGCTGGCGGCGGCCGAGGATGCGGCGCCGGAAGGCGTCATGGCGGCTGGTGGCGGCGGGCTGCTGGCCGGCGTCGCCATCGCCCGCTTCGCCATGGAAAGCCTCGACTATGACGGCGACGGCAAGCTGTCGGTGGCCGAGCTCGGCCAGGACCGCGCCGTCTTCGCCCGCGCGCTGGGCAGCGAGGCCGGCCGGCCGCTGCGGCTGGAAGGCGTGCAGGAAGGCGTGACCCTGCTGCGGACGCTGCTCGACAGCACCATTCTCGGCCAGTAGCCGGGTCAGCCTTTCGGCGGCGCCCCGTCCTGGCGGGCGCCGTCGAGTAGGGCGTTGCGGCGCGCTTCCGCCTCGGCGTCGCGCGCCTTCTCGGCCTTCGTGCGGCCGAATTTCTCGCGGTTGACGGCGGCCTGGCGCCCGGCTTCGGCGCGCGCGGCCGCTTTCCGACGCTGGTTGAGGTTGACGATCTCTGCCATGCGCGGAGGATAATGCCGCAAGCCGCTTCCGGGAATGCCCCGGACCCTCAGGAGACTCTCATGCAGATCGAACTGGCCGCGGCCGATGGCCACCGGCTTTCCGCCTGGCGCCTGGGGCCGGACACGGCCACCCGCGGCCTGGTGGTCGTGCAGGAGATCTTCGGCGTCAACCGGCACATGCGCCGCGTCTGCGAGCGATTCGCCCAGCAGGGCTACGCCGTCATCGCGCCCGCGCTGTTCGACCGCGCCCAGCCGGGGGTTGAGCTGGGCTACACGCCGGAAGACGTGAAGCAGGGGGTGGCGCTGCGCGGCCAGGTCGACCCAGCCGCCACGCTGCTGGACATCGAGGCCGCCGCCGCGGCGCTGCGCGCGGCCCTGCCCGCCGGCGCCAGGCTCGGCATCATCGGCTATTGCTGGGGCGGCACCGTCGCCTGGCATGGCGCCACCCGCTCCGAGGTGTTCGGCGCCGCCATCGGCTACTACGGCGGCGGCATCGCGGCCGCCAGGGACGAGACCCCGCACTGCCCGGTGCAGCTGCATTTCGGCGAGGCCGACCATGGCATCCCGATGGAGGACGTCGCCGCCATCCGCGCCGCCCAGCCGGGCATCGAGGTGCATACCTATCCCGGCGCCCAGCACGGCTTCTCCTGCGAGGAGCGCGGCTCCTACAGCCCGGCCGACGCGGCGCTCGCCGAGCAGCGCGCGCTCGGCTTCCTGGCGAGCCACCTCGGCGGATGATCACCTATATCGTCACCGTGGTGGTGGTGCTGGCGGCGCTCGCGGCGCTGCCGCTCTGGCACAGCCAGGGCTTCGACGCGCCGCCCGTCGCCATGTGGGGCCTGCTGGCCGTGGCGGCGGTGGTCATGATTTTCAGGGGGCGGAAGGATTAGAGGCAGGCGAGGGGAATGAATTCCCCTCGACCCCTTCTTTTTTCTTTCAGACTGCCGTGTCCACGTGGAGACGGGACGTGAAACGGCCCAGCAGCAGCGCGACCTGTGAGGTGGCGCTGTTTTATATAATGGCGTCCCGCGGTGATGCCCTGGTGTCGCTCGTGTCGAGGCGCTGGCTTTTGAACGGCCGGTCATCAGAAAAAAGAAGGGGTCCAGGGGAATTCATTCCCCTGGCCTGCCCTGTCTTCTCGTTACTCCGCCGCCGCAGCGGCAGGCGACGCCCAGAGTTCCGGCTTCAGTTCTTCCTGGCGATCCGGGAAGAACATCGCGCAGACCAGGGTGATGCAGCCGAAGCCGGCCAGCACCAGGATGGTCAGGGCCAGGTTGCCGGTGGCCTCGTGCAGCAGGCCGACCACGGGGGCGGCGGCGGCGGCGCCCAGGAACCCCACGAAGAAGCGGATCGAGTAGAGCTTCACCCGCAGGGCGGGCGCGATGTAGCGGGCGGTCATGGTCTCGTTGACCGTCACCTGGCCGAAGATCGAGGCGGCGAGCAGGGCTGCGATGGGCAGCACCATCCAGCCCTGGGCGAAGGCCAGCGCCAGCATGGCCGGCACCTGCACCATGGCCATCGGCAGGAAGATGCGCTTCAGCGTGGAGCGGTCGATCAGCCGGCCGACGGTGAACTGGGTCAGCCCGCCGCAGATGGTCACCAGGAAGGCCAGCGCGCCGATCACCGGCAGCAGGTCGGGGCTGCTGGCCAGGCGTTCTTCCATCAGCTTCGGCAGCAGCAGGGTGAAGGCGTTGAACACCAGGCCGGAGGCCGCGGCGATGGCCAGCAGCACCACCACCGCGCGCCTGACCACCGCCGGCGGGATGGCGGGGAAGGGGCGGGCCGGGCCGCGGGCATTGGCCATGTCGATGGCGGGCTCGCGCCAGTAGAGCACGCCCAGCGCCATGCAGGCGACGCCGGGCACCAGGAAGGCCCAGCGCCAGCCGAAGGAGATCGCCAGGAAGGCGGTCATCACCGGGGCCAGGGCCACGCCGAAATTGCCGAAGACCCCGTTCAGGCCCACGGCGCGGCCGACCTTGTCGCCGGCGGCCTCCACCAGCATGGCGGTGCCGATCGGGTGGTAGATGGCGGCGAACGCCCCCATGCCGGCCAGCGCCACCGCCAGCGAGAAGGGCGAGGTGGTCAGCCCGGCCAGCGCCATGCAGGCGCCGGTGCCGAAGAAGAAGCCCAGCATCAGGCTGCGGCGGCCCAGCTTCTCGGCCAGCCACCCCATCGGCAGGGCGCCGACGCCATAGACCACGAACATGGCGGTGCCGAGCGCCATGATCGGCCCGTATTCGGCGCCGAAGCGGGCCGGGTCCTGCTGCACCATGCCGAGCACGGCGGTGGCCAGGATCAGCAGGCAGAAATGGGTGATGCTGTGGGCCGCGTTGATGAAGGCGATCTGTCGCGTCGCGGGATGCAGGGCCATGGGGGCGTTTCCGGCAAGGGATCGATGGGCGGGCGGCAGTTTCGCTTGCCGTCTCTTCCCGGGACGTTACCCTGTCCCGGAAACGACATCCGGCCAGATCATGTCGCCAACCGGCCAAACTCCGCCCCATGTCGTGCTGAACCTGCCGCAGGAGGCGGTGGACCGCCCGCTGGCCGGCTTCCGCCGCGACTATGCCGATGGCGAGGGCGCGCCGCGCCACGCGCATCGCCGGGCGCAGCTGATCTATGCCAGCCATGGGGTGATGCGGATCGCGACCGACGCGGCGGCCTTCGTCGTGCCGCCGGGGCGGGCGCTGTGGGTCCCGGCTTACCTCCCGCATGCGGTGGCGATGCAGGGGCGGGTGGCGATGCGCGCGCTGTTCCTGCGCGAGGATGCCGCCCGCGCCGGCCCGGCCGCGGTGACCGTGCTGGTCGTCTCCCCCCTGCTGCGCGAGCTGATCCTGGCCGCCTGCGCCGAGCCGGTGGACTGGGACCCGCATGGCCGCGGCGGCCACCTGGCGGCGCTGATCCTGGACGAGATCGCCCGCGCCGCGCGGCTGCCGCTGGGCGTGCCGCAGCCGCGCGACCCGCGGCTGCTGCGGCTGGTCGCCGCCTTGCAGGCGCGGCCCGACAGCGACCTGACGCTGGAGGGCTGGGCCGGCACGGTGGGCGCCAGCGCCCGCACCCTGACCCGCCGCTTCCGCGCCGAGACGGGGATGAGCTTCGGCGCCTGGCGGCAGCATTGGCGGCTGGCCGAGGCCTCGGCGCTGCTGGCCCAGGGCGCGACCCCGGCGCGGGCGGCGGCGGCGGTCGGCTATGCCAGCGCCTCGGCCTTCGGCGCCGCCTTCCGCGCCGCCTTCGGCAGCACGCCGGGCGGGCAGGGCGCGGCGCGCTGACGGCGGCGCGGCGGCCCTTTCACCGCGGCGGGGCAGGGGCCATTCTGAAGACATCATGCTGCGCCTGCTCCGCCTCCTCCTGCTGCTGACGCTTCCCGCGGCGGTGGCCGCCTTCGAATCCGCGGCGGCGGCCGCCTCGGAACCGGCGCCGGCTGGCCATGCCGGGCCGGTGCAGGCGCTGCTCGCCCTGCCGCAGGGCGCCCTGGTCTCCGGCGGCGCCGATGGCTTTTTGTACGTCTGGGGCGCGGACCTGGCCGGGGGCAAGCCGGTCGGGCGGGCGCCGGCGGCCTCGGTGCTGTCGCTGGTGGCGCTGCCCGAGGGCGGCTTCGCCAGCGGCGGCCAGGATGGCGCGCTCAGCCTGTGGAGCGACCCGCCCGGCGCGCTGCCGGCGGCGCGGCTCGAGGGCCATGCCGGGCCCCTGGTCGCGCTGGCCGCCCAGGGCGGGCTGCTGCTCTCGGCCTCGGCCGACGGCACGGCGCGGCTCTGGCGCCCCGGCCAGCCCGGGCAGCTGCTGGAGGGCCATCGCGGCCCGGTCACCGGCGCCGCCTTCCGCGCCGACGGGCTGCCGGTGACGGTCGGCGCCGATGGCCAGCTGCTCGGCTGGCCGACGGATAGAAAACCGGTGCTGCTGGCCAGCTTCGGCGTGCCGCTCTCGGCCGTGGTCGGGCTGCCCGGCGGGCTGCTGGCCACCGCCGGCGCCGACGGGCTGCTGCGGCTGCTGGCCCCCAATGCCGCCATCCCCGCCACCACCGGCCGCCATGTCGAGGCCGGGCGCGGCCCGCTCGCCGTGCTCGCCGCCAGCGCCGATGGCAGCCTGCTGGCCGCCGCCGGCCCCGGCGGCGGGCTGTCGGTCTGGTCGCTGCCGGAGGGGCGGCTGCGCCACAGCCTGGCCTCGGGCGGCGTCGCGGTCTGGAGCCTGGCCTTCAGCCCGGATGCGGCGCTGCTCTATGCCGGCGGCGCGGATGGCCGGCTGCGCGCCATCGACCTGCAGCGCGGCGTGGCGCTGGGCGCCGCCGTGGCCGCCCCAGGATCGCTCCGCCCGGCGCGGCAGGCGGCGATCGACATGGAGGGCGCCCGGGTGTTCCGCGGCTGCGGCGGTTGCCACAGCCTGTCCACCCCGCCGCCGGGCGTGGCCGAGCTCAAGGCCGGGCCGCATCTTGCAAAAATATTCGGCCGGCCGGTGGCGGCGGTGGCGGGCTATGCCTATTCCGGGGGACTGGGCCGCAGCCAGGGCATCTGGACGCGGCAGGCGCTGGCCGATCTGCTCACCGGCGGCGCCGAGGCCCCGCCGGTCGCGCATGCCGCCCCGCTGCCCGCGGTGGAGGATGCCGACGACCTGGCGGCCCTGCTGCGCTTCCTGGAACAGGCGACGAAGGATTAAGCCCCCATGGGGAATCTGGCGGCGAATGACGTGTCGAGGCATGAGCTGGTCGAGGAGACCGGCGCGGCCATCGCCGCCGCCGGCTTTGCCGCGCTGCCGGCCGCCCAGGCCGCCACCCTGTTCGGCGCGACCCCCGCCGGCGCCGACTGGCAGGATTTCGCCGGCAGCTGGGCGGCGCTGGAGCCGGACCGCCACATGGCCGATGGCGGCCGCTATCGCCTGCGTCGCCATGCCGTCTTCGCGCTGAAGGCGGGCGAGGCCGCCCTGGCCCGCGCGCCTGACCAGCCGCATTACCAGGAACGCGCCTTCAACCAGCTGAATGGCGGGATCGAGCGCTGGTTCGCGCCGGTCACGCCGGCGGTCTCGGCGGGGCCCGCGCTGCAGGCGCTGCTGGCCGGCGCCCGCGCGGTCTTCGACCAGCTGGCCCCCGGCGCCGACTGGCATGTCGAGATGCACCAGTTCCGCATCCAGGCCCGCGCCCTCGAGGCCGGCAAGCCGACGCCCGAGGGCATGCACCGCGACGGCGTCGACTATGTGCTGGTCGCCATGGTCGGGCGGCAGAATGTCGCCGGCGGCGTCACCGGCATCCGCGTCGACGGCCAGCCGGGCGAGCAGAGCTTCACCCTCGAGACGCCGATGGACAGCGTGCTGCTGGACGACCGCCGGGTCTGGCACGGGGTCACCCCGATCGCGCCGCTCGATCCGGCGCTGCCCGGCCATCGCGACGTGCTGGTGCTGACCTTCCGCCGCGCCTGATCGGCGGCCGGTGGGCCTCCCGGGCCCTGCCGGCAAGCTTGCTTCCGGCCGCGCAATGCCCTATGCCGCGCCCCGCGCTGGCACCCCTGGAGGCCGGCGCTATCGCGTTTGGGCAGTCGCCTGGCGCGGATTTTGGCAGGCGCCCCGGCATAGGCCGAGCGGGCGCCACAGCAAGCGGAGCTTAGCATGGTCCAGACCATTCGGATCGAGGCCGAGGCGCGCGAGCGGGCCGGTAAGGGGGCGGCGCGCGCGACCCGGCGTGATGGGCGCGTGCCCGCCGTCATTTACGGCGCGAAGCAGGAGGCTGTCCTCCTCTCGCTCGACCCGCGCGACGTCATGAAGGAAATGCACAAGGGTGGCTGGCAGTCGCACCTCTACGAGGTCGCCATTGCCGAGGGCGTCACCGAGCGCTGCCTGATGCGCGAAGTGCAGTTCCACCCCGTCAAGGACACCCCCGTCCATGTCGACTTCCAGCGCCTCGCCGCGGGTCAGATGATCCGCGTGAAGGTGCCGGTCGTCTTCCTGAACGAGGAGACCGCGCCGGGCGTCAAGGAAGGCGGTGTCGTCAACATCGTCCGCCGCGACCTGGAAGTGCTGTCCGACCCCGACCAGGTGCCCGACCAGTTCGAGATCGACCTGGCCGCCGCCGTCATCGGCGACAGCCTGCGCTGGTCGAACGTCGTCGACCACAAGGGCACCAAGCCGGTGATCGTCGGCCGTGACTTCGTCGTCGCCACCATCGCCCCGCCGACGGTCGAGGAGGAGGTGATCATCGCCGCCCCGGTCGCCGCGCCGGAAGCCAAGGGCAAGAAGGGCAAGGCCGCCGCGCCGGCCAAGGCCGCCCCGGCCGCCGCCGCGCCGGCGAAGAAGAAGTAAGCAGGGACGGTCGCGGTGCTGCTCTGGGTCGGACTCGGCAATCCCGAACCGGGCCAGGCGCGGCACCGCCACAATATCGGCTTCATGGCGCTCGACGCCATCGCGCGCCGCCACGGCTTCACGCCGTGGCGGCAACGTTTCAAGGGGCTGGTCTCGGAAGGCCTGATCGGCGGCCAGAAGCTGCTGCTGCTCAAGCCGCTGACCTACATGAACCTCTCCGGCGAGGCGGTGCAGCCCGCCGCCGCCTTCCACAAGATCCCGCTCGACGGCATCACCGCCTTCCATGACGAGCTCGACCTCGCCCCCGGCAAGATCCGGGTGAAGAAGGGCGGCGGTGCTGCCGGCCATAACGGGCTGCGCGACATGGACCGCCGCCTCGGCGCCCCGGACTACTGGCGCATCCGCCTCGGCATCGGCCATCCGGGGATGAAGGAAAAGGTCACCGGCCATGTGCTGGGGAATTTCGCCAAGGTGGACACCTGGCTGGAACCCATGCTGGATGCGGTGGCGGAGGCCGCGCCCCTGCTCGTCCGTGGCGAGCCGGAAGCCTTCATGACCCGCGTGGCCCTGCTGACCCAGGAGAGCTGAAGACATGGCGATGGAAGACGCGGCGGCCGATCTGGCGGCGGAATTCGGCGGCCCCGGCCCCGAGGACCTGGCGAACGGCGCCGCCGCCCTGGCCGCTGCCCTGCTGGCCCAGGCGCATACCCTGGCTGCCACCGCCGCGGCGCTGGAGGCCAGCGACACCGGCCACAAGGGCGCCATTGAATCGGCCGCCAACCGCGCCGCCCTGGCGCTCGCCATCGCCCAGGCCCTGTCGGAGGCGCCGCGCCAGGCGCGGCCGGGGCTGATCGCGGCGGCGGCCCGGACGCTCGGCGTCTCGGTCTCGGCGGCGGTCACCCAGATCCGCTCGGCGGCCCTCTCCCTGCCGACCGATGACGCCTCGGCGCGGATTGCGGCCGCCCAATTGGCGGCTGAGATCGCGATCGCGCTGTAAGCAAGAAGGCCAGGGGAAGGAATTCCCCTGGACCCCATCTTTTTTCTGTTCATTGAGGCCGTTCAGGGACCTGCGCCCGACGAGGCCGGCACAACCCTGAGAGAGACACCACCATGGGCTTCAACTGCGGGATCGTCGGACTGCCGAATGTCGGCAAGTCCACCCTGTTCAACGCGCTGACCCAGACCGCGGCAGCCCAGGCGGCCAACTACCCCTTCTGCACCATCGAGCCCAATGTCGGCCGCGTCGGCGTGCCCGACCCGCGCCTGCAGGTCATCGCCAAGATCGGCAAGAGCCAGAAGATCATCCCGACCAGCCTGGAATTCGTCGATATCGCCGGGCTGGTGCGCGGCGCCTCGCGCGGCGAAGGCCTGGGCAACCAGTTCCTCGCCAACATCCGCGAGACGGACGCCATCGTCCACGTCCTGCGCTGCTTCGAGGACGGCGACGTCACCCATGTCGAAGGCTCGGTCGACCCGATCCGCGACGCCGAGACCATCGAGACCGAGCTGATGCTGGCCGACATGGACAGCCTCGAGAAGCGGCTGCTCGGCCTGGTCAAGCGCGCCCGCGGCGGCGACAAGGAATCGGCCGCCCAGGTCGCCCTGATCGAGCCGATCCTGGCCGGGCTGCGCGACGGCAAGCCCGCCCGCTTCTCCATCCCCAAGGGGGAGGAGGAGAATGTCCGCCGCCTGCAGCTGCTGACCAGCAAGCCCGTCCTCTACGTCTGCAACGTCGAAGAGGCGAACGCGGCGACCGGCAACGCGCACAGCGAGAAGGTCTTCGCCCACGCCAAGGCCGAGGGCGCCAAGGCGGTCATCGTCTCCGCCGCCATCGAGGCCGAGATCAGCCAGATGGACGAGGCCGACCGCGGCGAGTTCCTCGAAGGGCTGGGCCTGGCCGATTCGGGCCTCGATCGCGTCATCGCCGCCGGCTACGGCCTGCTCGGCCTGGTGACCTACTTCACCGTCGGGCCGAAGGAGGCCCGCGCCTGGACCATCATCAAGGGGATGAAGGGGCCGCAGGCCGCCGGCGTCATCCATGGCGACTTCGAGCGCGGCTTCATCGCCGCCGAGACCATCGCCTATGACGACTACGTCGCCCTCGGCGGCGAGCAGGCGGCCAAGGAAGCCGGCAAGATGCGCGTCGAAGGCAAGGAATACGTGGTCAAGGATGGCGACATCCTGCTGTTCCGCTTCAACGTCTGATCCCCGCCCCGGGATCGGGGAGGCCTCGCCGACAGGCGTGAATCGCGCGACCGAACAAAGGCCTGGGGTTGCATCGCGGCGCTTGGTAGAAGGAAGGCCCGGACCGCAAGGCCCGGGCCTTTCCCTTTCAGGCTGCCCGATCCACGCCCTTGCGCCTCGACACCGCGACCCTCCTCCTGGTCAGCACCCTGCTCAGCCTGCTGCTCGGCGGCATGTGGATCGGGCTTTCCGTCGACCGGCACCGCATCGGCGGCCTGCGCGAATGGGGCCTGTCGCTGCTCGGCTTCTGCCTGGGCACCGTGCTGCTCGGCCTGCGCGGCACCCTGCCGGACGCGCTGTCCATCGACCTGGGCAACCTGGTCATCCTGGCCGCCATCGGCCTGGGCTGGCAGGCCGCCCGCCGCTTCGACGGGCTGCCGGCGCCGCACTGGCCGCTGGTCCTGGCCGGGCTGTGCTGGCTGGGCCTGCGCCGGCTCCCGGGCCTGACCGAGGTCGTCGAGGTCCGCGTCATCATCATGTCGCTGCTGGCCGCGCCGCTGCTGCTCGGCACCGGCTGGAGCTTCTGGCGCGGCCGCGCCGACAGCCTGGTGTTCCGCGCCTTCCTGGGCCTGGCCTTCGCGATGCAGAGCCTGCTGGTGCTGCTGCGCATCCCCGCCGCCCTGCTGCAGGAGAGGTGGACCACGGGGTCCGGCCTGCCGGATGCGATCTACCCCAAGGTCATCCTGCTGCAGTCGATGATGCATGGCATCGCCACCAGCTTCGTCCTGCTGGCCATGTTCCGCGAGCGCGGGGAGCGCCGGGCGCTGGCCGCCGCCGCCGCCGCGCGCGAGGCGGCCGAGCAGGCCAGCGAGGCCAAGTCGCGCTTCCTGGCCCGCATGAGCCACGAGCTGCGCACCCCCCTGAACGGCGTGCTCGGCCTGTCGCAGCTGCTGGCGACGCGGGCCGACCTGCCGCCCGAGGCGGGGCGCCAGGTCGCCGTCATCCACCGCGCCGGCCAGCACCTGCTGGCGCTGGTCAACGACGCCCTCGACCTGGCCCAGGTCGAGGCCGGCCGGCTGACCCTGGAGGCCGCGCCCCTGCCGCTGCGCGCCCTGGTCGAGGGCGCCGTCGCCCTGGTCCAGCCCGAGGCCGCCCGCAAGCGGCTGTCGCTGCGCGTCGAGGTCGCGCCCGATGCCCCCGCCGCGGTGCTGGGCGACGCCCGCCGGCTGCGCCAGGTGCTGCTGAACCTGCTGGGCAATGCGGTGAAGTTCACCCCGGCCGGCGGCGCCGTCTGGCTGCGCCTGGCGCCGCTGCATGGCCAGGGTGTGCGCCTCGAGGTGATCGACACCGGCCCCGGCATCGATCCCGCCCAGCGCGCCCGGCTGTTCCAGGATTTCTCCCGCCTGCCGCAGGATCGCGGCCTGGACGCGGCGGAAGGCAGCGGGCTGGGCCTGGCGATCTCGGCCGGGCTGGTGCAGGCGATGGGCGGCCGCATCGGCGTGGCCACCGGGCCCGAGGGCCATGGCAGCCGCTTCTGGGTCGAGCTGCCGCTGCCCGAGGCCAGCCTGCCGCCGCCCGAGCCCGCCCCCGAGC
>NZ_CACSJM010000109.1 GCF_902706185.1 Roseomonas sp. 18066 | reverse complement strand
GATCACCGCGGGGCGGGAGCTGGCGAGCTCGCTGCGCGAGGCGCGGGCCGCCGGCCGCATGGTGGTGGAGGCCAATCCGGTGATCCTGGCGGCGCGGCCGGAGCTGGATGTGCTGCTGGAGCCGGGCGACCTGATCGCCATCCCGAAGCGGCCGAACGAGGTCACCGTGGTGGGCGCCGTGCTGAACCCGGGCAGCCTGCAATTCAGCAGCGGCTGGCGCGCCACGGATTACGTGCGGGCCTCGGGGGGCACGCAGCGCTTCGCCGATGGCGGGCGGGCCTTCGTGGTGCTGCCGAACGGGCAATCGGCCGCGGCGGGCTTAGGGGCCTGGCAGGCGGGCGGGCCGCCGGTGCCGCCGGGGTCGCTGGTGGTGGTGCCGCAGGATCCTTCGCCCTACGAGACCTGGGGCTTCATCCGCGACCTGACGCAGACGCTGGGCCAGATCTCGATCAGCGCCGCGGCGCTGGCGGTGATTGCCAGGCAAGCCAAATGACGGGAGGTTCTTTCTTCTTTGTCTGCCTGGAGCGGTGGTTGATGAGTGGCTTGGAGATTGCGCGGGTGGTCGACGCGGCGGAGCGGGAGGCGTGCTTCGCCATCCGGCGCGAGGTGTTCGTCGTCGAGCAGCAGGTGCCGGAATCCGACGAATACGACGCGCTGGATGCGAGCGCGCTGCATGTGCTGGCGCGGCGCGGCGGCGAGCCGGTGGCCACCGCGCGGGTGGTGCTGAAGGAGGAGGGCCGGGTCGCGAAGATCGGCCGGGTGGCGGTGCGGCGCGTGGCGCGCGGCACCGGCGCCGGGGCTGCCGTGATGCGCTGGATCGAGGGCGATCCGGCCGTGGCCGACGTCGAGCAATTCGTGCTGGAGGCGCAGGTGCATGCCGTGCCGTTCTATGAGCGGCTGGGCTATGTGGTCGAAGGCGAAGAGTTTTTGGACGTTGGCATCCCGCATTTGTTCATGCGGAAGCCCAACTTGCAGAAATAGAAGGGGCGCAAAACCTATAGGTTTGCGGGGGGGATACTTCCCCCCAGCGCTTTCTGTTTTTAGGCTTTTTGAAAGGTGATCGGCTTGTTGCCGTCCCAGAGCACCGAGCGGCAGATGGTCGCCAGCTTGTCGAGGTCGCCCTTGATGGTCAGGAAGTGGTTCCCCGCCAGCTGGCCGGCCTTGCTGGCGAAGCAGCAGGGCCCGTAGGCGACGAGGATCTCGGTCTCGCTCATCCCGCCGGGATGGACGATGACCTGACCCGGCGCCGGGTAGGACGTGGCGTTCTCGTAGCCGATGCCCAGGTCGCGCTCGCCCATCGGGATCCAGCAGGCTTCGCCGGACCAGCGGACATGGATGATGCGGTCCTTGTAGGGCAGCAGGGTGCGGAAGCGGGCGACGGTGCGGGGCGCCGCCTTCTCCTCGAAGTCGGCCAGGAAGATCTCGCCGCCGATGTCGATCGCGATGTCAGCCATTGTGTCTGTTTCCTTCCTGGTCAATCGGCTTCGGCGACCTGGCCGAGGCGGTAGGGATGCGCGGGGTAGGAGCCCAGCACCTTCAGCTCGCGCGAGAAGAAGTCCAGCTCCTCGAGCGCGCGCTTCAGGCCCGGATGGTCGGGATGGCCGTCGACGTCGCAGAGGAACTGGGTGGCGGTGAAATGGCCGTCGAGCATGTAGCTCTCCAGCTTGGTCATGTTCACGCCGTTGGTGGCGAAGCCGCCGAGCGCCTTGTAGAGAGCGGCGGGAATGTTGCGGACGCGGAAGACGAAGGTGGTCACCGTGTTCATCGCGTCGACCGGGGGGGCCGCGGCCTCGCGCGACATGACGTAGAAGCGCGTGGTGTTGTGGGCCGCGTCCTCGACGTTGCGCTGCAGGATCTCGAGCCCGTAGATCTCGCCGGCGAGCGAGGAGGCGATGGCGCAATCCTCGGCCGAGGGGTGCTCGGCCAGCATCTTGGCGGCGCCGGCGGTATCGGCCTCGATCACCGGCTGCAGCTGCAGGGTCTTCAGCAGCTTCAGGATCTGGCCGAGGGCGACGGGGTGGCTGTGAGCGCGCTTCAGCCCGGCCAGGGTGCTGCCCTTGTTGACCAGCAGGCAATGCTCGACGCGCTGGTAGTGCTCGCCCACGGCGAAGAGGCCGGAATCGGGCAGCAGGCGGTGGATGTCGGGCACCCGGCCGGCCAGCGAATTCTCACAGGGCAGCATGGCGAGGTCGGCGCGGTGGTCGCGCACGGCTTCCATCGCCGCCTCGAAGCTGGGGCAGGGAAGCGTGGTCCAGCCCGGATAGGCGCTGCGGCAGGCCAGGTCCGAATAGGCGCCGGGCATGCCCTGGAAGGCGATCACTCCGCTCATTTCTTGGTCTCGTTTCCGTCTGGCTGGCACCGTCGCCTCCGCGGGTCGGAAACGGCGGGATGGGCGGCGGGCGCGGCCGCGATGCGGCCCCCCGGGAATGGCGCGGGCGGTTTCGTCCCGGCGCCGTAGTATCCCGATGGGGCAACGGGTTGAAGCGCCCGGCCTCTGCCACTATGGTCCGACGCTTCTAGTCGAGGCCCCTGCCGCGCGCAAACGCGCTCCCTCGCTAGTCGAGTCGCATGGCTTTTGGGATGGGATGGATCGGCAGCATGAGCTTGGAGGTCAACAAGGCGTTCGCGGCCGTCCTGACCGCTGGTATCGCCTTCATGGTGGCGGGCCTGGTGGGAGAGACGGTGGTGCATCCGCATCGCCTGGATAAGCCGGCCATCACCATCGAGGGCGTCGGCGCCCCGGCCGGTGCGCCGGCGGATACCGCGCCCGCGCTGGAGCCGGTGGAGCCGTTGCTGGCCGCCGCCAATGCGGATGCCGGCCGGCAGATGGCCGGGCGCCTGTGCGCTTCCTGCCACAGCTTCGAGCAGGGCGGCGCCAACAAGGTCGGTCCGAACCTGTATGGCGTGCTGGGCAACCACCACGCGCACCTGGACAACTTCAACTACTCGCCGGCGATGAAGGGCATGTCCGACAAGCCCTGGGACTACGCCGCGCTGAACGAGTTCCTGGCGAGCCCGGCGCGCGCCGTGAAGGGCACGCGGATGGCCTTCGCCGGCATCCGCGACGTGAAGCAGCGCGCCGATGTCATCGCCTATCTGCGCTCGCTCGATGCGAGCCCGAAGCCGCTGCCCTGAGCAGCGTGCCGATGCAGGACTTCATCGCGGCGGCCGAAGCGGCCGCCGAGGCGGCGGGGGCGGTTATCCGCCCCCTTTTCCGTTCCGCCCTGCTGGTCGAGGCCAAGGGTGACGCCAGCCCGGTCACCGAGGCCGACAAGGCCGCCGAGCGCACGATCCGCGCCCTGCTGGCCGAGCGCTTCCCCGATCACGGCGTGATCGGCGAGGAGTATGGCGCCGAGCGGGCGGATGCCGATTATGTCTGGGTGATCGACCCGATCGACGGCACCCGCGCCTTCGTCACCGGCCGGCCGCTGTTCGGCAGCCTGATCGGGCTGATGCACAAGGGTCGCCCGATCCTCGGCATGATCGACCAGCCGGCGACCCATGAGCGCTGGCTCGGGGTCGAGGGGCAGCCGCTGCGGTTCAGCAGCCCGATGGGCGGCACGCCGCGCATCCGCGCCTGCGCGTCGCTGTCGGAGGCCGAGCTGTCCTGCACCAGCCCCGACATGTTCACCGCCGATCAGGCGCCGCGCCACGCCAGGCTCCGCAAGGCGGTGCGGCGGGTGACCTGGGGCGGCGATTGCTACGCCTATGGGCTGATCGCGCTGGGCCTGGTCGATGTCATCGCCGAGGGCGACCTGAAGCCCTGGGACTGGGTGGCGCTGCAGCCGGTGCTGGAAGCCGCCGGCGGCAGCCTGACCGACTGGCAGGGCGCGCCGCTGCGCCTCGACGGCCCGGGCGAGGTGATCGCGCTGGGCGACAAGGCGCTGCTGCCCGCGGTGGTCGCAGCCCTCGCCTGAGACAGCGGGGGGGCCCGGCTTCCCCCCTGTCCGGCCCCATGCCAGTCTGCTTGTCAGACAAGCAAGAGGGAGCCGTCATGGTGCAGGCCTTCGACAACGAGACCCCCTGGGAGCCCAGCCAGCGCTACCCCGAGCCGCGCTTCCGCGCCTTCGACCCGTCCTTCCTGCGCTTCCGCGCGATGAACGGCACGGTGGAGAAGCTGGCCGGCGGCTGCCGCTGGGCCGAGGGGCCGGTGTGGTTCGGCGACCAGCGCGCGCTCTACTGGTCCGACATCCCGAACGACCGGATCCTGCGCTGGGACGAGGCCACCGGCCAGGTCGCGACCTTCCGGAAATCCTCCAACTTCGCCAATGGCAACACCCGCGACCGCCAGGGCCGCCTGGTCACCTGCGAGCACCTGACCCGCCGCGTCACCCGCACCGAATATGACGGCGCCATCACGGTGCTGGCCGACCGCTATGACGGCAAGCGGCTGAACTCGCCCAACGACGTGGTGGTGAAGTCGGATGGCAGCATCTGGTTCACCGACCCGGCCTTCGGCATCGCCGGCTATGTCGAGGGCGAGAAGGCGGAAGCCGAGCTGCCGCAATCGGTCTATCGCATCGACGGCCAGACCGGCGCGGTGACGCTGGTGAGCGACAGTCTGGCCGGCCCGAACGGCCTGGCCTTCAGCCCCGACGAGACCATCCTGTACGTGGTCGAAAGCCGCGCCGAGCCGCGCCGCATCGTGGCCTTCGATGTCGGCGCCGGCGGCAAGGTGTCGAAGCAGCGGGTGGCGGTGCAGGGCGCGCCGGGCGACACGCCGGACGGGTTCCGCGTCGATATCGAGGGCAACCTCTGGTGCGGCTGGGGCATGGGCGGGCCCGAATTCGACGGGGTGCGAGTGTTCAACGCCGAAGGCACCGCGCTGGGCCATATCGACCTGCCGGAACGCTGCGCCAACCTGTGCTTCGGTGGCCGCCATCGCAACCGCCTGTTCATGGCAGCGTCGCGGTCGCTCTACAGCATCATGGTGAATGCGCAGGGGGTTGCCGGAGGGTAAGGGCAGGGACAGGCCAGGGGAATGAATTCCCCTGGACCCCTTCTTTTTTCTGTCTGATTGCCATGTCCACGAGGCAACGGGACGTGAAACGGCCACAGCTCAGTGCGACCTGTCAGCGAGCGCTGATTATTTAAAATGCGTCCCGCTGAAGCGCAGGTCACCGAACGGCCGGTGATCAGAAAAAAGATGGGGGTTCGGGGGAATTCATTCCCCCGACCTTCAAAGGTCTCAAGGCCTGACCGCCTCAACCCCCCCCGGCGCCATGATCCCGTTCCGGCGCAGGCATTCGCGGTAGGCGCGGAGCTCGGCGACACGGGTTTCGTGGGCCAGGCGGTTCTGGTTGCCGAAGTTCAGCGGGTTCGCCTGCTGGCCCAGGGAGATCACCGCGGGGTCGTTCCGCGCTTCGCTGCGGCAGGCGGCGTGGGTCGGCGTGGCGGGCGGGTCCTGCAGCAGCGGCGCGGGCGCGCTGGAGGCGCAGGCGCCGAGGGTCAGCAGCGCCAGGGCCAGGGTGGTGGTGCGGATCATCATTCGGCCTCCAGCCAGTCCTCGATCAGTCGTCGCGCGATCGAGTCCAGGCGTGGCAGGCCAAAGCCGTGCTTCTCGTTCTCGCGGATCTCGGCGCGGGTGAACCAGCGGGCGTCGCGCAGCTCTTCCGGGTCGATGGTGATCTCTTCCGACAGCGCCTCGGCATGGAAGCCGAGCATGATCGAGGCCGGGAAGGGCCAGGGCTGGGAGGAGTGGTAGTGCACGGCGCCCACCGTGACGCCCACCTCCTCCAGGACCTCGCGGCGGACGGCTTCCTCCAGGCTTTCGCCCGGCTCCACGAAGCCGGCCAGCGTCGAGTACATGATGGTGCTGGGGAAGCGGGTGGAATGGCCCAGCAGGGCGCGCGGGCCGTCGGTCACCAGCATGATCACCGCCGGGTCGGTGCGCGGGAAATGCTGGGCGTTGCAGGCGGTGCAGGCCATGGCGTTGCCGGCCGAGCGCGGCTCGCAGGCATTGCCGCAGACACCGCAGAAACGGTGGCGGACGCGCCAGTGCATCAGGCCGCGGGCATGGGCCAGGACGCTGGCCTCGCCGGGCGGCAGCAGGCCGGCGACGGCGCGCAGGTCGGTGAAGCTGCCCATGTCGGGCGGCAGCAGCGGCAGCGGGTCCTCGGCGGCGGAGCAATCCACCGCGAAGACCGGGCGTTCTTCCCACAGGCCCAGGAAGGCCCAGGGGCCGCCGGCCATGCGGACCGATTCTGCCGCGCGGGGCGTCAGCAGCACCGCTTCGGGCGTGCCGGCCTCGACGCCGCGCATCAGGCTGCGGCTTCGCCAGACGGGCGCGAACAGCACCTCCGGCGAGGCCAGGCTGGCCGCGATGAAATCGGCATCGTCCCGCCGCGCCGAGGCGCGGTCGAGAGGGCTGCCAGTATAGGCATTGGGTCGGGAGGCCGGGATGGACAGCATGCGATGCTGAGCCTGCCATGCGGGCGCGAGCACGGCAACTCGGGCCGGTTGTCCGGGCCCCGACGCGCTTCGCCCCACCCCCCTTGCCTGGACGGGGGGGGGGCATGATATGGTGTCCTCGGAAGGTCGGCGGCGGACAGGCGCCTTGCCAACCCGGTCAGGTCCGGAAGGAAGCAGCCGCAGCGAGTTTCCGCTTGGGTCGTTCCGTCGGTCTTCCACCCTGAGCTTCGCTGCACCCCCCGTCGTTTTCGCAAACGAGGCCCGCGCCGGGCCGCCACCCGGATCCGCCGCGCGCATGCCCAGCGACAACATCACCGATCCGCTCGACCCGCCGGCGCCCGAGGGCCCCGGGCTGTTCGGCGACCCGCCGCCGCCCGAGGGGCCCGGCCTGTTCGGTGAGGCGCCCGCGGCGCCGATGGTCGCGCCGATGCCCGCCTTGGCCCCTGTCGTCGAGGCCCCCGCGACCCCGTATCGGGTTCTCGCCCGCAAATACCGTCCCCAGAGCTTCGCCGACCTGATCGGCCAGGACGCGCTGGTGCGGACGCTGAAGAATGCCTTCGCGCAGAACCGGGTGGCGCATGCCTTCATGCTCACCGGGGTGCGCGGGGTGGGCAAGACCACCACCGCCCGCATCATCGCCCGCGCCCTGAACTGCGTCGGCCCCGACGGCACCGGCGGCCCGACCGCCGATCCCTGCGGCGTCTGCGCCGAATGCCAGGCGATCCTGGCCGACCGGCATCCGGACGTGCTGGAGCTCGACGCCGCCTCGAACAACGGCGTCGACAATATCCGCGAGCTGCGCGAGGCGGTGCGCTACCGACCGGCGCGCGCCCGCTTCAAGGTCTATATCCTCGACGAAGTGCATATGCTGTCGACGGCGGCCTTCAACGCGCTGCTGAAGACGCTCGAGGAGCCGCCGCCGCAGGTGAAGTTCCTCTTCGCCACGACCGAGATCCGGAAAGTCCCGGCGACCATCCTGTCGCGCTGCCAGCGCTTCGACCTGAAGCGCGTGCCGCAGGAGCAGCTGCGCGCCCATTTCGCCCGGATCGCCGCGGCCGAGGCGGTGCCGGCCTCGGACGCCGCGCTCGCCATGATCGCGCGGGCCGCCGATGGCTCGGTGCGCGACGGGCTGTCGCTGCTGGACCAGGCCATCGCCCAGACCGCCGGCAGCCCCGAGGGCGTCGAGGCCGGGCTGGTCCGCGACATGCTGGGCCTGGCCGACCGTTCCCTGCTGTTCGACCTGCTGGAAGCGGCCTTCCGCGGCGACATCCCGGCCGTGCTGTCGGCGATGGACGGCGGGCATGAGCGCGGCGCCGACCCGGGCGTGGTGCTGGCCGACCTGCTGGAGCTGACCCATACCCTGACCCGGCTGCGCGCCGTGCCCGCCCTGCGCCAGGACCCGTCGCTGCCGGAGCAGGAGCGGGTGCGCGGCACGGCGCTGGCCGAGAAGCTGACAATCCCGGTGCTGGGCCGCGCCTGGCAGGTGCTGCTGAAGGGCATTTCCGAGGTGGCCGAGGCGCCCGACCGGCGCGCGGCGGCCGAGATGGTGCTGATCCGCCTGGCCCACCTGGCCGAGATGCCGACCCCGGGCGAGCTGGTGAAGCGCCTGACCGAGAACGGCGCCAGCCTGGCCGCGCCGGCGCCCCCGTCGAATGGTGGCGGCATGGGCGGTGGCGGCGGCAGCCGCGCGGTGGCCGGCGGCGGCGCCGCGACCATGCTGGCCGAGAGCATCGCCCCCGCCGCCGTCGCCCAGCCGCGCAATTTCCGCGAGGTGGTGGCGCTGGCCTCCGGCCGGGCGCCGATGGTGCATGCGCATCTGCTGCATTCGACGCATCTGGTCGCCTTCGCCCCCGGCCGCATCGAGATGCGCCAGACCCCGGCCGCCCCGCGCGACCTGGCGGCGCAGCTTTCTTCGCTGCTGCAGGAGCAGACCGGCAGCCGCTGGACGATTTCTCTCTCGAATGCCGAGGGCGAGCCGACCATCGCCCAGCAGCGCAGCCACGTCGCCAGCGAGCGCCTCGAGATCGCCCGCGCCCATCCGATGGTGCAGGCGATCCTGCTGGCCTTCCCCGGCGCCCAGGTCGAGGCGCTGCGCGACGACAGTCTCGACGCCTATGGCCTGCCGCCGGCGCCCGAGGCCGCCGAAGGCCCCGATGCCCCCGATGACGGGCCCGACTTCGCGCCGCTCGACGCCGAATTCGCCGAGCTCGACGATCTCGGTTCCTGATTTTCCCCAGATGTTCCCCGCGGAGGTCCCATGAAGAACCTTGCCTCGATGATGAAGCAGGCCCAGCAGATGCAGTCCAAGATGGCTGAGATGCAGGCCAAGCTGGACGCCATGACGGTCGACGGCGCCGCCGGCGGCGGGATGGTGAAGGTGACGCTGTCCGGCAAGGGCGACCTGAAGAAGCTGCAGATCGACCCCAGCCTGGTCGACCCGGAGGAGCGCGAGGTCCTGGAAGACCTGATCGTCGCCGCCCATGCCGACGCCAAGCAGAAGGTCGAGGCCATGATGGCCGAGGAAATGCAGAAGGCGACGGCCGGGCTGAACATCCCGGGCATGGGCGGCGGCGGGCTCGGCGGCTTCAAGCTGCCGTTCTGACCCCGGCCTGATGCGCGGTCCCGATCAGGTCGAGCGCCTGGTGGCGATGCTGGCGCGGCTGCCCGGCCTCGGCCGGCGCAGCGCCCGGCGGGCCGCGCTGAAGCTGCTGCAGGATCCCGGCGGGCTGATGCTGCCGCTGGCGGAAGCCTTGCGCAGCACCGCCGAGGCCGTCCGCCCCTGCCGCGTCTGCGGCAACCTGGACACCGAGGACCCCTGCCGCCTCTGCACCGACCCGCATCGCGACCAGGAGACGGTCTGCGTGGTCGAGGGCGTGGCCGACCTCTGGGCCCTGGAGCGCGCCCATGTCCATCGCGGGCTGTACCATGTGCTGGGGGGCGTGCTGGCCGCGCTGTCCGGCGTCGGGCCCGAGGACCTGCGCATCGAGCCGCTGCTGGAACGCGTCGCCGCCGGCGAGATCCGCGAGGTGATCCTGGCGCTGCCGGCGACCGTCGACGGGGCGACCACCGGCCACTACCTGGCGGACCGGCTGGCGGGTTCCGGCGTGGTGGTCACCCGGCTGGCGCAAGGCGTGCCAATGGGCGGCGCGCTGGATGTGATGGATGACGGGACCTTGGCGGCGGCGTTGAAGGCGCGAAGGCCTGCTTAAGAATCGGCGGGGTCCGGGGGGATACTATCCCCCCGGCCTTGCTTACTGTTTCCCGAACCTCGCCCGCGCATCCAGCACCTCGTAAGCCGCCCGGACCGCATCCGCCCCATATTCCCGCTCCAGCCGCCGGACGCAGAAATGCGCCCGCGCCAGGCTGCGGAAATGCTCGAGGAAGGCCAGGTTCACCGCCGCCCCTGCCGCCGCGCCGATCACCGGCGCCGCCTGGGCGCCCAGCTTCAGCAGCACCGGCCCGGTGAAGCGGGCGGCGATGGCGGCGATGAAGCCCGGCAGCAGGTTGGCCCCCATCGTCGGCAGGAACTGGGCGAGGGCCAGGCGGGTGGCGAAGTAGCCCGTCTCGGTCGCGTCGTCGGCGGCGGTGTTGCCGCTGAGCGCGAAGACCTTCAGGCATTCGGCGCCGGTTTCCGGCTGGGTGGTGTCCTCGCCGGCGGCGGCGGCCTCGGCGCCGATCTGGCGCAGCAGCAGGGTGGTGGAGATCGGCAGCTCGACCAGCGTCCCGGCCAGGCCGAAGGCGCCGCCCGCCGCGCCGCTGGCCACCGCCAGCCCGCGATGCAGCCAGTCGGAGGAGACGCCGGGCAGGCTGCGCCCGGGATCGCTGCGCATGGCCGCCGACAGCGCCTTGGCCAGCGCCGTCTTCACCGCGCTGTCGACCATGCCCTGGGCGACATTGGGCAGGCGCCGTCGCAGCGCCTCGATCGGCGTGCCGGCCATGCCGGCCAGCCGCGCCGCGAGCGAGCTTTCCTCCAGCACCCGGCGTGCCTCGGCCAGCTGGGCCTCGGCCTCGGCCGGCAGCGGCAGGGTGGCCGGCAGGGTGGCGGGCAGGGACTCGCTCATGGCGGGTGGGCCTCCGTTACAGGATGAAGCGGCTGAGATCGGCGCTGGCGGCGAGCGGTGCCACCTTCTCCTTCACATAGGCCGCATCGACCTTCACGGTTTCGCCCGGCCGGTCGCTGGCGGTGAAAGAGATTTCCTCCAGCAGCTTCTCCAGCACGGTGGCCAGGCGCCGGGCGCCGATATTCTCGACCCGCGCGTTGATGTCGGCGGCGAGGTCGGCGACGGCGTCGATGGCGTCGGCCGTCAGCTCCAGCGTCAGCCCCTCGGTCGACAGCAGCGCGACATACTGCTTGGACAGCGAATGCTCGGGCTCGGTCAGGATGCGGCGGAAGTCGTCGCGGGTCAGCGCGCCCAGCTCGACGCGGATCGGCAGCCGGCCCTGCAACTCCGGCAGCAGGTCGGAGGGCTTGGCGATGTGGAAGGCGCCCGAGGCCACGAACAGGATATGGTCGGTCTTCACCGGGCCATGCTTGGTGGCGACGGTGGTGCCCTCGATCAGCGGCAGCAGGTCGCGCTGCACGCCCTCACGCGAGACATCGCCGCCGCGGCCGCCGCCATCGGTCGAGCGGGCGCAGACCTTGTCGATCTCGTCGATGAAGACGATGCCGTGATTCTCGGCGTGAGCCACCGCGTCGCGGGTCAGCTTCTCCTGGTCGAGCAGCCGGTCGGCCTCGTCCTGGGTCAGCGCGATGCGGGCCTCGGCCACCGTCAGCTTGCGCGGGCGCGCCTGGCGGCCGAACATCTTGCCCATCATCTCCTGGATGCCGGCCATCTGCTGCGGCGGCATGCCGGGCACATCCATGCCGGCGGCGGGGCTGGCGGGCTCGGCCACCTGCACCTCGACCTCGCGGGTCTCCAGGCTGCCGTCCCGCAGCATGCGGCGGAACTTCATCCGGGTTTCCCCCGACGCGCCCTCGCCCACCAGCGCCGTCACCAGCCGTTCTTCCGCGGCCAGCTCCGCCTTGGCCTGCACCGCCTTGCGGGAGGATTCACGCAGGCGCGTGATGGAAATCTCGACCAGGTCGCGGATGATGCTGTCGACGTCGCGGCCGACATAGCCGACCTCGGTGAACTTGGTGGCCTCGACCTTGATGAAGGGGGCGTCGGCCAGCTTGGCCAGGCGGCGGGCGATCTCGGTCTTGCCGCAGCCGGTCGGGCCGATCATCAGGATGTTCTTCGGCACCACCTCCTCGCGCATCGCCTCGGGCAGCTGCTGGCGGCGCCAGCGGTTGCGCAGCGCGATGGCGACGGCGCGCTTGGCGTCGTTCTGGCCGATGATGTAGCGGTCGAGCTCAGAGACGATCTCGCGCGGGGACAGGTTGACGGCGTCGGCGGTCAGGGTCTCGGACATGGGTCAGAGCGTCTCCAGCACGTAGCGGCCATTGGTGTAGACACAGATGCCGGCGGCGATGCCCATGGCCTTCTTGGCGATGTCCTCGGCGGTCAGGCCGTCGACATCGATCAGGGCGCGGGCGGCGGCCAGGGCGTAGTTGCCGCCGGAGCCGATGCCGATGATCGAATCCTCGGATTCGAGCACGTCGCCATTGCCGGTGATCAGCAGCGAGCGGTCCTTGTCGGCCACCGCCAGCAGCGCCTCCAGCCGGCGCAGGTAGCGGTCGGTGCGCCAGTCCTTGGCCAGCTCGACGGCGGCCCGCTCCAGCTGGTCGGGAAACCGTTCCAGCTTGGCTTCCAGCCGTTCCAGCAGGGTGAAGGCGTCGGCGGTGGCGCCGGCGAAGCCGGTCAGCACCTTGCCATTGGCGATGCGGCGCACCTTGCGCGCATTGCCCTTCACCACGGTCTGCCCGAGGCTGACCTGGCCATCGCCGGCCATGGCCACCTGGCCATCCTTGCGGACGCAGAGGATGGTGGTGCCGTGCCAGCCGATCGGATCGTGCGATGAGACGTTCATGCCCCGGCAGATGGCATCGGCCAGGCGCCGCAGCAAGCGGGGGGCGCCGCGCAAGGGGCGGTCACGTCTCCGCTGGCTTTTCCTTCCACGAAATTCCATCTGGCGAAAAACCGCCGGACGCAGCAGGCCCTGGGCAAGCCGGGTCGCGCGGTCTAATCAGGCGCCATGCAGCCCGCGCCCCGCACCGCCGAGATCACCCGCACCACCAGCGAGACCGATATCCGCCTGCGCCTGGACCTGGATGCCGGCCCGGAGGCCGCCCCGGGCGCCATCGCCACGGGAATCGGCTTCCTCGACCACATGCTGACCGCGCTGGCGCGGCACGGCATGCTGGGCCTCGCCGTCGAGGCGAAGGGCGACCTGCACATCGATTTCCACCACACCACCGAGGATGTCGGCATCGTGCTGGGCCAGGCGGTGAAGCGCGCGCTCGGCGAGAAGCGCGGCATCCGCCGCTACGGCCATGCCGTGGTGCCGATGGACGAGGCGCTGGCCGAGGCCGCCATCGACATTTCCGGCCGGCCGTACCTGGCCTGGAGCGTGACCTTCCCGCGCGACAAGGTCGGCGAGATGGACACCGAGCTGTTCGAGGAATTTTTCCGCGCCTTCGCCATGAATGCCGGGATCACCCTGCATGTCATCCAGCGCGCCGGCACCAATGCCCACCACATCGCCGAGGGCGTGTTCAAGGCCGTCGCCCGCGCGCTGCGCCAGGCGGTGGAGCCCGATCCGCGCGCGGCGGGGGTGATCCCCTCGACCAAGGGCGTGCTGGAGGGGTGATGCGCGGCTGGACCGTCCACCTGCCGGCCGGCATGGCCGCGACAGCGCCCCCTGGCGCGCCGCGCGCCTCGGTGCCGGCGACCGGCGCGCCGCTGCCGCGCCCGGCCTCCGGCCCCGGCCTGGCGCTGGTGCCGGAGGGGTTTTCCCTCGCCGCCTTCCTGTTCGGCCCGCTCTGGCTGCTGCGGCACGGGCAGTGGCTGGCGCTGGTGCTGTGGCTGGCGCTGTCGGTGCTGCTGGCGCTGCTGCTGCCGGAGGCGCTGCGGGGCCTCGGCCTCGGGCTGCTGGCGCTGCTGACCGGGCTGGAGGCGCAGGATATCCGGCGCTGGACCCTGGCGCGGCAGGGTCGGCCGGTGGCCGGCGTGGTGCTGGCGCGCGACGCCGACGCCGCGCTCGCCCGCGCGCTGCAGGGCCGGCCGGACTGGGCCATGGCGGAATGGGGCAAGGCAGCATGAAGGTCGCGGTGGTCGATCCGGGTTCGGGCAATCTGGCCTCGGTGCTGCGGGCGCTGCGGCGCGCCGCCGCCGATGCCGGGGTCGCGGCCGAGATCACGGTGGAAACCCGGGCCGAGGCGGTGGCCGCGGCCGACCGGCTGGTGATGCCGGGCCAGGGGGCGTTTGCCGCCTGCCGCCGCGGGCTGGACGCCATGCCGGGGATGATCGAGGCGGTGCAGGAGGCGGCGATCCGCCGCGCCGTGCCGTTCCTGGGCATCTGCGTCGGCATGCAGCTGATGGCCGGGCGCGGGCTGGAGCATGGGGTGACCCCCGGCCTCGGCTGGATCGAGGGCGACATCGCGCCGATGGACCCGCAGGACGCCGAAGGCCGGCCGCTGCCGCTGCCGCAGATGGGCTGGAACGGGCTGGATTTCGCCCCCGGCCACCCGCTGATGGAAGGCGTGGCGCCGGGCGACCACGCCTATTTCGTGCATTCCTACGCGCTGACCGGCGGCCGACCGGGCGAGACGCTGGCCACCACCGAGTATGGCGGGCCGGTCGCCGCGATCATCGGCCGCGACAACCTGTTCGGCACCCAGTTCCATGTCGAGAAGAGCCAGTTCACCGGCCTCCGCATGCTGGCCAACTTCATGACCTGGCGCCCCTGACCATGCCCACCACCCAGCACGACCTGCAGGTCGAACGCGCCGAAACCCTCGACGATGCCGAGCTCGCCGATCTCTGCGAGGCGACGGACGCGGCCATCATCGAGGGCGGCGGCTTCGGCTGGGTCGATCCGCAGGGGCGCGAGGCGCTGGCGCGGCATTTCCGCGGCGTGCTGCTGGTGCCGGCCTGCGAGCTGTTCGTGGCCCGCCTCGACGGGGTGCCGGTGGGCTCGGCGCAGCTGATCAGGCCGCCGCGCAACAACGAGGCCCAGGCCTTCGGCGCGCAGCTGACCCATGCCTATATCGCCCCCTATGCGCGCGGCCACGGCCTGGCGCGGCTGCTGGTGCAGCGGGTGGAGGAACGGGCGGCGGCGCTGGGCCACCGGGTGCTGAACCTCGACGTGCGCGAGACCCAGACCACCGCCATCGCGCTGTTCGAAAGCCAGGGCTACACCCGCTGGGGCACGCATCCGGCCTATGCCCGGGTGAAGGGGCGGACGGTGTCGGGGCACTGCTACTACAAGCTGCTGGAGCCGCCGCACGGCCGCACGCTGGACCTGCGCCGGCTGGCCTAGGCCGCTTTCTGGCCAATAGTGTGTCGGCCGGTAACGGCCGCCGGCTGTTTCGCCCGCCGCCCCGCAACAAGACCGCGGCAGGCGGGAAGAAGCCCCGGAAGAAAGGTTGTGGCCATGGGGGGGATGCCTCCATCTTAGGGGCATGCGCCGCCGCGACCTGCTCTCCTCCGGTTTCCTCCTCGCCACGGGTGCGGCCATGCCGCGCGCCTTCGCGCAAGCCCCGGCGCCTGCCCAGCCTCCAGGCGCGGCCCCAGCGCCCGCCGCCGAGGCCGCGCCGCCGCCGCGCCGCGCCCATGCGCTGTCGCTGCTGGGGGAGCCCGCCTTGCCGGTGGATTTCCCGCATTGGCCCTGGGTCAATCCGACGGCGCCGAAGGGCGGGCAGCTGGTGCTGTCGACCATCGGCAGCTTCGACAGCTTCAACCCCTTCATCCTGCGCGGCGCTCCGGCGGCGGGCAGCAACAGCTTGATCTACGACGCGCTGATGGTGCCGAGCAGCGACGAGGCCAGCTGCGAATACGGCCATGTCGCCCAGGCGGTGGAGCTGCCGCGCGACAATCGCGGCGTCACCTTCCTGCTGAACCCGGCGGCGAAGTGGCATGACGGCAAGCCGATCACCGCGGCCGACGTGGTCTGGAGCTTCGAGACGCTGCGCGACAAGGGCCGCCCCTTCTACCGCGCCTATTGGGGCGACGTGTCGGAGGTGGTGGCCGAGGGCGAGCACCGCGTCACCTTCCGCTTCAAGACCGCCGACAACCGCGAGCTGGCGCAGATCCTGGGCCAGCTGACCGTGCTGCCCAAGCATTGGTGGGAGGGGCGCGATTTCAGCGCGCCGCTGCTGACGCCGCCGCTGGGCTCGGGCCCGTACCGGCTGGAGGCCTTCGAGGCCGGGCGCAGCGTCACCTATCGCCGGGTGGCGGATTACTGGGCGCGCGAGCTGCCGACCCGCAAGGGCACCAACAATTATGACGTGATGCGCTACGAGTATTTCCGCGACAGCACGGTGGCGCTGGAGGCCTTCAAGGCCGGGCAGATCGACCTGCGCTCGGAGAACGTCGCCAAGGACTGGGCCACCGCCTACGACTTCCCCGCCCTGCGCCGCGGCCTGGTGAAGAAGGAAGAGATCCGCCACGAGCTGCCGACCGGCATGCAGGGCTTCCTGATGAACCTGCGCCGGCCGATGTTCCAGGACCGCCGGGTGCGCGAGGCGCTGGGGCTGGTCTTCGACTTCGAATGGATGAACGCCAACCTGTTCTACGGCAGCTACACGCGGACCAGCTCGTATTTCTCGAATTCCGAGCTGGCCTCCAGCGGGCTGCCCTCGGAAGGCGAGCTGATGGTGCTGTCGGCCTTCCGCGGCCGGGTGCCGGAGGAGCTGTTCACCACCGCCTATCGGGTGCCGACCTCGGATGGCAGCAACGCCAACCGGGACAATGCCCGCCGGGCGCTGGCGCTGCTGAAGGAGGCGGGCTGGACGGTGAAGGACCGCCGCCTGGCGAATGAGAAGGGCGAGGCCTTCAATTTCGAGATCCTGCTGGAGGGGCCGACCTTCGAGCGGGTGGCGCTGCCCTATATCCAGGCGCTGCAGCGGCTGGGGATCGAGGCGCGGGTGCGCACCATCGACCCGGCGCAGTACCAGGTGCGGATGGATGCCTTCGACTACGACATGACGATCGACGTCATCGGCCAGTCGCTGTCGCCGGGCAACGAGCAGCGCGACTTCTGGGATTCGGCCGAGGCGAAGAAGCCGGGCAGCCGCAACATGATCGGCGTCAGTGACCCGGTGGTCGACGCGCTGGTCGAGCTGGTGGTCGCCGCCCCCGACCGGCAGGCGCTGATCGACCGGACGCGGGCGCTGGACCGGGTGCTGCTCTGGGGCTTCTACGTCATCCCGCATTGGCACAGCCGGACCTTCCGGGTGGCCTGGTGGGACAAGTTCGGCCGGCCGGAGCGCAACCCGCGCTATGCCCTGGCGCTGGACAGCTGGTGGGTGGACACGGCGCGCGACAAGGCGCTGCCGGCCGACCGCAGCCAGGCGGGCTGATGCCGGCACCCCCGCTTCGGCGCGCGCGGATGGAGGGCTGAGGCTTGGGCGCCTATCTGCTGCGGCGCCTGGCGCTGCTGGTGCCGACGCTGTTCGGCATCATCCTGATCAACTTCATCATCGTGCAGGGCGCGCCGGGCGGGCCGGTGCAGCAGGCGCTGGCCGAGATTCGCGGCCAGGGCGGCAGCAGCATCGGCCGGCTGACCGGCGAGAGCCAGGGCGAGATCCGCTCGGCCGCCGGCAGCGGCGGCGAGGGCTCGGCCAATGCCTATCGCGGCGCGCGCGGCATGGACCCGGCGGTGGTGCGCGAGATCGAGCGGCAATTCGGCTTCGACCGGCCGCCGGCCGAGCGCTTCGCCAAGATGCTGAAGGGCTACCTGACCTTCGACTTCGGCGAGAGCCTGTTCCGCGGCCGCCGGGTGATCGACCTGATCTGGGAGAAGATGCCGGTCTCGATCAGCCTCGGCCTGTGGTCGACGCTGATCATCTATCTGGTGTCGATCCCCTTGGGCATCCACAAGGCGGTGCGCGACGGCGGGCGGTTCGATGTCTGGAGCTCCGCCGTGGTGCTGGTCGGCTATGCGGTGCCGGGGTTCCTCTTCGCCATCCTGCTGGTGGTGCTGTTCGCCGGCGGGTCGTTCCTGCAGCTGTTCCCGCTGCGCGGGCTGGCCTCCTCCGGCGCGGCCGACTGGCCATGGTGGCAGCGGGCGGTGGATTACGCCTGGCACATGGTGCTGCCGACGACGGCGCTGGTGGTCAGCGGCTTCGCCGGGCTGACCATGCTGACCAAGAACTCCTTCATGGACGAGATCGGCAAGCAATACGTGCTGACCGCCCGGGCCAAGGGCGCCGGCGAGGGACGGGTGCTGTACCGCCACGTCTTCCGCAACGCGATGCTGCTGATCATCGCCGGCTTCCCCTCGGCCTTCATCGGCATCTTCTTCACCGGGGCGCTGCTGGTGGAGATCGTCTTCACGCTGGACGGGCTCGGCCAGCTCGGCTTCGACGCGGCGCTGCGGCGCGACTATCCGCTGATGTTCGGCACGCTCTACATCTTCACCCTGCTGGGGCTGGTCATGCAGATCGTGGGCGACGTGACCTACACGCTGGTCGACCCGCGGATCGACTTCGAGGCGCGGCGATGACCCCGATCACCCGGCGCCGGCTGGCCAATTTCCGCGCCAACCGGCGCGGCTGGTGGTCGATGTGGATCTTCCTGGCGCTGTTCCTGGTGACGCTCTTCGCCGAGCTCGTCGCCAACGACCAGCCGCTGCTGGCCAAGGTCGAGGGGCGCTGGTACGTGCCCGTCGCCGTCGAATATGCCGAGAGCGACATCATCCCCGACGGCTTCCCCACCGCCGCCGTCTGGCGCGACACGGCGCTGCTGGAGGAGATCGCGGCCAAGGGCGGCTGGGTGCTGTGGCCGCCGCTGCCGTTCCGCTACGACACCATCATCAAGGATCTGGGCCGGCCGTCGCCGGCGCCGCCCAGCTGGCGCAACCCGCTGGGCACCGACGACCAGTCGCGCGACGTGCTGGCGCGGGTGATCTATGGCTTCCGCATCTCGGTGCTGTTCGGCTTCGCGCTGACGCTGACGGCCTCGGTCATCGGCATCGCGGCGGGGGCGGTGCAGGGCTATTACGGCGGCTGGATCGACCTCGGCTTCCAGCGCTTCATCGAGATCTGGTCGGGCATGCCGCAGCTGTTCCTGCTGATCATCCTGTCGGCGATGATCGAGCCCGGCTTCTGGACCCTGCTCGGCTTTCTCCTCCTTTTCTCCTGGATGACGCTGACCGGGGTGGTGCGGGCCGAGTTCCTGCGCGGCCGCAACCTGGACTATGTGCGCGCCGCCAAGGCGCTGGGCGTCTCCGACGGGTCGGTGATGCTGCGCCACATCCTGCCCAATGCCATGGTGGCCACGCTGACCTTCCTGCCGTTCCTGCTGTCCGGCAGCGTCACGGTGCTGGCCAGCCTGGACTTCCTGGGGTTCGGATTGCCGCCGGGGTCGCCGTCGCTGGGCGAGCTGGTGACGCAGGGCAAGAACAACCTGCAGGCGCCCTGGCTGGGGATATCGGCATTCGTCGTGCTGGGTGGCGTGTTGACGTTGCTGATTTTCGTGGGCGAGGCGGTGCGTGACGCTTTCGATCCCCGCAAGCTGCCCGGGGGTGGAGCATGACGTCGCTTTCTGATGGCGGGGTCCGGGGGGACCTTGTCCCCCCGGCGGGGTCCAGGGGCGGCGCCCCTGGCGCTCTTCTTTCGGTTGATGGCCTGAGCGTCGGATTCCGCGGCCGTGTTGTCGTCGAGGATGTCTCGTTCGACGTGCTGCCGGGCGAGACGGTCGCGCTGGTCGGCGAGAGCGGCTCCGGCAAAAGCGTCACCGCCCTGTCCTGCCTGAAGCTGTTGCCGGCCGCCGGCGCCAACCCCTCCGGCCGGGTGGTGCTGGACGGGGTCGATGTGCTGACGGCGTCGCCGGCCGAGCTGCGGCGGCTGCGCGGTGGCGTCGCCGGCATGGTGTTCCAGGAGCCGATGACCAGCCTGAACCCGCTGCACAGCGTGGGGCGGCAGGTGTCGGAGGCTGTGCAGCTGCATCGCCCGCTGCGTGGCGCGGCCCTGCGCGCCCGGGTGATCGAATTGCTGGAGCGGGCCGGGCTGCCGGACCCGGCGCATCGGCTGGACGCCTTTCCGCACCAGCTGTCGGGCGGGCAGCGGCAGCGGGTGATGATCGCCGCCGCTTTGGCCAACGACCCGAAGATCCTGATCGCCGACGAGCCGACCACGGCGCTGGACGTCACCATCCAGGCGCAGATCCTGGCGCTGCTGGCGGAGCTGAAGCAGCGCCTGGGCATGGCGCTGCTGCTGATCACGCATGACCTGTCGATCGTGCGCGCCCATGCCGACAAGGTCGTCGTCATGCGGCACGGCCGGGTGGTCGAGCAGGGGCCGGCGGCCGCGGTGCTGGGCAATCCGCAGCACGACTACACCAAGATGCTGCTGGCCACCGAGCCGCGCGGGGCGCCGGCGCCTGTGCCGGAGGGCGCGCCGGTGCTGCTGCAGGCGGACCAGGTGAATGTCGCCTTCCCGATCCGCCGCGGGCTGCTGCGCCGCCAGGTCGGCGCCATCCAGGCCTGCCGCGATGTTTCCTTCGCGCTGCGCGAGGGGGAGACGCTGGGGCTGGTGGGCGAGAGCGGGTCGGGCAAGACGACGCTGGGCCTGGCGCTGCTGCAGCTGGAGAAAAGCGACGGCGCGATCACCTTCGAGGGCCGGCCGATCCAGGGGCTGACGCGGCGGGAATTGCAGCCGCTGCGGGCGCGGATGCAGATCGTCTTCCAGGACCCCTTCGGCGCGCTGTCGCCGCGGATGAGCGTCGCCGAGATCGTGGGCGAAGGCCTCGCCGTGCATGCTGGCGACGTCTCGCGCGCCGAGCGGCAGCGGCGGGTGGCGGCGGCGCTGGCGGAGGTCGGGCTCGACCCCTCGACCGCCGAGCGCTACCCGCATGAATTCAGCGGCGGGCAGCGGCAGCGCATCGCCATCGCCCGCGCGCTGGTGCTGCAGCCGCGGCTGCTGGTGCTGGACGAGCCGACCAGCGCGCTGGATGTCTCGGTGCAGGCGCAGGTGGTGGAGCTGCTGCGGGATTTGCAGGCGCGGCACCGCCTGGCCTATCTGTTCATCAGCCATGACCTGCGGGTGGTGCGGGCGATGGCGCACCGGATCATGGTGCTGAAAGGCGGCCAGGTGGTGGAGGCAGGGGAGGCGGCGGCGGTGCTGTCCAACCCCCAGGCCCCCTATACCAAGGCGCTGATGCGTGCCGCCTTCAACCCGGGCGGTGTTGGGGAAGAGACAAGCGCCGCATGAGCGAAGAGTTCGAGACGCTGAAGGATCTGGTCCGGCAGGACCGGATCAAGCTCGGCGTGCATATCCGCAAGATGAACACGCCAGGCTCCCCGGTCTATCGGCCGGTGGAGACGCTGTGGATGCCGGTGCTGATCCTGGTGGTCAGCTTCCTGGGCGCCCGCATCGTCAACATCCATATCGGCGCGCTGCTGCTGGTGGCGGGCATCGCCTGGTGGCTGTGGAAGGTGCAGCCGAAGGTGAAGGACGGCGTCTTCGCCCGCACCACCGAGCTCGCCTTCTCCGACGAGCGGCTGTTCGACGGGCTCTGGGCCAAGGGGGCGCTGACCCTCTACGCCACGCTGCCGGACGGCACGCCGAAGGCGGCGACGCGGAAGAACGACTGGCGCGACTTCGCCCGCGAGATCGCTGCGGCCTATTGAAGCCGCTTCAGCCAGGCCAGGACCCGCTCGGCGACGGCGGGCCAGCCCGGCTCCAGCATCATCAGGTGGCCGAGGCCGGGGAAGAAGCCGGGCGAGGCGGCGCCGTGCCACAGGGCGCAGCGCTCCACCGCGTCGGCCGGGATCAGCCGGTCCTCGCCGGCGCCCAGCACCAGCACCGGGCGGCCGTGCAGCCAGCCATAGGGCACCGGCTGCGGCGCCTGGGCCTCCCACAGCGCGGTCGGGCTTTCGCCGCCCATGCGGGCGATGTGGCGCCGCGCATCCTCGATCGGCATGGCCGCGCCGAACAGGCTGCCGGCCAGCTCCGGCGGCGCGCTGCCGGGCGGCGCGTCCATCCGCGCGGCCTCGGCCAGCAGCGTCGGGTCGGCGAAGGCCAGGCGGGCGGCGGAGAACCACAGGCCTTCCGGCGGCACCGGGCAGAGCAGGGCGGCGGCGTGCAGCCGCGGCTCCAGCAGCAGGCGCTGCGCCACCAGGGCGCCGAGCGAATGGCCGATCGGCACCACCGGCCCGCCAATTTCCGCCAGCGCCGCCCGCGCCTGGGCGACATAGTCGCCGAGCCCGGCATCCCGCCCCTGGGCCCGGCGGGTGAAGTCCAGCACCTCGACCGGATAGCCGGCATGCTGGAAGAAATCGGAAAACCCGTCCCAGACCCAGCCGCCGCAGCCGGCGCCGTGCAGCAGCAGCAGGGTCGGGCTGCCGGCGGCGGCGTGATGGGTCAGATGCGGCCGGCCGAGCGGACCTTCGGGGGTCATGCCGCGGCCTCGCCCGGCATGCGGGCGCGCAGCACGTCGACGGTGGCCTGGGCGGTCGAGGCCGGCACCCCCAGCCGCTGCAGCGCGAAATCGGCCATGCCGAGGGCGACCTCGCGCTCGCCCATGACGGCCAGGCCGACGCCGCCTTCCTGGCGCAGCCAGGCGATTTCGTCATCGTCATGGGTGCGGACGGCGACCTCGATGGTCGGGTTCACCGCGCGGACCAGGGCCATGACCTGGCGCGCCTCATAGGCGCCGGGCAGGGCCAGGATCAGCAGGCGCGCCTGGCGCGGGCGGGCGGCCTGCAGCACCTCCTCCCGCGCGGCGTCGCCCCAGATCACCGGCAGGGCGTCGGCACGGGCGCGGTCGGCGACGTGGCGGTCCTCCTCGACCAGGACCAGCGGCAGGTTGTGGCGGCGGAGCGCGGCGGCGATGGTGCTGCCGACCCGGCCATAGCCGACCAGGATGGCATGGCCCTGCAGCCCGGGCACTGTCTCTTATACACCTCTG
>NZ_CACSJM010000108.1 GCF_902706185.1 Roseomonas sp. 18066 | reverse complement strand
CGCCGCCCCCCGCCCCCCGGGCCGGCGCGATCCGCCTCGCCGCCGGGGCGCTGCATGCCAGGCGGCTGCTGACCGTCGAGGACCAATGGGTCCTGGCCCCGGATGGCCGCCGGCTGTTCCGCAGCGGCCCGCTCGCCATCGGCGCCGGGGAACGGCTGGTGCTGCTCGGCGCCAACGGGTCCGGCAAATCCACCCTGCTGCAGCTGCTGCGCCGGGCCATCGCCGCGCCCGAGGGCTTGCCCGGCATCACGACGAGCGCGGCGCTGCGCCCCGGCTATCTCGACCAGGCGCTCGCGCATCTGCCGGCCGACAGCAACGCCGAGCGGCTGATCGCCGGCATGACCTCCGGCGGCGACGCGGCGGCGCGGCGGCTGCTGGCCAATGCCGGCATCCCCATCGCCGCCCAGACCTGCGCGCTGAAGAAAATGTCGCCGGGGCAGCGGGCGCGGCTCGGGCTGCTGGCGCTGCGGCTGCAGCAGCCGAACTTCTTCATCCTGGACGAGCCGACCAACCACCTCGACATCCCCGGCCGCGAGGCGCTGGAAGACGCGGTGCTGGAGGCATCCGTGCAGCAGGCGGGGGCCGCCTGCCTGCTGGTCTCGCATGACCGGCACTGCATCGCGCGCCTCGGCACCCGCTTCCTGCGCATCGAAGGGGGCAGGCTGCGCGAGGTCGACTGTCCCGACTGACGAACATTACTGCGGGCTGGACAGCTTCATCAGCACCAGCCCGCCGACGATCAGCAGCGCCGCCAGCACCCGCAGCGGCGTCAGCGCCTCGCCGAGGAACAGGACGCCCACGGTGAAGGCGCCGACCGCGCCGATGCCGGTCCAGATGGTATAGGCGGTGCCCAGCGGCAGCACCCGCATCGACCAGGACAGCAGGCCGAAGCTGACCAGCATGGCGGCGAAGGTGACGATGGTGGGCCAGAGCCGGGTGAAGCCTTCGGACTGCTTCATGGTGAAGGCCCAGACGACCTCGAACAACCCGGCGACGGCCAGCAGAATCCAGGCCATGGCGGCCTCCTTGCAGAAGAACCGCCGGGCCGTCCCGGACTTCGACCCGTGTGGGGGGAGGACGTGGCCTCGCCCGCCTTTCTCAGCACGCGGGGCATGGGGGGTCAAGCGGCCACCCCCCGTTGCCTTTCGCGCCCCGCCTGTCAGGAATACCGGGGAGAAACGGCGAGGCGATGATGAGCGACAGCGTGGCACCGAACCTGATCGCGGCGGTGGACCAGGCGCGGCAATGGGACCGGTTGATGCAGATGGCACGGCTCGGCGCCATCCCCGGCCCCACAGCAGAAGATCGGGGGGTCAACCGCCCCTGCCTGTCGCCGCTGGACCGCGAGGCGCGCCGCCTCCTCATCGGCTGGGCCGAAGGGCTGGGCCTGACCGTCGCCACCGACGAATTGGGCAACCTGTTCCTTCGCCACGAAGGCACAGAGCCGGAGGCCGCGCCGGTGCTGACCGGCAGCCACATGGACAGCCAGCCCAATGGCGGCCGCTTCGACGGCATCTGGGGCGTGCTGGCGGCGCTGGAGGCGGTGCAGGCGATCCGCGAGGCCGGCATCGCCACCCGCCGCCCGATCGAGGTGGTGGCCTGGACCAACGAGGAAGGCGGCCGCTACGCCCCCGGCTGCATGGGCAGCATGGCCTGGTCCGGCTTCGCCAAGCCGGACAGCTGGGACGCGGTGGTCGACCCCGACGGCATCCCCTTCCGCGCCGCGCTGGACGAGCATCTGGCGCTTGAATCCGACCTGCCGCGCCGCCCGCTCGGCGCCTTTCGCCCGCATGCCTATGTCGAGGCGCATATCGAGCAGGGGCCGCGGCTGGAGGCGGGTGGGCTGGATATCGGCGTGGTCACCGGCATCCAGGGCAGCCGCTGGTTCCTGGTCGAGATCGAGGGCAAGACCGACCATGCCGGCACCACCCCGCTGTCGCAGCGCCAGGATGCGGTGCAGGACATGGTGCGCGCCATCACTGCGCTGAACCAGCTGATGCAGGACCCGGCCGACGTGCTGCGCTTCACTGTGGGCAAGGTCGAGGTGTTTCCGAATTCCTCGAACACGGTGGCCGACCGGGCCCGCTTCACCATCGACTTCCGCCACCCGGACGCGGCGGTGCTGCTGGCCCGCGGCGCCGCCATCCCCGGCGTCATCCAGGCGGCGCTGAGCTCCTGCCGCGCCACGGTGACCGAGCGCTTTTTTGCATTGCCCGTGGAGTTCCAGCCGGAGGTGCCGGGCGCGGTGGAACGCGCCGCGCTGGCCCAGGGGCTGAAGCCGCTGCGCATGCCCTCGGGCGCCTTCCACGACGCGCAGTTCCTGGTGCCGCTCTGCCCCAGCGGGATGATCTTCATCCCCTGCCGGGATGGGGTCAGCCACCACCCGTCGGAATATTCGACGCCGGAGCAGCTGGCGAAAGGCGCGCGGGTGCTGGCAGCCGCGCTGGTCGAGCTGGCGGCATGAAAAAGGGGCCGAAAGGCCCCTTTTCTTCACCAGCGCCGCGGCGGCCCGCAGTCGAGATGGACGAAACCCTCGCGGCGGTAGAGGCCGACGCCGCCCACCTGCATCTGCGCCGCCGTCCGCGCCACGCCATAGGGGTCTCTACCCGGCAGGCGGAAATCCGCCGCCATCCCCGACATATGCAGCGACACCGTCGACGCCCCGCCGGAGCGGCGGACATTGCGCGCATTATGCTCCGGCGTGCGGTAGCCGCTGGAGATGACGAAGGCCTCGGAGGCCTCCAGCCGGCCGGCCACCGCGCTGAGCACGTCGAACAGCCGCGGGTCCATCGGCGTCACCTCGGAGGCCGACAGGTCGCGGAACACCAGGTCCAGCTTGTGCAGCGCCTCGCGGTCATAGCGGCCGTCGCGGAAATAGACGCCGTCGAAGCTGTCCTCGGTATAGCTGCGCTCGACCTTGATGCTGCGCACCGGCGGCAGGGTGACGGCCTTCGCCGACCCCGGCAGGGCCGCGCAGGCCAGCAAGCCGAGCCCGGCGGCGATCACCTCCCGCCGCCCGGCCATGGCCGGGTCGCAGCAGGGGCAGTCGCCGGTGGCGTGACGCGGAACAGCGTGGCGGGGGGCAGCGAAGCGTCGGAACAACATCACTCGATCGTCGTACTCGGTGTGGCCATGGGGGTCGCCTGGGCGCGGGCGGAGCTGCCCTCGGCGCGCACCGGCGTCGGCGCGGCGGCACGGGCCGGCTGCGGCTGCGGCCGGGCCGCCTCGGGGCGGGGCGTGCTGCGCGCGACGGGCGTGTTGCCGGTGATCGAGGGCGCCACCGCCGGCACCGGGCGGCGCTGGTCGAGCAGGCGCTGATAGGCGGCGTCCAGCCCGTAGATATCCTGGTGGATGCGGACGCGGCCCTGCTCCACCACGACGGAATTATAGGCCAGCCGCACCGGGATGGTGCGCGGCAGGCCGACGAAGCTGGTCTGCCGGCTGTCCAGCGCGCGCTGCGCCCGCGGCCGGTCCCAGCCGGGCACGCCGTCGAGCACGATGTCCAGCAGCTCCATCGGCTGCGCCAGGCGGATGCAGCCCGAGGACAGCGCGCGGTCGGCGCGGCTGAACAGGTGGCGGTCCGGCGTGTCGTGCAGATAGATGTCGTCGCCATTCGGCATGACGAATTTCAGCCGCCCCAGCGCGCTGACATCGCTGGCATCCTGCCGGACGTAGTAGGGAAAATTGCGGGCGTTCAGGCTGGACCAGTCGATGGTGGTCGGGTCGACCTCGACCCGCTCGCCACCCACGGTGGTGAACAGCCGGAAGCCCTTCTCCATCATGGCGCGGGGGTCGCGGCGGAACTTCGGCAGCAGGTCCTCGCGCGCATTGCGCTCGGGCACGCCCCAGGGCGGGTTGAACTGCACCGCGGTCATGCGGACGTTCAGCGGCGGCGTGGCGCGCGCCTGCTTGCCCACCACCACCGCCATGGTCATGGTCTGGCGGCTGCCCTCCATCACCCGCAGGCGATATTCGGGGATATTGACCTCGATGCGACGGCCCGGCGGCGGCGCGCCCTGGCCGCGGCGCAGGTCCATCGCCACGCGGATCTGGCCGAGCCAGGATTCGGCCGGGCGGTTCAGCAGGCGCTGCGTGGCGGGGCCGACGCGGCCATCGGATTCCAGCGCATTGGCGGTCTGCCAGCGGCGGATCGCGGCCTCCAGCGGCGCGTCATAGAGCGGTGCCGGCGCCATCTCGGGCGCTGCGGCCATGGCGGCGGAGAGCTCGGCGTCATCGGCGGCGATGCGGGCGCGCAGGGCGGGGATGCGGACGGCATCCTCCATCCCCGGATCCAGCGTGCCGACGCCGGCGGGAATCGTCGGCCAGCCGCCGGCCTCGACCCGGGCGCGGGCGGCCTGAAGCGCCAGGCGCAGCGCCGGCATGTCGGGCGGCAGCAGCGCGGCGCGCTCGATCACCGTGGCCGGCTCCGGGCTGCCATAGAGCGCGGCCTGCCATGGCGCGAACGGCTGGGCGGTCAGGTCGCGGCGGATATCGGGACGGCCCGCCACCTCCTGCACCCGGCCCTGCAGCAGGTCGGTCATCGCCGCCAGGGCAGCGACATAGAGCGCCGCGACATAGCCGTTCGGATCGGCAGCGGCGCGGGCATCCTCGGGGATGTCGTAGTAGCGGGGCGTCAGGCCATCCGCATCCAGCGCGCGCAGCCGGGCGGCCAGCCGCAGCAGCGCTTCCCAGCTCGGCTGGGCCGGGGCCCCCGGCAGCGGCGCCGCGGCGAAGGCGGGCCCTGCCACGACCGGCAGGCCGAGGGCGATCAGCAAAGCGGACAGGTCTCTGCGGCGCATGAGGCCTCCATTACAGGGGGCCGTCCGCCCCCGCCAGTCTTGATACACCGTTGTTACGCGCCGGTGGACAGGCTTGAAAGGGTTAACGATGTCTTTGTCTCAATGGCAACGGAGGCTTGACCGGCGCGCCCTGCCGCGGCGCCGGGAAGCCGCGGCCGGGGGCTATTTCCGCCCGCCTTTGAGCACGGCGAAGGGGTTGGGCCGGGCCGGCGCTTCCGCCTCCGGGGCCTCATCCTCCTCCGCGTCCATCTCCGGCAGGGCCGCGCCCGGGGCGCGGGGATAGGGGTCGAGCGCCAGGGAGAACTGCTCGGCCAGCGGCTCGCCGAGCTCGATGCTGCCGCGCTCGGTCTCGATCTCGTCCGGCCCCTCCGGATCGTCGGTGGCCTCGCGCCCGGGCGGCAGGAAGCGCAGGTCGACCGCCTCGTCCACCACCTGCTCCACCGGGTCGAGGGTGACCACGCAAATCTGCACCACATGGGCCACCAGCCGGCCACGGCAGCGGATGGTGCCGCCGCGCTCATGCTCCAGCTGCAGCGTCACCGCGAAGTCGTGGATCGCCGGGATGGCGAAGCGCTGCGCCAGCGCCGCGCATTCGGCCGCGGTCGCGGTCCAGGCCTGACGGCGCCCCTCGGGGCCGATGGCGCCCCAGGGCAGGGTGCGGGAGAATTCCAGGACCGTCTCGGGGGTCATGCGGGCAGTTCCTCGGGGGATTCCTCAGGGGGTTCCTCGGGGGCCGCGAAGCGCGCCTCGCCCCCCAGAAAGAGAGACATCGGCTGCTGCGCCAGCAGGGCGTCGGTGGCGAAGGCCAGCGCCGCCAGGCCCGCCGGGCCGGGCGCGTCCCCGGCCAGCCCGCCGCGCCAGACATTGCGGGCCAGCGCCGCGGCCAGGGCCGCGCGGTCGCCGGCCTGCAGCGGCGCCTCATAGGCCTGGGCGCGGCCGTGGAAGGCCTCCCACATGGCCTTCACCCGGCGGGCGATGGACATGTCGCCCACCCCCATCTCGCGCAGGTTGAAATCCATGTCGGCGAACATGGCGTCGAAGACGGCCTGGGCCAAAGCCGCGCCGCGCGGGTCGGCGTCGCGGTGCAGCCGGCGGATCAGCAGCGCCACCTGCAGGCCGATCAGGTCGAAGCGCCCGTCCAGCGTGTCCGGCACGCCCAGCCGCTCGAAGAAGGCCGGGTGGCGGGCCGCGCGCACCGCGGCGCCATAGAGCTCGAAGCCCTGCCGTTCATGCGGGCGGCGGCGAAACAGGCCGAACAAGGCCATGGTCGGAACGGCTCCCCAATGGCGGCGCATGCAGGCGCCGGTTGACCCCGGTGCGGGGCGGTGGCAATCGGGCATGCAGATGGACTGCATCCCCGCGCCGGTCAATCCGACGCTGCGCGGGGCCTGGCCAAGAGGAATTTGGGCGCCCGTGACCAGCGACACCCCCAGCAGCGACATGTCCCGCCGGCAACCGCGCCTGCGCGCCCGGGCGGCGCTGCTCGCGCTCGCCCTGGCCCTGCCCGCCGCCGGCTGCTCTATCTTCGAGGCGCCGCCGGTGCAACGCGGCAACAAGGCCGATCCCGACCTGCTGGCCCAGCTGTCGCCGGGCGTGCAGACCCAGGCCGACGTGCAGGCGCTGCTGGGCCCGCCCAGCGCCACCGGCACCTTCGACCGCAACCACTGGTACTATATCAGCGCGACCACCCGGCTGCGCCCGGCCAGCCATGGCGCGGTGGAAAACCAGCGCGTGGTGGTGATGACCTTCGACGACGGCGGCACCCTGCGCCAGGTGAAGGAACTGGGCGAAGGCGACATGCGCAGCGATGTCGGCATGGTCGACCGCACGACGCCGGTCCCGGGCACCGACCGCACCGTCATGCAGGCCCTGTTCGGCAATATCGGCCGCGTCGGCGCCGGTGGCCTGACGTCGCAGGATTCCGGGCCGGGCGGCGGGCCGGGGCGGTAAGGGAAGCCAGATCCAAGAGAAGACAGAGGCAGGCCAGGGGAATGAATTCCCCTGGACCCCTGCTTTTTTCTGTCAGTGCTGCCGCGCGGCCTTGGCCACGCGGGACACGGCACCGAACCGCAGCGCGACCTTTGAGGTCGCGCTGTTCTTGTATGAAAACGGCGTCCCGCCGTGATGCCCTGGCGACGGCACCGGTGAGGCGCAACTCCCCGAACGGCCGGTGATCAGAAAGAAGAAGGGCGCAAACATATACGTTTGCGTGGGGGAATTCATTCCCCTGCCCTTCCCTGCCCTTCAGGCCAGCTTCACCCGCCGCCCCTGCAGCACCATCAGCACCAGCGCGACCGCGACGGCTGGCAGCAGCAGCAGGTTGAGCGCCACCCAGCCGGCCTGGGCGTGGATGGCGCCCGAGGCGAAGGCGGTGCAGGCCACGGTGCCGAAGACGATGAAGTCGTTGGCGGCCTGGGCGCGGACGCGTTCTTCCGGGCGGTGCGCCTCGGCCAGCAGGCTGGTGGCGCCGACGAACATGAAGTTCCAGCCCACGCCCAGCAGCATCAGCGCCGCGCCGAAATGGGCGAAGCCGTTGCCGGCCAGGCCCACGGCGACGCAGCCCAGGTTCAGCAGGGCGCCCACCGTGATGATGCGGCGCACGCCGAAGCGGGCGATCAGCCGGCCGGTGACGAAGCCCGGGGCGAACATCGACACCGCGTGCATCTGGATGACGGTGGCGCTGGCGGCGATGCCGAAGCCGCAAAGCTGCATTTCCAGCGGCGTCGAGGTCATCACCAGGTTCATGGTGCCATAGGCCATGGCGCCGGTGATGGCCGCGGTCAGGAAGGCCGGGCGGGTGATGATGCCGGCCAGCGGGGTGGCCACCCTGGGGCGCGGCGGTGCGGGCGGCAGCCTGGCCATCGACAGCAGGGCCAGGCAGATCAGCGGCAGCACGGCGAGGACCAGGTAGGTGCCGAGGAACAGGAAGGGCGCCAGGCTCTCGCGCGAGTGCTTGACCAGCTCGGGGCCGAAGATGGCCGAGAGCACGCCGCCGGCCATCACCAGCGACACGGCGCGGGGGCGGTAGTCGGGGGTGGCGACCTCGGCGGCGGCGAAGCGGTAGTGCTGGGAGATGCCGAAGCCGAGGCCCGCCGGCACCGCGCCCAGGCAATAGATAAAGAAGCTGCCCTGCCAGATGCCGAGGGCGAAGGTCAGGCTGCCCAGGCAGGCGCCGACCGCGCCGAGCACGAAGCCCGGCTTGCGGCCGAGCCGGGCGAAGATCAGCCCGGCGGGGATCGAGGCCGCCATGGTGGCCGCCATCTGCAGCGCCATGGGCAGGGTCGCCAGCGCCTTGTCGCTGGCCAGGCTGTGGCCGATCAGCGCCGACATGGTGACCTGCCCCACCACCGAGGCATGCATCAGCGCCTGGCAGAGGAACAGCAGGAAGACATTCTTCTTCATGGCGGCCACGGCCGGGGCCGGTGTGTCGATACCCATCAAAAGTGGCTCCATCCCCCCTGTCCGGGCGGGAGCGCCGCGCCGGAGTCGTCGATCACGCTCACCTGCGCCTCGCCCGCCCCGAACCTGCCGATGCGCGTCACCGCCACGCCGGCGGCACGGGCGCGGGCCTCGATCTCCGGCGCGGCGCCGGGCGGGGCGGCGAAGAGCAGCTCGTAGTCGTCGCCGCCGGTGATCAGCTTCTGGCGCAGCGCCGGGTCGGCCGCGACCAGCGCCGCGGCGGGGGGCGAGAGCGGGACGGCGGCGGCCTCGATGCGGGCGGCGCAGCCGCTGGCGCGGCAAAGATGGCCGAGGTCCTGCAGCAGCCCGTCGGAGACATCCATCGCCGCATGGGCCAGGCCGACCAGCGCCTGGCCCAGCGCCAGGCGCGGCTGCGGCAGGCGGTAGCGATCGGCGAGGAAGCCGTCCATCGGCAGGCGGTGCTGCAGCACGGCCAGGCCCAGATAGCCGTCGCCGATGCTGCCCGAGACCCAGAGCTCGTCGCCCGGGCGGGCGCCGTTGCGGCGCAGCGCGGTGCCGGGGGCGAGGTGGCCGAGGATGGTCAGCGACAGGTGGACGGGCCCGGGGGTCGAGACGGTGTCGCCGCCGAGCACGCCGAGGCCAAATTCCCGTTGGTCCTCGGCGAGGCCGGCGGCGAAGGCCGCGATCCAGGCGTCGGGGGTGCCGCGCGGCAGGCCGACGGTCAGCAGGTAGGCGAGCGGGGTGGCGCCCATGGCGGCGAGGTCGGAGAGGTTGGTGCGCAGCAGCTTGCGGCCGATGGTCTCGGGCGGGTCGTCGGGCAGGAAGTGGACGCCGGCGACCATGGCGTCGGCCGCGAGGACGAGCTCACGCCCCTGGGGCGGCGTCAGCAGCGCCGCGTCGTCGGTGAGGCCGAGGCTGCCTGGGGCGGCGAGCGGCTTGAAGTGTCGTGCGATGAGGGAGAATTCGGCGGGCAGCGTCATGTTCATGCGCACCCTGCCTTGAATGACAGAAAAAAGAAGGGGGTCTGGGGGAATTCATTCCCCCAGCCTTGCTTTTACTTCTGGAACTCGGCCGCCCGCAGCGACCGCGCCATGGCATCCAGCACGCCATTGGCGAAGCGCGGCTCTTCCCCCGAGAAGAAGCCGTGGGCGATGTCCATGTATTCGTTGATGACGACGCGGGCCGGCGGCTCGGTGCCGGCCGACAGCTCGTAGGCGGCCGAGCGCAGCAGGGCGCGCAGCACGGGATCGAGGCGCGGCACGGTCCAGTCGCCTTGCAGGTGGCCCTGCAGGATGGCGTCCAGCGCCTCGCCCTGGGTGGCGACGCCGCGCACCACCTTGGTGAAGAGCGGCACGTCGGCCAGCGGCACGCGGCCATCCTCGAAGCCGCCGGCATCGGGGCCGATGCGGTAGCGGATGAACTGGTCCAGCACGGTCTCGGCGGCTTCGCCGTTGATGTCGGACTGGAACAGCGCCTGGATGGCGGCGACGCGGGAGCCGGTGCGCGGACGCCCGGCGACCACAGGCTTCTTCGCCGCGCCCTTCGGGGTGTCGCTCATGCCAGCCCCCAGCGGCGGGCCAGGATGATCTGCTGCAGCACGGCCTGCACGGCCTCGCCACCCTTGTTGTGGTGGTCGTCGGCGCTGCGGGCCTCGGCCTGGGCCAGGTTCTCGACGGTCAGCAGGCCGAAGCCCAGCGGCACGCCGGTCTCGCCGCTGATGTCCATGACGCCCTGGCAGACGGCATCGCAGATGAACTGGTAGTGGTCGGTCTCGCCCTTCACCACGCAGCCGAGGAGGAGAAAACCGTCCCAGGTGATGGTGCCGGGCTCGGCCGAGCGGCGGATCGCCATGCGCAGCGCCGCCGGCAGCTCATAGGCGCCGGCGACGTCGACGACGTCCATGCTGGCGCCGATCTGGGTCAGCAGCTTCTCGGCGCCGCGGCGCATGCCGCCGACGACGGCCTCGTAATAGGGGGCCTGGATCAGCAGGATGCGCGGCGGGCGTCCGGGGATGGTGGGGACGGCGCGTTCCGGCGCGTCGGCGGTGCTCATTCGGCGCCTTCCTCGATGGGGCGGGTCTCGACCACGGTCAGCCCGTAGCCTTCCAGCCCGACAATGGCCTTGGGGTGGTTGGTCAGCAGCATCATCTCACGCACGCCCAGATCGGCCAGGATCTGGGCGCCGATGCCGTAGTCGCGCAGCTCGAAGCCGGGGCCGCGGGCGCGGACGGCGCGCAGCCGGTCGGACAGCGAGGTCGGCTTGACGTCGCGGATCAGCACGACGACGCCGCGGCCCAGCTCGTTGATGGCGGCCATGGCGCGGTGCAGCTCGCTGGTGCCGCTGGTGCCGACGATGTCGGTGAAGAGGTTCACCGCATGCATGCGCACCGGCACCGGGCCCGGCCGGGCCAGGTCGCCCTTCACCAGGGCGACATGCTCGCCGTATTCCAGGGTGTTGGCATAGACGACGACGCGCCATTCGCCGCCCGGCAGGTCGGCCAGGCGGGAATCCTCGACGCGCTTGACCAGGCGCTCGGTGCGGCGGCGGTGGCCGATCAGGTCGGCGATGGTGCCGAGCTTCAGGCCGTGGTGCTGGGCGAAGGCCACCAGGTCCGGCATGCGGGCCATGGTGCCGTCGTCATTCATGATCTCGCAGATCACGCCGGCGGGGTTCAGGCCGGCCAGGCGCGCGAAGTCGACGGCGGCCTCGGTATGGCCGGCGCGGACCAGGGTGCCGCCCTCGCGCGCCACCAGCGGGAAGACATGGCCGGGGGTGACGATGTCCTCGCGCCGCGCCTCGGGGTTGATGGCGACGGCGACGGTGCGGGCGCGGTCGGCGGCCGAGATGCCGGTGGTCACCCCTTCGCGCGCCTCGATCGAGACGGTGAAGGCGGTCTGGTGCCGGGTGCCGTTGCTCTGCGCCATCAGCGGCAGGCCCAGCTGCTCGACCCGCGGCTTGGCCATGGCCAGGCAGATCAGGCCGCGGGCATGGCGGGCCATGAAGTTGATGGCGTCGGGCGTCGCGAATTGCGCGGGGATGACCAGGTCGCCCTCGTTCTCGCGGTCCTCGTCATCGACCAGGATGAACATGCGGCCGCGGCGGGCCTCCTCCAGCAGCTCCTCGGTGGGGCTGATGAACTCGGCGAAGGAGGTCTGCTGCGTGTGGACGGTCATGCGTTGAACTCCCGCAGCCGGGCGACATAGCGCGCCAGCATGTCGATCTCGATATTCACCCGGTGGCCGGGGGCCAGCGCGCCGAGGGTGGTCACCGCGGCGGTATGGGGGATCAGGTTGACGCCAAAATCCAGCCCCTCGACCTCGTTCACCGTCAGCGAGACGCCCTCGATGGTGATCGAGCCCTTCTGGGCGACGAAGCGCGCCAGCTCGGCCGGCAGGCGGAAGCGGCAGCGGAGCGACCCATTCTCATGGGTCGCCGAAAGAAGCTCGGCGACGCCGTCGACATGGCCGGAGACGACATGGCCACCCATCTCGTCGCCCATCTTCAGCGCGCGCTCGAGGTTGATGCTGCTGCCCTGGCGCCACTGGTCGAGGGTGGTCTTGCTCAGCGTCTCGGCGGAGACCTCGACGGTGAAGCGGTTCTCCTCCAGCGTGACTACCGTCAGGCAGCAGCCCGAGCAGGCGATGGAGGCGCCGATCTCGGCCCCGGCCAGCCAGCCCTGCGGCGTGGCCAGCGCCAGGCGCATGTCGTGGCCTTCGCCGATCGGCTCGATGCCGGCGACGGTGCCGGTGGCGGTGATGATCCCGGTGAACATGTCAGGCAGCCTCGAATTCGCTGAGCAGGTCGGGGCCCGGCAGAGCCAGGCTGGTGCGGCGATATCTGGGCATGGCCGACAAAAGCTCCAGCGGCAAGGCGTCCAGCGCGGGTCGGCCATCGCCGCCGATCACGGCGGGGGCATGGAACCAGGCCAGGCGGTCGACCAGGCCGGCATCGCGGAGCAGCGCGGCGGCCAGGCCCGCGCCGCCTTCGGCCAGGATCCGGGTCAGGCCACGGGCGGCGAGCGCGCGCAGCAGGGCGCCGGCATCGAGCCCCTGCCCCGCCGCGGCGTCGGGCGGCACCTCGATGAGGGTGGCGCCGGCCTCGCGCAGCGGGGCCAGCGCGGCCTCCGGATGGCCCGGGCGGGTCGCGATCCAAACCGCGCCCTCGCCTTCCCGCAGCATCCGGGCGGTCGCGGGCATGCGCAGCCGGGCATCGGCGACGACGCGCACCGTGGGGACGCGGGCGAAGCCGGGAATACGACAAGAAAGCTCGGGATCGTCGGCCAGCACGGTGCCGCTGCCGACGAGCACCGCGTCATGCCGGCCGCGCAGCGCATGCGCCGTGCGGCGGGCGGCGGGGCCGGTGATCCACTGGCTCTCGCCGGTCCGCGTCGCGATGCGGCCGTCCAGCGTGGAGGCCAGCTTCAGCGTGACCAGAGGCAGGTTGCGGGTGGCGACCTTGACGAAGCCGGCATTGATGGCGCGCGCCTCGGCCTCCAGCAGCCCCACCGAGACGCTGACGCCGGCGGCGCGCAGCTTCTCCAGGCCGCCGCCATCGACCCGGGGGTCGGGGTCGCGCATGGCCACCACCACCCGGGCCACGCCGGCGGCGATCAGCGCGTCGGTGCAGGGCGGGGTGCGGCCCCAATGGCAGCAGGGCTCGAGGGTGACATAGGCGGTGGCGCCGCGGGCGGCATGGCCGGCCCGCTTCAGCGCCTCGGTCTCGGCATGCGGGCGGCCGCCGGGGGCGGTCCAGCCGCGGCCGACCACGGCGCCGTCACGAGTGATGACGCAGCCGACCGAAGGGTTCGGCCAGGTATTGCCCAGGCCCCGCGCGGCCAGGGCCAGGGCGGCGCGCATGAACGCCGCGTCCTGGACCGGATCGGGGGTGGCCCGGGAAATCCCTGGCAGCGCTGTCATGCCGCGTCGAGGACGTGTTGGTTCAAGAGGGGCTGGGTCAGCAGCGGCTTGGCCAGCACGCTGTGCGGCAGGGTGACCTGCAGCACCGGCTCGGTGCGGCGGCCGGCGGCCTGCATGGCATAGCCGCGGCGGCGGAACAGGCCGAGCGCGCGCAGATGCCCGCTGGGCACGCGGACGCGCAGCGACCCGGCGCCGGCGGAAGCCATGAGCTCCTCCAGCGCGCGCAGCAAGGCGGAGCCGATGCCCTGCCCGGTGACGCCGGGGAAAACCCAGAGGCCGGTCAGCCGGGCGGCGGCACCCGGCTCGGCCGGGGCCGGCTCGGCCAGGACGCAGCCCAGCGCCCGGCCGTCGCGCTCGGCCAGCAGCAGGGTGGCGCCCGCCGCCTCGGCCTCGGCGAAGAGGGCGGTGAAGCGGGCGGCATCGGCCATGCGGCGGAGACCCGCCGGCAGCAGCGCCGCCGCTCCTTGCGCGAAGGCCGCCGCGGCCAGCTCGGCCAGCGCCGGGCGGTCCACAAAGGTCGCGGGACGGATGACCAGACCGGCTTCGGCACGCACCGAGGCCAGGGCCACGGCAGAAACCCCGGCGGACAGGGCCGCCGGATGGGAAAGCTTGACCACGCTGAGCTCAGCCTTTGTCCTGGTCGTTGCCGAAATCGAGGGAGCCCAGGAAAGCCTTGAAATCGCTGGCTTCACCGAAGTTCCGATAGACCGAGGCGAAGCGCACATAGGCCACCTGGTCCAGTTCCTTCAAGGTATCCATCACCATCTCGCCGATGGTGCGGCTGGTGATCTCGCTCTCGCCCTCGGCTTCCAGGCGGCGCTGGATGCCGGTGACGATGCGCTCCACCCGGTCCTCGTCCACCGGCCGCTTGCGCAGCGCGATGCGGATCGAGCGGGCGAGCTTGTCGCGGTCGAAGGGCACGCGGCGCTGGTCGGACTTGACCACCGTCAGCTCGCGCAGCGTCACCCGCTCGAAGGTGGTGAAGCGGGCGCCGCAGGAAGGGCAGGACCGCCGGCGGCGGATCGCCGCCCCGTCATCGGCGGGGCGGCTGTCCTTCACCTGGGTGTCCTCGCTGCCGCAGAAGGGACAGCGCATCCGGGGCTTCCCCGACCTGGCCCGTTCAGGCCCGGTAGATCGGGAAGCGGTCGCAGAGGGCATGCACCTCGGCGGCCACCTCGGCCTCCACGGCGGCATTGCCCTCGGGGTCGTTGGCGCGCGACAGGCCGAGCAGGACGCGGCCGATCATCCGCCCGATCTGGCGGAACTCTGCCTCGCCCAGGCCCCGGGTGGTGCCGGCCGGCGTGCCCAGGCGGATGCCCGAGGTGACGAAGGGCTTGGCCGGGTCGAAGGGGATGGCGTTCTTGTTGCAGGTCAGGTGGGCGCGGCCCAGCGCCGCCTCGGCCGCCTTGCCGGTCAGGTTCAGCGGGCGCAGGTCGACCAGCATCAGGTGGTTGTCGGTGCCGCCGGTGACGATGCCGGCACCCTGGGCGATCAGCTCCTCGGCCAGCGCCTTGGCGTTGGCGACCACCTGGTGGGCATAGGCGCGGAAGTCGGGGCGCAGCGCCTCGCCGAAGGCGACCGCCTTGGCGGCGATGACATGCTCCAGCGGGCCGCCCTGCAGGCCCGGGAAGACCGCCGAGTTGATCTTCTTGGCCAGGGCCTCGTCGTTGGTCAGGATCATGCCGCCCCGCGGGCCACGGAGAGTCTTGTGGGTGGTCGTGGTGGTGACATGGGCGTGCGGCACCGGGCTCTCATGCGCGCCACCGGCGACGAGACCCGCGAAATGGGCCATGTCGACCATGAAGAAGGCGCCGACCTCGTCCGCGATGGCGCGGAAGCGGGCGAAATCCCAGGCGCGCGAGTAAGCAGAACCGCCGGCGACGATGACCTTGGGGCGGCTCTCGCGGGCGATGCGGGCCACTTCCTCCATGTCGATCACGCCGGTGTCGCGGTCGACGGTGTAGGGGGCGACCTTGAACCACTTGCCCGACTGGTTGGCGGGCGAGCCATGCGTCAGGTGGCCGCCGGCGGCCAGGTCCAGGCCCATGAAGGTGTCGCCCGGCTGCATCAGGGCGAAGAACACCGCCTGGTTGGCCTGGGCGCCGGAATGCGGCTGGACATTGGCATAGGCCGCGCCGAACAGCGCCTTGGCGCGCTCGATGGCGAGCGTCTCGATCTCGTCGACGAACTCGCAGCCGCCGTAGTAGCGCTTGCCCGGCAGGCCCTCGGCGTACTTGTTGGTCAGGATCGAGCCCTGGGCCTCCAGCACCGCGCGGGAGACGATGTTCTCGGAGGCGATCAGCTCGATGCCGTCCTGCTGGCGGACCAGCTCCTGGCCGATCAGCTTCGCGATATCGGCATCCGCCTCGTCGAGGGGGGCGGCGAAGAAACGGGCGGCGAGATGCGCGGGGGACAGCTCGTTCATCGGATCAGACCTCCTGGGGCCGGGCGCCGGACAAGGCAGGCGGCGTCATCTTGGCGATGCGGCGATCGTGCCGGCCGCCTTCATAAGGGGTCGCGAGGAAGGTGGACAGCGCGTCGAGCACCACTTCCACGCCGATGGTGCGGGCCCCGAAGCAGGCGATGTTGGCATCGTTGTGCGCGCGGGTCAGCCGGGCCTCGGTGGTGTTGTGCACCACCACGGCGCGGACCGCCGGATGCCGGTTGGCGGTGATCGCCATGCCGATGCCGCTGCCGCAGACCAGCACGCCGAAGCGGGCCTGGCCGGTGGTCAGGGCCTCGGCGACCGGATGGGCGAAATCGGCGTAGTCGCAGCTCTCGCCGCTATGCGCGCCGAAATCGAGCACCGGATGCCCGGCCGCCTCCAGGGCGGCACGCAGGCTGTCCTTGAGGGCGACGCCGGCATGGTCGGCGCCGAGGGCGATGGGGGTTTCGGCCGGGTTCATGGCGCCCCCGTTACCACGCCTTGTTGATCGGTGGAACTCAGACCCCCACGGCTTGGGCGCAGGTCGGGTCCGCGAGGGGGGAATGGTTGCGGGAGGGCTGGGTGAACTGGGCGTGAGCGGGGCCGCTCTGGCACGGCGTCGAGGCCGTGCTTCGCCGCCGCAGCTGGCCTGTAGCCCGGCAGGTTTCGCGGAGGGCCACCGCCCTGGCGGAGCAGACCATCACCGTCCAGCGGCGCGCCGGGCAGCGCGCCGAGCTGGACCGGCTGGCCGAGAGGCTGGAGCCCGACCGCGGCGCCCTGGTGACGGCAGCGGTCGAGGCCTGTCTGTCGCTGCATCGCTGGCGACTGGCCCGGATCGAGCAGGGGCTGCGCCAGGCCGAGGCGGGCGATTTTGCCAAGCAATCCGAGATCGAGGCGGTCTTCGCGACGCCCCGCCGGTGACCCTCCGCGACACGCGGCTCGCCTTCGGGCGATCTGCGGCAGGTGCGGGACCATATCGGCGCAGACAACCCGGCAGCCGCCAATGCCGTGCTGGCCCGGCTGCGCGCGGCCATCGACGGGCTGATGCAGCTGCCGGCGCGTCGCCGCCCCGGAAGGCGTGAAGGCACGCGCCAGCCGGTGGTCGCCGGCACAGCCTTCGTCGTGGTTTGTCGGATGTCAGGCGACGAGATCGCGGCGCTGACGGTGCTGCACGCGACACGCGCCTGGCCGGCCCCTTCTACCGCGACAGCTGCTCGAAGAAGGCCATCGCCCGCGGAATGGCCACGGCCCGCGCTGCCGGGTCCGCCCCGGCGGTGACCCGCCGCCCGTCCGGCAGGTCGCGGGCACGGGGCGGCGCATTCCCCGGCGCGTCGAAGCCATGCCCTGCCGTCGGGAACTCCTCGAGCTCCACCCGCCCGGCAGCCTGCATCGCCGCCCAGCCGCGGCAGGGGGCCGGCGGCGTCCAGTCGTCGCGGGCGCCGAGCAGGAGCAGCAGCGGCACCTGCGCCTCGGTGCGCGCCCGGCGCGAGGGGCCGCAGCCGGGATAGAAGGCGACGCCGCCGCGCAGCAGCCCGGGCGGCGCCGTGGCGGCCGCGGCCAGCACGGTGGTGCCGCCATGCGACCAGCCGAGCAGCAGCGCCCCGCCCGGCGCCGCCCAGGGCTGCGCCTGCGCCCAGGCCGCCGCGGCCAGGGCATCGCCACCGCGCACCGCCCCGCCGGCCGGGAAGTCGGTGACGCCGCAGGCGGTGCCCAGGCCGCGGCTGAGGAAGCTCTCGGGGAACAGCACCGGATGGCCGGCGGCCAGCAGCCGGGTGGCCCAGTCGCGTTCCCGCGCGCCGAGGCGGATGCTGCCGTCGCGCGCCGCCAGCCCGGCGCAGCCATGCAGGGCGATGACCGGGATGCCGGGCACAGTGGCTTCGGGCAGCAGCAGCAGCGCCTGCAGCGCCAGGCCGTCCGGGCCCGGCAAGGTGACCGGGCGCGGGTCGAGGCTCACCGCCTGGGCCGCCCAGGGCAGGAGGGCCAGGGGCAGGAAGACCATGGCCAGCGCCAGCAGGCGGAGCAGGATCGGCATGGCGCGAGCGTGGCACCGGCGCCGCCGCGGCGCTGCTGAAATCGCGGCAATCCGGGGCGCCATCGGGGGTTCGGGCGGCTGGGCTGCGCCGCGGCCCCTTCCCTCGGGCGGGGGGGGCGTGGCAGGACTGACAGCGCCGTCCCGGGCCTTGTCCGCCGGGGACCCCCGTCCTGGCCGATCCCGACCAGGCTTCGCCACCGCCGGAGCCGCCGATGCCGCAAGCCCCCTTCCCCGCCGCCCTGGGTTCCTTCCCGACGATCCGGCCGCGCCGCAACCGGCATGACGCCTGGACCCGGCGGATGGTGGCGGAGAACCGCCTGTCGGTGGACGACCTGATCTGGCCGATCTTCATCATGGAAGGCCAGGGCAACACCACCGAGGTCGGCTCGATGCCCGGCGTGCAGCGGGTGACGCTGGACCGGCTGGCGGCGCATGTGGCGCCGGCGGCGGCGCTGGGCATCCCGGCCATCGCCCTGTTCCCGATGACGCCGCCCTCCGCCAAGGATGCCGAGGGCACCGAGGCGAAGAACCCGGAAAACCTGATGTGCCGCGCCGCGCGGATCCTGAAGAAAGAGTTCCCCGAGGTCGGTCTGGTCGGCGACGTCGCGCTCGACCCCTATACCGACCACGGCCATGACGGGGTGATCCGCGACGGCTATGTCGCCAATGACGAGTCGGTCGAGATCCTGGTGGCCCAGGCGGTGAACCAGGCCGCCGCCGGCATCGATGTGATCGCGCCGTCGGACATGATGGATGGCCGGGTCGGCGCCATCCGCCGCGGGCTGGACGGGCAGGGCCTGCTGCACACGCGGATCATGTCCTATGCCGCCAAATATGCCTCGGCCTTCTACGGCCCGTTCCGCGACGCGGTGGGCTCGGGCGGCGCGCTGAAGGGCGACAAGAAGACCTATCAGATGGACCCGGCCAATTCGGACGAGGCGCTGCGCGAGGTGGCGCTGGACCTGGCCGAGGGCGCCGACATGGTGATGGTCAAGCCGGGCATGCCCTATCTCGACATCGTCCGCCGGGTGAAGGACCAGTTCGCCGTGCCGACCTTCGCCTACCAGGTCAGCGGCGAATACGCGATGATCATGGCCGCGGTGCAGAATGGCTGGCTGGACCACGACAACGCGATGCTGGAGAGCCTGCTGGGCTTCAAGCGCGCCGGCGCCGATGGCGTGCTGACCTATTTCGCGGTCAAGGCCGCGGCGCTGCTGAAGGCTGGCTGAGCGCATTCCCTGGGCGAGGTAGAGGCCGATGATCCGTCGTTCGCTGTTGCTGGCATTGCCCGTCGCCCTGGCCGCCTGCGTGCAGGCGCCGCCGATGCCCTATCCCCCGGTGCCGGCCTTGCGGCACGAGGTGGTGCTGGCGCCGCCGCCGATGCCGGAGCGCTATGTCTGGCAGCCCGGCCACTGGCAGTGGGATGGCCGCGCCTATGAATGGGTGGCGGGCCATTGGGCGGTGCGGCCGGTGCGCGGCGAGGTCTGGGAGCATGGCCGCTGGGTCTGGGCCGAGGGCCGCTGGGCCTGGCTCCCCGGCCACTGGCGCTAGGGTGAGTTGGCTTCGGAAGGGCGAAGCCAACTCACCCCAACGGTTTGTCTGATCGCGTCATTCCGGCTTCCCGGCGATTCCCTCGAGCCGTCACGTTCCAAAAACAGACAGAAAAAAGATGGGGTCCAGGGGAATTCCTTCCCCTGGCCTTGCTGTCTGTCAGCGGCGCCGCGCCGGCGCCACGACGGCCGGCGCCGGCAGCGCGAAGGCCGAGCGCAGCTCGCCCGCCATGAAGCGCTGCGCCGAGCCGGCATTGGCCAGCAGGTTCGGATCCACCCCGAAGAACTCGTGGGTGACGCCGGGGAAGTCCTGCGACACCACCTGCACGCCGCTGGCCTGCAGCCGCTGGCCCAGCAGCATGCCGTCCGACTGCAGCGGATCGATGCCGGCGGTGATGATGATCGCCTTGGGCAGGCCGGAGAGTTCGGCGCGGCCATAGACGTTCAGGCGGGTGTCCTGGGCCTCGGCCGGCATCGAGGTGTAGTGGCCCATGAACCAGCGCATCATCGCCGCGTTCAGCGGCTTGGCCATGGCATTCGCCTGGTAGGAGGGCGTGGTCATGTCGGTGCCGGCCAGCGGGTAGATCAGCCCCATGGCGACCGGCAGCGGCGTGCGCGACTCGCGCGCCGCCATGGCGACGTTGATCGCCAGGTTGCCGCCGGCGCTCTCGCCGACGACGGCGACGCGGGACAGGTCGGCGCCCATCTGGGCCGCGTTCTGCAGCGCCCAGACATAGGCGGCATAGGCGTCCTGATGGGCGGCGGGGAACTTGTGCTCCGGCGCCTGGCGGTAGTGGACCGAGACCACGATCGCCTGGGACTCGAGGGCGAGCGCGCGGGCCGAGGCGTCATAGGCGTCGAGCGAGCCGATGACGAAGCCGCCGCCGTGGAAATAGACGATCAGCGGCATCAGGGCGCGGGCGGGCTGGCCGGCGCGGGGCGGCTCGGCCGGGATATAGACGCGGGCCGGGATCGGGCCGCCGAGGCCGGGGATCTCGATGTCGCGCACCACCGGGACCGGGCGCGGCGCGTCGGGGCGGCCGAGCTGGCGCAGCCGGGCCTTGACCGCATCGGCCATGCCGGGCTGCAGCCGGGCCTCGGCCGGGCTGAGCGTCTCGATCGGCTTGCCGCGCAGCGACTGCAGGCTGTCGAGCAGGGCGCGCATCTCCGGCTCGGCGCGGCCGGTCGGGTCGGCGGGGGGCAGCATCTCGGGCTGGGCGGCGCAGGCGGCCATCAGGCCGAGCGGCAGCATCAGCCCGGCACGGCGCGTCAGATTGATCATGGAGCGTCTCCTCGGCCGGCCGCATCAGGCGGCGGGCAGTGGCGGGGAAACGTGCTCTCGGCCGTTCGGGTTGCGGCGGCGCAGGGCGGGATCAGGCGCTATCGCAGGAAGCCGGCGACCGTCTCGATCTGCTCCGCCGCCATCAGCGCCGGGGCGTGACCACAGCCGTCGAAGGTCACCAGGGTGGTGCCCGGGCGGGTCGCCATGCGCGCGGCGGTCTCGGCGGTCAGCAGCGGGCTGTCGGCGCCGCGCAGCAGCAGGACCGGCGGGCGCAGCACGGACCAGAGCGGCCAGAGGCTGACATCGGCGATGGCCGGCCCCAGCGCGCGGCCGATGCCGGGGTCGTGGTGCAGGCCGAGCCGCCCGTTCGGCAGGGCGCGGGCGGAATGGCAGGCCAGGTGCCGCCATTGCGCGTCGGAGAGCGCGCCGAAGCCGGCATGGATGCGGCGCAGATGCGCCTCCACCGCCTCGAGCGACTCGAAGCCAGGGGTTTCGGCCAGATAGGCGCCGATATGGGCCAGCGCGCTGCCGGGGATGGCGGCGCCGACATCGTTCAGCACCAGGCGCCGCAGGCTGGCGCGGCGGCGCGACTGGCCGGGGATGCTGGCCAGGCCCAGGCCGATCAGCCCGCCCATCGAGGTGCCGACCAGGTCGAAAGGTTTCTTCAGCTCGCGCAGCAGCGGCTGCAGCAGGGCGACATAGGTCGGCACGGCATAGAGCCGCGGGTCGGAAAGCCAGGAGGAGAGCCCGCGACCCGGCATGTCGATGCAGAGGACGCGGCGGCCCTCGGCCGCGAGCGCCATGGCCAGCGGGTCGAAGTCGCGGCCATTGCGCGACAGCCCGTGCAGGCAGAGGACCGGGGCGCCCTCCGGCGGCCCCCATTCCACCCAGCGCAGGTCGACGGCGCCGAAGACCCGGGCGCCCAGGGCGGGCGCGCCAGGCGGCAGCGGCACGCGGATCGCGCCCAGGCGTGGCTCGGGGAAGGACGTGGTCACCACCCCCTCCCCCGCGCGCATCAGACGATGCCGCCCTGGCGCAGCGCGGCGATGGCCTCGGCGTCGTAGCCGAGCCCCGCCAGCACGTCGTCGGTGTGCTGGCCCAGCACCGGCGCGGCCAGGCGGTAGTCCGGCGGCGTGGCCGAGAGCTTCACCGGATTGGCGATGACGGTGACCTCCTCGCCCGAGGCATGCGGCATGCGCACCACCATGTCGCGCGCCACCACATGCGGGTCGGCGAAGACTTCCTTCAGCGTGTTGATCGGGCCGCAGCCGATCTTCAGGGCCTCGAGCGCCTCGATCCAGACCTTGGTGGTCTTCGTCTTGGTGACCGCCGTCAGCGTCTCGGTGACCAGCGCCCGGTTGCCGACGCGCGCCGCGTTGGTCGCGTAGCGCTCGTCTTCCAGCAGGTGCTGCAGGGAAAAATTCTTGCAGAAGCGCTCGAAGGTGGGGTCGTTGCCGATCGACAGCACCATGTAGCCGTCATCGGTCGGGAAGACCTGGTAGGGCACGATGTTGGGGTGCTGGTTGCCCAGGCGCGGCGGGTTCTCGCCGGTCGCCAGGTAGTTCATGCCCTGGTTGGCCAGCCAGGCGACATGGGTGTCGAGCATGCCGATGTCGATCTGCTGGCCCTGGCCCGAGGCCTCGCGGTGGCGCAGCGCCGCCAGGATGCCGATGGTGCCGTAGAGGCCGGCGAAGAGGTCGGCGACCGGGATGCCGACTTTTTGGGGCTCGCCCTCGGGGTCACCCGTGAGGGACATGACGCCGCCCATCGCCTGGATCAGCGCGTCATAGCCGGGGCGCGGCGCATAGGGGCCGGTCTGGCCGAAGCCGGTGATCGAGCAGTAGATCAGCCGCGGGTATTTTTCTTTCAATTCGTTCCAGCCGAGGCCGTATTTCGCCAGCGCGCCAACTTTAAAATTCTCGACCAGGATGTCGGCGGTCTCGAGCAGCTTGTGCACGATCGCCTGGCCCTCGGCCTGGGCGATGTCGATGGTCACCGACTTCTTGTTGCGGTTCACGCCGACGAAATAGGCGCTCTCCTTGGTCTTGGGCACATAGGGCGGCGCGAAGGCGCGGGTGTCGTCGCCGGCCTCCGGGCGCTCGATCTTGATGACGTCGGCGCCGAGGTCGCCCAGCATCTGCGTGCAGGTGGGGCCCGCCAGCACCCGGGTCAGGTCCACCACGCGCAGGCCCTTCAGCGGGCCGGTCGTTTCCGTCATCAATCCGTTCCTTGGTCTTCTCGTTCGTCACCGGTGACACCCGGGGGGCCTGACCCCCGGGGCCGCGCATCAAGCCAGATTAGCGGCGATCCCGCCACCCGGGCCGCGCGCGCGCGGGGCGCCCCTGGCCGCGCCGCCACGCCCCCCTGT
>NZ_CACSJM010000107.1 GCF_902706185.1 Roseomonas sp. 18066 | reverse complement strand
GGGTGGGAGTGGGCGTGGCGACCGCGGCAGGGGACAGCTCGGAAATCCGCGCGGCGAAGGCCGATCGCAGGCAGGCTTCCAGCACCGCGCCGCGCCGGCTGCCGCAATCGCGCGAGCGGCCGGCCAGCCAGGCGCGCTGCTCCTGCCGCAGGATCGTCGGGTCACCGCGGGCGCTCGCGGCGCGGAAGGCCTCGACCAGGGCGCGGTCCAGATCCAGCAGGTCGGGCGTGGCGCAGATGGTCTGGTCGATCGGCGTGGTGGCGCGCGCGCAGGCGATCTGCGCCCGGGCCGGGCCATTCGCCGCCAGCGCCAGCAGCAGCGCTGCCCCGCCCATCAAGCTGTTCCGCATGGCTGCCGCTGTCCTTCCCGTCGCGGCTTCGTCTGTCCCTCCTATTTGCGGGGGGCGCAATCGGCCCAGGCCAGGCTCCGCGGGATGTGAGCGAAATCAGCCGCCCGAATGGCGGGCGCGATGGCGGCGGACGCGGTCCAGCACACCGCAATCGGCCTCGGCGCACCAGCGGCGCTGGCCGCCGCGGCTGGTGTCGAGGAACAGCCAGCCGCAATGATGGCCCGGGCATTCGCGCACCCGCGGCAGGCGGGGATCGACCAGCAGCTCGGCGGTCATCAGCGCCAGGCGATGGACCAGCGCCATCGGCGCGGGGTCGGCGGGCCAGCGCCATTCGTAGCCGGCGGCGGTGCGGCGCAGGCGGCGCTGGGCCTGCGCGGCCAGGCTTTCGACCAGGGCCAGGTCGTCGGCGGCCGGCTCGTCGTCGCGGCCGAGGGCGGAGAAAATCCGGAACAGCGCCTCGCGCAGGCCGCGGGCGGCAAGCAGGGCGGCCCCGGCGGCGGCGGGGTCGTCCGCGAAGCCCTGCGCCAGCGCCTCGGAGGAAGCGCCGGCGCGGGCGGCCCAGGCCAGCAGGTCGGCCGGCGCCCGCAGCACATCCTCCTCCTCGCCGCCGCGGCGGGCGGCGACGGTGTTGGCCAGGTCCAGCACCGGGTGGCCGCCGCGCAAGGGCAGGCTGGCGATGGTCCGGTTCATGCGGCGCGTCCTTTCCGGCAAAAGGGGTGACGGCGGGAACCGTAACGGGTATCTTCGGTTTTGTACGTTACAAAATGCAAGGCGCCCGCCATGTCCGCCACCACCTGCCAGACGCCCGAGGCCGCCCCGGCCCGGCTCGACCTGCTGCTGTTTCTGGTGATGAGCCTGGTCTGGGGCAGCACCTGGATCGCCGCCAAGGCCGGCATCAGCGCCATGCCGCCGGTCTTCTTCGCCGCCTGCCGCTACGTCCTGGTGGGCGGGGTGCTGCTGGCGCTGGTCCCGGGCGTCGGGCGGCTGCTGGCCGGGCCCGGATCGGCGCGGCTGTGGCTGACCGGGACGCTGGTCAACACGGGGACCTATGCGACGCTGCTCTGGGGCATGCAGCATGTGGCCTCGGGCGTCGCCGGGCTGGTCAACCTGCCGATGGTGGCGATCGGCCTCTATGCGCTGGAGCTCGCCCGCGGCGAGGCGCGGCTGACCTGGCGGCATCCGGCGGCGCTGCTGCTGGGGCTGGCCGGCCTGGCCGTGCTGTTCCGCCATGACACGGCGATCGCCGGGGGGGGCATGGAGATGCTGGGGATCCTCGCCATCCTGGCCGGCACCTTCAGCTATTGCCTGGGCTCGGTGCTGTCGCGGCCGATGCTGCAGCGGGGGGTGACGCCGTTCCAGCTGACCGGGGCGCAGGCGGTGGTGGGCGCGCTCGGGCTCGGCGCCATCTCGGCCCTGGCCGAGCCGGTGGGCTGGCAGCATTTCGCCACCCTGGCGCAGCCGCTGCCGCTGGCCAGCCTGCTGTTCATGGTGATCTTCGGCACCTTCACCGCCTACACCATCTATCTGCGGCTGCTGCGCAACTGGGGGGCGTCGAAGGCCGGGCTCTACGCCTTCGTCTCGCCGGTGGTGGCGCTGCTGCTGGGGCGGCTCGCCTATGACGAGCCGCTGGGCTTCGACCAGGCCGCCGCGGCCCTGCTGCTGCTGGGCGCGGCGGTGATCGCGGTGCGGAAGTAAGCGTTCAGGCGAAGAAGCGGTTGGGCGGCCGCTTCAGGCCCAGATGGTCGCGCAGCGTGGTGCCCTCGTAGCGCGCGCGGAAGATGCCGCGGCGCTGCAGCTCCGGCACCACCTTGTCCACGAAATCGTCCAGCCCCTCGGGCAGGTGCGAGAACATGATGTTGAAGCCGTCGCTGCCGCCTTCCTCCAGCCATTGCTGCATCTGGTCGGCGATCATCGCCGGCGTCCCCACCAGCGCCAGCCCGCCATAGCCGCCCAGGCGCTGCGCCAGCTGGCGCACCGTCAGCCCCTCCCGCGCGGCCAGCGCGATGACCCGCTCGCGGCTGCTCTGGCTGGCATTGGTCGGCGGCGTCTCCGGCAGCGGCCCGTCGGGGTCGAAGCCGCTGGCATCATGGCCGAGCGCGATGGAGAGCGAGGCCAGCCCGCTCTGGTAATGCACCAGGCTGTCGAGCGTGCGGCGCTTCTCCTGCGCCTGCTCCAGGCTGTCGCCGACGACGACGAAGGCGCCGGGCAGGATCTTCAGGGAATCGGCCTCGCGCCCGGCCTTGGCCAGCCGCGCCTGCATGTCGGCGCGGAAGCGCTGGCCATCGGCGAGGGTCGGGGTGGCGGCGAAGATGACCTCCGCCGTCTCGGCGGCGAGCTGGCGGCCGGCCTCCGAGGCGCCGGCCTGCACGATCACCGGCCAGCCCTGCACCGGCCGCGCGATGTTCAGCGGGCCGCGCACCGAGAATTCCGGCCCCTTGTGGTTCAGCACATGCAGCTTCGCCGTGTCGAAGAACTGCCCGGTCTCGACATTGCGCAGAAAGGCGTCGTCGGCCCAGGAATCCCAGAGGCCGGTGACAACCTCGTAGAATTCCCGGCCGCGCTTGTAGCGCTCGCCATGCTCGACATGCGCCTCGAGCCCGAAGTTGAGCGCGGCGTCGGGGTTGGAGGTGGTGACGATGTTCCACCCCGCCCGGCCCTCGGAAATATGGTCCAGCGAGGCGAACTTCCGGGCGACATGATAGGGGTCGTTGAAGGTGGTGGACGCCGTCGCGATCAGCCCGATCCGCTCGGTCACCGCCGCCAGCGCCGGCAGCAGGGTCAGCGGGTCGAAGGAGGTGACGGTGTGGCTGCGCTGCAGCGCCTCGACCGGCATGTTCAGCACGGCCAGGTGGTCGGCCATGAAGAAGGCGTCGAAGCAGCCGCGTTCCAGCGTCTGGGTCAGCCGCTTCAGGTGGGAAAAGTTGAAATTGGCGTCGGGCCAGGCGCCGGGATAGCGCCAGGCGCCGGTGTGGATGGTGGTCGGGCGCATGAAGGCGCCCAGATGCATCTGTCGCGATGGGGACATCGGGGGAGCTTCTCCGGGGGAGGCTGGCGCCGGGGGCGGCGCGTCACCCCGAAGCTTGGCCTGGCTTTTCGCCGCCGCAAGGCTTTTCGGCGGATTTGGTCGGCCCATGCTGCGCAGGAGGCTCCGCGCAGCCGGAACCACCTACCGCATCGGCGGCACCGGAAAAAAACCTTCGCGCACCAGGCACCAGCGGCGGGCGCCGGGATCGGGGCCGCAGCCTTCCCAGAAACCGGCGCGGCAGGACCGGTTGGCCGGGCTCATCCAGCGTGGCGCCGCCTGGCATTGCCGCCAGTGTTCGGGGCTGGCGGCGACGCCGTCGAAATACAGCGTCTCCAGCCAGAGATAGCCGAGCTCTTCCAACGGGGGCGCCAGCGCGCCGACCCACTCCCATTTCGCCGGCACCGCCGGCCGGGCGAGCGCGATGGCGCCGCGCGCGACCGCCCGGCGATAGCCCTGCAGGAAGTGGGATTCCAGCCGGACCCCGAAGGCGCCGGGCTGCAGCCCGATGACCGCCTCGGCGACGGTGGTGTCGCAGGCCTCGGGCAGGATCAGCGCGGTGGGGAAGGCCAGCGTCACGCCGGGAAAGGTGCCGGCGCGGGCGAAAAGGTCGATGTCGAAGAAATAGCCCAGCACCCGGGCGCCCGCCATCCGCGCCCGGATCCACTTTCTTTCAGTTCCCGCCGGGATGCTGCGCCAGGCTTCGGCGATCACCGACCAGAAGGCCGCGGCCTCGGCATAGCCGGGCTCGGTCGCGGCCCAATGGGTCTCCAGGCTGGTGGAGAAGCCGCGGCCCTCGCCGGCGCGCAGCCCCTCGATGGAGCGCAGAAAGACCTCCTCGGCGCCGACGGCGCCCCAGGAGACGACATGCACCAGGGCATGCGGCGCGGCCCGCGCATCGAGATAGCTCTGCAGCAGAAAGCCGAGGCCCTGGGCGGTGAGGCCGCCCTGGCTCTGGCCGGTGAAGACCACCTCGCCACCGGCCGGGTCGGCCGCGTAGTTCGCCGCATCCGCCAGCATGCGCAGCGCCGCATTGGAAGAAAACTGCGCCCGGCCGAAGGTCAGGCCCGAGGCCCAGCTGCGGAAGTCGCGATGCTGGAAGACATGGGTGCCGGCCACCGCGTAGATCCGGTGCGGCGCACGGCCCTGGTTCTGCGAGCCGGGACGCGGCAGGGCCTCCAGCACCAGGGCGGCGAAGCCGGTATAGGTGTCGGTGTAGATCGCGACCTGGCGGTAGTCGGGCAGGGCATCGGCGACCTCGGACTCCTCCAGCACGGGGGGCGTGCCGGCGGCGGCCTGCCCGGCATCCTGGCGGATGTCATAGGCGCGGTCGGCGGCCTTCACCGTCGCCTCGTCCAGCTGCCACAGCGCGGTCAGGCGCGAGCGCGGGTCCTGCATCACCCGCGCTGCCGTCTCCGGCGGCAGCCAGGTGGTGGCGGCGGGGCCCGAGGGGGTGGCGAGCGCGCGCAGATTGTCCAGGTGCAGCTCGATCCGCAGCTCGCCGCGGGCGGCATCCAGCCGCGGGCGGATGGCGTGGCGCGCCAGCACCTCGGCGGCGAAGGGCGGCAGGCCGGAAAAGGCCAGCGACAGGCTTTGGCCCTCGCCGGCGGCGGCGCAGCGGTCGAGCTGCGCCTGGCCCTCGGCCGCGCGCGGATCGGCGGGCTGCGCCAGCGCCGGCAGCGGCGTCAGGAAGGCCAGGACCAGCAGGCGGCCCAGAATCGACAGAAGGCCGCGCACAGAGACTCCCGGGGGGCTGGGGCGATCTATCCGGGGTTTTTCGCTGGCGAGGAAGGCGGGATTTTGGCACGGAATGCAACGCGCCGTCTCAGCGCTGCTGCATTCCGCCCCAGCCATGCCGGCGGATGCGCCGCCGCTCGATCCGCACCTGCAGCCCGCGGGCATCGCCGAGCTGCGCCAGCAATTGCCGGAAGGGCTGCGCCTGGATGGCGATGCCGCCCTGGCTGGCGGTGTCGCCGCGCCGCGCGGCATGCAGCAGCAGCGGCCGGCCATCCGCCTCGGGCGCCAGGATCAGCGCCGCCTCGCCGAAGGCCGCGCGGATCACCGGCAGCGCATCCGACAGGTCGGCCGCCCCCAGCACGCGGTAGTCGCCGGCCGGCGCGTCGCCGCCCGCGCGGTCGGCCAGGCGCTCGGGGTTGCCCAGCGCCACGGCGGTCGCCGGGTCGGCCTGCCACAGCGCGGCGACCGGGCCGAAGACCACGGCGTCGCCGCGCTCCAGCCGCAGCTGCGGGCGGTCGCTGCGCGGCGCGGTGGTGATGACCAGCCGGGTCGCGGCCTGGCGCACCCAGTCGCCGCGCGCCACACCCCGGGCGCGGTGCCAGCCCAGCGCCAGCAGCAGCAGCGCCAGCAGCGCGAAGAAGGCCGTGGTGGTCATGGCGCCCCCGACTTGCGGCGGCCCTGGGCCTCGTCGCGCAATTGCTCGATGCGGGCGCGGGTTTCCATCGCCGCCTCCACCGCCGGGTTCAGCCGGGCGCCGGCGGCCGGCATCCAGACCCAGGTGCCGCGCTCGGCCGGCGGCGCCTGCAGCGCGCGGCGGCCGGCGGCGACATAGGCGCGGTCATCGGCCGCGGCGTCCCAGCGGTCGATGGCATGCAGCAGCCCGGCCAGGAAGGCGGCCAGGGCGCCGCAGACCAGGTAGAGCCGGATGCCGCTGAGCTGGTCCTTCATGCCGCCCCCCTGAGCAGCGCCTGCGCCAGCGCCGTGGCCAGGTCGCCGGCGGCGTCGTCATTCGCCTCCAGCGCGGCGACGGTGGCGGGCAGGCGGTCGATCATCAGGGCGATGGCGGCGGGGTCGTCCAGCCGGTCGCGCGCCACCGCCAGCAGCTGGCGGGCGGGGCCGGCCAGCGCGGCGCGCTTGCCATTGGCCACCCGGCTGACGGCGCCGAGCAGGGCGGGCAGCGCCGCCTGCTCCAGCGCGCGGCGGGCCTCGGGCGGCAGGGCGGCAACCGGCTGGGCCTGGGCGCCGGCGCGGCGGCCGCCCAGCAGCAGCCAGGCGTCCAGCCGGCGGCCCAGGCGCTCGCCGCCCAGGAACCAGGCCAGCGGCATCAGCAGGGCGGGGGTGACGCCCAGCGCCAGCCAGTAGAGCGGGCTGGCCGGCGGGACGAGGACCGGCACGAGGCCTAGGCCGATGCCGCCGGCCAGCAGCGCCAGCACCCAGCGGCGCTGGCCGTCGCTGAGCAGCGGCTCGGCCGCGATCGGCGCCGGGGTGTGGCGGCGGGAGCGGCGGGACGCCGCCGGAACCTTGCCTTGGGTCATGGCGTCAGCCCCCCGCCGAGAGCGAGCGGCCGGTCGAGCCGAAGCCGGCCCGCGCCACCGTGCTTCCGCTGCGGCTGCCGGCCGTGGTCTCGGAGGCGGCGACCATGCGCCCTGCCGGGGCCAGGCTGCGGCTGCCGCTGTCCCAGGCCTGGGCGGCGGCGCCCGTCGCGCCAGGGCGGCGATAGACCGCCACCGGCTGGCGGTCGCCGGTCCAGGACCAGCCCTGGTAGCGCGGGGCGTAGCTGCTGGCATAGCGGCGCTCCCAGCCCTGGTTGTAGCTGCTCCACCAGAAATGGCCGCCGCCGCCGCCATAGCCACCACCACCGCCGCCACCACCACCGCCTTGGGCGGTCGGCGTCTCCACGGCGGCCGTCGCCGGCAGGGCGATGCGCACCTCGGTGCATTGCCCCCAGATGGCGCGGCAGCTTTCATCCTCGGCGAAGCGGTTGGGGATGACGGTGACGCCGCCCTCGCAGCGCTGCCATTCGGCGTCGCAGGCCGCGCGATCGGCATAGGTCGGCGCCAGCCGGTCGAAGGCGCGGCGCTGGCGCAGGCTGGGCGCCAGCGGCTCGGCCGGCGTCGCCACCATCGCCGGCGGCAGCGCGCCGCGCAGCGCCCAGGACTGGCCGCGGCGGTCGGTCACCACCGGCCCGGCATCGCCATCCTGCGGATAGCCGGGCGCGCCGCCAGCCAGCACCGGCCGCCACAGCGCGGCGCGCGGCAGGGTGCTGGACTCGCCGTCGCAGGCGCCGGGGCCGAAGCGCATCTCGCAGCGCAGCCGGGTCTCGAAATGCGGCCGGTCGGCTTCCTGCTGCTGCCGGGCCAGCCGCTCCAGCGCCGTGCAGCCGGCCGGGTCGGCGCCCAGGCGCCGGTGGGCGGCGGTGCAGTCGGCCTCGCGCCGGGCAGCGTCCTGCGGCGTGTCGGCGGGCGGCGGCGCCTCGTCGCAGGCGGCGACGCCGAGGCCGAGCCCGACCAGCGCCGCGGCGCGGATGGTCGTCGAGCGGCGGCGCGTCACCGGATCAGCCCGCCATGCAGGCATTGTTCAGGATGCCGGCGCCGATCTGGATGAAGGCGATGAAGACGGCGCCGCCGCCGACCTCGTCGCGGTCGATCTCGTGGCGGAGCCGCCCCTGCAGCAGGATCGACAGCAGCAGATGGACGACGAGCTGCACGGCGACCGCCACCACGCACCAGATCGCCTGGTCCAGCGGCCCGGCCGCTGAGCGGGCGATGGCGGCGATCGGCAGCACCATGCCGACGGCCTTGCCGCCGAAGGCGATGGCGGTGGGCAGGTTGCCCTGGCGCAGCAGCGCCAGCTCCTTCTGCGGCGTCGCCGCCGAGACCAGCATCAGCCCGCCCAGCCAGAAGGCGGCACCCAGCCCGAAGGCGACGGCGAAGTCGAGCAGCGTGGCGGGGAAGAGGATCAGCAGGTCGGCTGCGGACATCTTTTTCTCGGTTCTCGATCAGGCGGGGCGGAGGATATGCGGGACGAAGCGATGGCCGGCATCGGTGACCGGCCCGCTGCTCTCGCGGAAGCCGAGGCCCGAGGCGGTGTCGCCCACCATCCAGACACTGAGCGCCGCATGCGCCTGGCACCCGTCTTCGCCGGGGAAGACCGGCAGCGGGCAATGCTGCTGGAACAACAGCGCGGCGCCATTTTCGTGGGATTGGTTGGGCAGGCTGACGCCCTCGCCATCGCCGCCGCGACAGGGCTTTGCCACGCGGTCGCCCGCGATGTCCGCGGGGTCCAGGCTGGCGGGCAGCAGGAAGGGGCAGTCCGGAAACATCGTCCACAGCACGGCCAAGAAAGCCTTGTCGGCGAGCAGGCGGGTCCAGGCGGCGGGCAGCAGCCGGGTGCGGTTGACGCCCAGCGTCTCGACATTCGGCTCCTGCTCCATCCAGTGCCAGGGATAGAGCTTCAGCAGCGTCGCCAGCGGCTGGTCCTGCGCATCGGTGAAGGCGCGGGCATCGCCGTCCCAGCCCACCGCCTCGATGCTGGCGAGGTCCAGGCTGGCGCCGGCCTCGCGCGCATTCTCGGCCAAGTACTCGGCGGTGAAGCGCTCGGCGGTGTCGGCGGGCAGGCCGTCGGCGGTGGTGGCGCCGCCGCAGGCGATGGCAGCGCGCGGCAGCAGCTTCAGCCGCGGCCATTGCGCCAGCAGGTTCTCGTAGAGCAGGTTTTCCTGCGAGGCGCCCTGGCGCTGCGCGGCCGGCAGCGCCTCGAACCATTCCCATTGCAGGTAGGAGGCCTCGGGGAGCGCCAGCGGTCCGTCGGCCTCGTAGTCGAGAAGCTTCGGCGTGCCGTCTGCCGCGAAGGAAAAATCCATGCGGCCGTAGAGCGACGCGTCGCCGGCTTTCCAGGAGGCGGTGATCGCGTCCTGCATCGCCGCGCTCTCGATGGAAAACGGAGAGAAATCCTGGGTGTCGATGATGGTGGCGACGGCGCGGCGGCACAGCGCCTGCAATGTCTCGGCCGCCTTCAGCAGCCCGGCCGCCGGCTGGGCGCCGATCTGATAGGCGGCGGCGGTTTCCCAATAGGGCAGGCCCTCGTCGCCGGCGACCAGCAGGCCGAGCTGGTCGACCCGTTTGCGGAAGGCAGCGGGGGCGGGCAGGGACAGGCGGGAGAAAGGCGGCATGGCGGCGCTCACAGCACGGTATGCGGCACGAAATGGTCCTCCAGCGTGGTGACCAGGGCGCGGCCCTCGCGGATGCCGAGCCCGGCGGCGCGGCCGCCCACCATCCAGACGCCCATCACCGGATAGCCCGGCCCGTCGGACGTCGGATGCGCCGGCAGCGGCGCCCATTGCTGCCAGATGGTGGGGCTCTCCGGCAGCGCCTCGGGCAGCGGGGTGGAGGCCTCGGCCTCGGGGCCTTCGATGCGCATGCCATGGCCCTCGAGGCCAAGCGCCGGCTTGCCGATCGCCGGGCCCTCGACGGCCGCGCGGTCGAGGGAGGCCGGCAGCAGCAGCGGATGGCCGGGGAAGAGCGACCAGAGCTCCGCCAGCATGGCCTTGTTGGCGGCCAGCATGCGGCGGGCGGGCTCGATGAAGCGGGTGCGGCTGCCGGGCAGCAGGGCGCCACCTTCCTCCGCCTCCATCCAGTCCCAGGGATAGAGCTTGAAGCAGTTCTCGATGGGCGCGCCGGACGGCTCGACCAGCTGGCCTGCGGCGTCGCGGGAGATCTCTTCCATGTCGATGAAGGCGGTCTGCAGCCCGGCGGCCTGGGCGGTGGCCATCAGATAGGCGACCTGGGCGACCTCGTCCTCGCGCGCGGCCTCGGCGGCGAAATGCAGGCGGCCGGACAGGCCCAGCGCCGGCCAGCGCGCCACCAGCGCATCGTCGATGCCGTTCCACTGATCGCTGCCCGGCTTTCTTTCCGATTCCTCGAACCAGGCCAGCTGGACGACGGCGGCTTCCAGCAGGGCGGCGGGGGTTTCCGCGTTGTACTCGTAGAGCTTGATGGTGCCGCGACGGTCCAGGCGGAAATCGAAGCGGCCATAGAGCGTCGGCTCATCGTTCCGATGCGAGCGCTCCACCAGCGCCGCCAGCCGGTCGGAAAAACCGAAGCCGCGATAGTCGCCGCGCCGCACCACGCGGTCGGCGGCCTCGGCGATCATGGCTTCCAGCTCGTCGGCGGCGGCTTCCAGCGCGTCGATGGCCTCGGGCGTCAGCGCGTAGCAGGCGTCGCGCACCCAGTATTCGCGGCCCTCGGGCGTGTGGAAGCCGAAGCCCAGCGCCTCGGCCCGATGCGGGAAGGCGTCGTCGCGCGGCAGGGCCAGGCGCCGGATGGCGGCCGCCTGCTGGCCGGGCCTCACAAGCCCCATGCGACGATTTCGTTGCCGTTTTGCACGAGGCGCAAGGAGCCGGCTGAGGCCCGCCAAGTCAAGCCAGCGGCCGATCACAGCCCTGGCATGGCTGTCGTCAGATGCCGGGCACCGCCAGGCAGGGGCGGCCACGCTGCGCCAGATCCTGGCAGGCGGCCTGGGCGTCGTCGGCGGACAGGCCGATGACCCGGGCGCGGTACAGCCCGCCGGGGCCTGGCGACACCTCGGGGCGGGTGCCGGGCAGCTCGGCGCCGGCGGCCTCGGCGGTCTGCCGGGCGCTGTCGGCATCGGTGAAGGCGCCGAGCTGCAGGCCCCAGTCGCCGCCGGCCGACACCACGCCGCCGCTGGACACCACGCGGCCCGGCGCCAGCCCACCCGGCAGGGCCGGCGCCGCCGCCATCGCCACCGTCGCCGGCCCCAGCCGCGGGGCGATGCGGGCGACATAGTCCTCGGTCTCGTCGGGCAGGATCTTGGCGCCGCTCAAATAGAAAGAAACGCGGTCGGGGCCGGCATTGTAGGCCGCCAGGAACAGCGGCGAGCCAAAGCGGTCATACATCTCGCGCAGATAGGCGGTGCCGGCCAGGATGTTGTCGCGCGGCGCATAGGCATCGGCGCCAAGGCCCAGCCGCGGCCGCAGCAGGTCATAGGTCTGCGGCATCACCTGCATCAGCCCCATCGCCCCGGCGCCGGAGGTGATCAGCGACCCGTCCGCGGCATAGAGCCGGCCGCCGGATTCCTGGCGCATCACCTCGCGGATCCAGTTTTCCGGGAAGGCGAAGCGGGCGGCGGCCTCGCGGATATAGGGGCCCCAGGGGTCGTCGGGCGGGCCGGGGATCGGATAGGCGGCGGCGGCCTGGGCGCGGTATTGCCGCGCCTCGCTGCGATTGGCCGCCAGGTCGTAGCCATAGTCGCCGCTGCCGCCATAGCCGCGCTGCCCGTTCCAGCCGGGCTGCGCGGCGCAGCCGGCGAGCGCCAGCGCCACGCCGAGAAGGGCTGCTTTCATGCGGATAGGAAACCGCGGCTGGGCGGCGCTTCGAAGTCCAGCAGCGGGCCGTCAGGAACAATGCCGGTCGGATTGATGCGGTCGTGGCTCATGTAGTAGTGCCGCTTGATATGGTCGAAATCGGTGGTCTCGCGGATGCCGGGCCATTGGTAGAGCTCGCGCGTGTAGGACCACAGCGCCGGATAGTCGACCAGCCGCCGCAGGTTGCATTTGAAGTGGCCGACATAGACGGCATCGAACCGCAGCAGCGTGGTGAACAGCCGCCAGTCGGCCTCGGTCAGGGTGTCGCCGCAGAGGAAGCGCTGCCGCGACAGCAGGTCCTCCAGCCAGTCCAGGCTGGCGAAAAGCGGGTGCAGCGCTTCCGCATAGGCCTCCTGGCTGGTGGCGAAGCCGGCCTTGTAGACGCCGTTGTTCACCGTGTCGTAGATGCGGGCGTTCAGCGCGTCGATGCGCGGCCGCAGCGCCTCCGGGTAATAGTCGCCGGGCGTCGCGCCGAGGCCGTCGAAGGCGCTGTTGAACATCCGGATGATCTCGGAGCTCTCGTTGCTGACGATGCAGCGCTGCGCCCGGTCCCACAGCACCGGGACGGTCGCCGTGCCCGAATAGCCGGGATCGTCGCGGGTGTAGATCTCGTGCACCGCCCGCGCGCCCTCGGGGTCCGGGATCACCCCGGGGGCGGGCTCGAAGGACCAGCCCTGGTCGGCCATCAGCCAATGGGTGACGGCCAGGCCGACCATGCCCTCCAGCCCTTTCAGGCGGCGGAAGATGACGGTCCGATGCGCCCAGGGACAGGCGCGGGCCACGTACAGGAAGTAGCGCCCGGGCTCGGCCGCGAAGCCGCCACGGCCGGAGGGGCCGGGGCTGCCGTCGGGCGTGATCCAGTTGCGGCGCTGGGCGCTCGCGCGGTCGAAGCGGCCCTGGCGGTCGGCATGCCCCCAGCCGCTGCGCCACTGGCCGTGGTCGAGGTAACCAGCCATGAACCCTCCTGCGGCATGCTCTGCGGCCCCAGGCTTGCCACCGTCGCCGCCGGGGGTCCAGCCCGCCCTTCCGGGCAAGCTTGCGTGAAGACCCGACCGCGACGGGTGAACTTTGCCGCCCGATGCGGCTTAAGACCGACAGGATGCAGGACGCCGCGAGAAACCCCGCCGCCCCGCCCAGCCCGGGCAGCCCGACGCCCCCGGACGATGCCGTGGCGCGCCGGCTGGAGCAGCGCGTCGGCTGGCTGACCGCCATCAGCATGGTGGTGATGGTGGCGATCCTGGCCGGCGGCGCCGCCACCCTGCTGCAGGAACGCCAGGAGGCCTGGCACCGTGCCGAGCGCGAGGCCGGCAACCTGGTGGTCGCGCTGGAACGCGACATCGCCCGCAACTTCCACTATCTCGACCTGTCGCTGCAGGGGGCGGCCGCGGCCATGGTCCAGCCCGGGTTGAACGCCGCGACGCCCGAGGTGCGGCACATGGCGCTGTTCGACCGCGCCGTCACCGCGCAATATCTCGGCTCGATCCTGGTGCTGGACGCCGCCGGGCAGGTGCGCGAATCCTCGGTGCCGCCGCGGCTGCCGGGGCTGGGCTTCGGCGACCGCGACTATTTCGCCGCGCACCGCGCCGAGCCCGACCTCGGCCTCTATGTCAGCCGCCCCTATCGCAGCCGGCTGCGCGGGGGGGATGCCAGCATCGCCCTCAGCCGCCGGCTGGACCGGGCCGATGGCGGCTTCGACGGGGTGGTCATGGGGGCGCTGCGGCTGGCCTATTTCCACGACCTGTTCACCCGGCTCGACCTCGGGCTGAACGGCGCGGTGTCCTTCTTCGGCACCGATGGGCGGCTGATCGTCCGCCACCCCTGGCGCGAGAGCGATTTCGACCGCGACCTGTCGCGCGCGCCGACGGTGCAATACATGGTCTCGCGCCCGGCCGGCAGCTTCGTCGGCACGGCGACGACCGACGGCATCCACCGGCTGTTCTTCTTCCGCCGGGTCGGCGACCTGCCGCTGGTGGTCAGCGTCTCGCTGGCGACCGAGCAGATCTATGCCGCCTGGTGGCGCCGGGCGCTGATCTTCGGGCCGCTGCTGGCGCTGCTCTGCGCGGCGGTGGCCGGCCTCGGCCTGGTGTTCCGCCGCGAGATGCTGCGCCGGCTGGCGGCCGAGCGGGCGCTGGCCGGGCTGGCGCAGCGCCTGTCGACCCTGGCCGCCACCGACGGGCTGACCGGCCTGGCCAACCGACGGCAGTTCGACGAGGCCCTGGCCGAGGCCTGGCGCCGCGCCGGTGCTGGCCCCGAACCTCGCCCCGAGATGGGCCCCCAGGCGGGGCCCCAGGCGGGCCCCCAGGTGGGCGCCAAGGAGGGCCGGGGCCTGGCCCTGCTGCTGGTCGATGTCGATTGCTTCAAGGCCTATAACGACCGCTACGGCCACCAGGAGGGCGACCGCATCCTGCGCGCTATCGCCGCCGCCATCGGCCTGACCGCCAAGCGCCAGGGCGACCTTGCGGCGCGCTATGGCGGCGAGGAATTCGCGGTGCTGCTGCCGGCCGCCGGGCCGGAGATGGCGGCGAGCCTGGCCGAGGCGCTGCGCAGCCGGGTGCATGCGCTGGACCTGCCGCATGCGGATGCGCCGGCGGGGCGGGTGACCATCAGCATCGGCGTCGCCGCGCTGCCGCCGGGGGTGCCGGCGCCGGGCGCCGCGGCCCGGCTGGTCGCGGCGGCCGATGCCGCGCTCTATGCCGCCAAGCGCGACGGGCGCGACCGCGTGGCGCTGGCGGGCGCCCTGCAGGCGGCGTGAGGCGATCCCCGCTTGACGGGGCGCGGCGCCGGCGACAGTCTCGCCGCCGATGCCCAGGACCGCGATCCTTTGTGACCGACGTCGACGCCGTTGCACCCCAGCGGCGGCTCCTGAGGCTGCGCGTCGATCGGCGTCCTTGCGCGTGGTGATGGCCTCTCTGTAGGCCTGCCGCCCGCCGGCATCGCCCGGCCCGCCTTCATGAACCCCCGCAGCCCCCGGCTCCGGGGGTTTTCTTTTGCCCGCATCCCAGAGGACATCCCCATGAGCATCCGCACCGGTATCCGCACGGGCATCCGCACCGGCATCCGTACGGGCATCGTCGGCATCAGCGGCTTCGGCGGCGGCGAGGCCTTGCGCCTGGTCGCCGGCCACCCGGAATTCGAGCTCGCCTATGCCGCCGGCGAGGGCAGCGCCGGCAGCCGCCTGGGCGAGCGCTTCCCCGGCCTGCCGGCCCGGCTGGCGGGGATGGTGATCGAGAAATGGGACCCCGAGGCGCTGCCGCCGCTCGACCTGCTCTTCGCCTCGCTGCCGACCGGCGCCTCGGCCGCGGCGCTGGCCCGCGTGGCCCCGGGCGTGAAGATCGTCGATATCGGCGGCGACCATCGCGACGCGGCCGGCTGGGCCTATGGCCTGGCCGATATCTGGCCCGAGCAGATCCGCGGCCACAGCCGCGTCGCCAATCCCGGCTGCTTCCCGGCGGCGACGCTGACCGCGCTGGCGCCGCTGCTGGCCGCCGGGCTGGTCGAGCCGGGCAATATCATCATCGACGCCAAGACCGGCATTTCCGGCGCCGGCCGCGGCGGCGCCGACAGCCGCTTCGGCTATGCCGAGAGCAACGAGAACCTGGTGCCCTATGGCCTGCTGCAGCATGTCCACATGCCCGAGATGGCGCGCGGCATCGAGCGGCTGGGCGGCGGCAGCGCGGCCGGGCTGGTCTTCACGCCGCATCTGGTGCCGATGACCCGCGGGCTGCTGGCGACCATCTACTGCCGCGGCCGCGCGACCACCGCGCAATGCCTGGAGGCGGCCCGCAGCTTCTATGCCGACCGTGCCTTCGTGCGCGTCACCGACAAGCCGCCGCAGACCAAATGGGCGACCGGCTCGAACCTGGCCTTCGTCAGCTACGCGGCCGATCCGGCGCGCGGCCTGGTGATGGCGCTGGGCGTGGTCGACAATCTCGGCAAGGGCGCCGCCGGCCAGGCGGTGCAGAACGCCAACCTGATCTGCGGCCTGCCGGAGACCGCGGGGCTGGAGGGGGTGGCGATCTGGCCCTAGCGCCGGCGCGAGCTGCGCTGCCCTTCGGCCTCCTGCTTCAGGTAGTTGTTGCCGTTGATCACCAGCAGCCCGTCGGAGCCGCGATCGGCCATGAACAGGCTCATCACCTCGCGTGCGCCGTCATCGCCGGTCAGGGTCAGGCGATAGCCCTCGATCTCGTAGCGGCCGGTGGTGACGGGGCGGTTGCTGCCGGTGGTGACGCCGGTGGTGCCGCCGCCGATGCTGCTGGTCGAGCTCGCGCCGGAAAAGCCGCTGCGGCTGAAGCGGCCATCCGGCGTCAGCTCCAGCAGCCGTTCCGACGAGACGCTGCCGGAACCGAAGGCGCCGGCGCCGACGGAGGCGAAGAAATAGCGCCAGCGGCCGGACAGCCGCGTGTTCGCCGGCAGCGGCGGGATGCGGCGGTAATTCCGGCTGCCGATCTTCAGGTCGTCGCCGTCGCGGGCGAAGTCGTCGCTCTCGCGCGCCAGCACGCCGTAGCGGGGGGAGACCTCCAGCCGCTCGATCCGGCCGCCGGCCAGCCGGTAGAAGCCGCAATCGCCCGGGCTGGCCTGGCAATGCGCGGCGACGGCCATGCCGTCCTTCGGGATTTCCGTCGTGTAGAGGCCGGAGGGATCGAAGACGGTGATATTGTTGTCGGCATAGAAATCGGTGCCGCCGAAGGCGTTGGGCCGGATGCCGGTGTCGAGATAGCTGTAGATGCCGTCGAGCCCGCCGGCGCCGCGCGGCGGGGTCAGGCGGAAGGGCTCGTCGCCGGGCGCCAGCAGCAGGCTGCGGATCATCGCCTCGAAGGCGGCCTCGGCGGCGCGGCGCTCGTCGCGGCTGAGATTGACCATCAGCAGCTGCGAGAAATGGAACCCCGCGGGCGTGCCGATGCCGACGTAATTGCCGCTGAGGCTGACGCTGTCACGGCGGGCGCAGCAGCGCTCCTCGAAGAGGATGGCATGGCCGTTGGTGGTGATGCCCTGGCCCTTGACCATCGCGCGTTCCCGCGTCAGCTCCGGCGTGCCGGCGGCGACGAACTGGGCGAAGGCGGCCTGCAGCGTGGCGCCCTGGGCCGGCTTGGCCACCGAAAGCTGGATCAGCGCCTGGCCGGTGTTGCGGCGGCCGCGGCGGTCGGTGGTGACGAAGCTGCGCTGCAGGATCACCCCGTCGCTGGCATCGCGGCGGCTCCACCCCTCGGCGATCTCGAAGCGCAGCCCGCCGAATTCCTGGGGGTCCGCCGCGGGCGCCGGCGTGGCGGCGCAAAGGCCGAGGACCGCCAGCATCGGCAGGAATTTTCGTGTCGGGATCCGGCGCGGCACCTTAGGCTCCTGTCCTGGGCTTCGGGGCCGCCAGCCTGGGCAGCCGTGGCCGCCCTGGGCAAATCAGCATCGCGCCAGCCGGTCAGGGGCTGCGATCACGCTTGCGCGGGGCTCTGTCACCGATCTGACGCGCAACCGTCACGGCCCTGTCAAAGCCAGCGTCTAAGGCAGCGCGTCCTTCTTTCAGCTGTCGCGGAGGCGCCCATGCCCATCTCCCGTCGTTCCCTGCTGCTGGCGCCCGCTGGCCTGCTGCCGCTGTCGCGCCCTGCGCTGTCGCAGACCGCGTCCGACAGCCGGCCCACCATCACCGTCGCCGTCCAGAAACTGGCCAATTCCAACACGCTGGAGCCGCTGCGCGAGAGCTCCAATGTCGGCACCCGGCTGATGGCCTCCTATGCCGAGACGCTGATGGCGCAGGACTGGCTGGGCGACCTGACCTTGCAGCCGGGCCTGGCCACCGCCTGGCGCCGCATCGACGACCGCGTGCTGGAGGTGACGCTGCGCCCCGGCGTGCGCTTCCATGACGGCCGCGAGATGACCGCTGAGGACGTCGCTTTTTCGTTCGGCGCCGAGCGGATGGGGTCCGGTGTCGCGGCGACGGGGGGCAATCTCTTCGGCAGCGTCCCCGGCCGCATCGCCGGCAAGGCGCCGCCGCCGGAGACCGCCGCCATCGCGCGCCGTTCCTTCCCCGGCCTGGTCGCGGTGGAAATCCGCGATGCGCAGACGGTGCGTCTGGTGCATGACCGGCCGACCCCGGCGATCGAGGGGCGCTTCGCCCAGCTCGCCGCCATGATCGTCAGCCGGAGCGCCTTCGAGGCGGCGCCGACCTGGCTCGACTGGGCCCGCAAGCCAGTCGGCACCGGCCCCTATGCCATCGCCGAGTTCCGCCCCGACCAGCTGCTGCGGCTGGTCTCGCACGACGCCTATTGGGGCGGCCGGCCGCCCTTGAAAGAAATCCGCTTCGTCGAGGTGCCGGAGGTTTCTTCGCGGCTGAACATGCTGGCCTCCGGCGAGGCCGATTTCGCCTGCGACGTGCCGCCCGACCTGATCGAGGAGGTGGAGCGCCGCCCGCGCCAGCATGTCGTCGGCGGGCTGATCATGAATATGCGGCTGTCGGTCTTCGACAAGACCAATCCGACGCTGGCCGATGCGCGCGTCCGTCGCGCCCTGACCCACAGCATCGACCGCCAGAGCATCGTCGACGCGCTCTGGGGTGGCCGCACCAGCATCCCGCGTGGCGAGCAGTTCGAGTTCTATGGCGAGATGTTCCAGTCCGACTGGAACGTCCCCGCCTTCAACCCGGACGAGGCCAGGCGGCTTTTGAAAGAAAGCGGCTACAAGGGCGATCCGATCCCCTATCGCCTGCTGAACAACTACTATACCGGCCAGGTCACCACGGCGCAGATCCTGGTCGAGGGCTGGCGCGCCGTCGGGCTGAACGTGCAGATCGAGACGCGCGAGAATTTTTCTCAAGTTCTGTCGAAGGAAGGTGCGCGCGGCATCTGGGACTGGTCGAACAGCGCGGCCTTCAACGACCCCACCGCCTCCATGCCGCGCGCGCATGGGCCGGAGGGGCAGCAATGGCAGGTCGGCGCCTGGCGCAACGAGGAGTTCGGCAAGCTCTGCGCGGTGCTGGACGGCTCGGTCGACCCGGCCGAGCGCCGCCGCGCCTTCCGCCGCATGCTGGAGATCGCCGAGCGCGAGGACCCCGCCTATAGCGTGCTGCACCAGACGGTGAACTTCACCGCCAAGCGCCGCGACCTGCCCTGGAAGCCCGGCCAGTCCTTCGGCATGGACTTCCGCGCCAGCAACTGGAAAGCCTGATGACCACGCAGATCGCCGCCCATCGGGGCGGGGCCATTCTTTGGATCGAGAATTCGCGCGACGCCTTCCGCCGGGCTGCGGCCCTGGCCGTGGAGCAGATCGAGTTCGACGTGCATCTTTCGGCCGACGACGTCGTGATGGTGCTGCATGACGCGACGCTGGAGCGCACGACGGAGGGGCAGGGGCCGCTGCGCGCGCAGACCGCCGCCGCGCTGACGACGACCCGGCTGAAGGGGACGGATGGCGAGACCATCCCGACATTGGAAGAAGTCCTGGACCTCTTCGCGGCCACGAAGCTGATCCCGCGCATCGAGCTGAAGCGCGACGCCGAGGGCTGCGCCTATCCCGGGCTGCTGCCGCGCGTCGTCGCGGCGCTGCAGGCGCGCGGGCTGACGGACCGGACGGTCATCACCTCCTTCGACCTGGCCCAGGCGGCGGCCGCCGCCCCGCTTTTCATCCGGCCGTCGATCTGGCTGGTGTCGCTGTCGTGCTGGAAGGATCTCGGCGTCGCCGGGGTCGCGGGCGCCGCGCGCAATGCCGGCATCACCGCGGTCGGGCTGCACCAGAGCGTCTGCGATGCCGACAGCCTGGAAGCGCTGCGCTGCGAGAATCTCGGCGTCGGCGCCTGGGCGGTGAACGGGCCGGCCACCATCCGCCGCATCCTGGCGCTTGGCGTCGATGTCTTCACCACCGATGATCCGGTGACCGCCCTCGAGGCGCGCCGCGCGCTGCAGGAAACCGCATGACCGACCTCGCCGACCGTCTGACCGTCGCTGGCCGCCTGGCGCAGGAGGCCGCCGCGATGGCGCTGCGCCTGCGCCCGCAGGTCGGCGACGCCGTGCTGAAATCCGAGGGTCTCGGCCAGGACTGGCTGACCGAGGCCGATGGCGCTGTCGAGCGTTTCCTCTCCGACGAGCTGGCCAAGGCCTTCCCGGAAGACGGTTTCCAGGGCGAGGAAGCCGGGCTGCACCGGGAAGGAAAACTGCGCTGGGTGGTCGATCCGATCGACGGCACCTCGAACTTCGCCCATGGCGGGCAGCGCTGGTGCGTCTCGATCGGGCTGGTGGGCCAGGGCGAGGCGCTGCTCGGCGCCATCTGCGCGCCGCAGCTGAACCAGCTGTTCCTGGCCCAGAAAGGCCTGGGCGCCACGCTGAACGGCGCGCCGATCCGCGTGGCGGGCACGACGCGGCTGGACCGCGCCATGGTCGAATGCGGCTGGTCGCCGCGGCTGCCGGATGCGGATTACCAGGCTTTGGTGCAGCGCGTGATGGGGCAGGGGGCGATGCTGCGCGCCGGCGGGTCCGGCACGCTGGGCCTGGCCGATGTCGCGGCCGGCACCCAGGACGCCTATGTCGAGCTGCACATCAACCTGTGGGACGTCGCCGCCGCCCTGGTCGTGCTGGCCGAGGCCGGGGCCCGGGTGAACCCCTTCATCGCGCAAGGCGATGCCGCCGGCGGCGCGCCGATCCTGGCGGCGACGCCGGCCTTGGCTGACCAGCTGTCGGCCCTGTCGGGGATCAGCCTGATCTGACTGACAGAAAGACGCGGCGGCTCAGCGCAGCCGCCGCGCCAGCTCGACCAGCTTCTCCAGATGGGCGGCCAGGAATTTCTGGGTCGCCTCGTCGGTCAGCCGGCCCTCGGTGTCGAATTTCTGGGCGGCATGGCCGACCATCACCTCGGCGCCCGGCACGACATAGGCGCCCATCGCCGTCAGCACATGCTTCAGCTGGTAATGCGCGACGCCGGTGCCCAGCGCCCCGGGGCTGACGCCGACCACGGCCACCGCCTTGCCGCCCAGCGGCGGCGCCGGCGGGCGCGAGACCCAGTCCAGCGCGTTCTTCAGCACGCCGGAGAAGGAGCGGTTGTATTCCGGGGTGGCGATCAGCACGGCGTCGGCGCCGGCCACCGCCCGCCGCAGCGCCTCGACCGGCGCCGGGTAGCCCTGCTGCCGCAGGTCGTCATCGTAGAGCGGAATATCGCCCAGCCCGTGCAGCGCCAGGCTGGCCCCGGCCGGCAGCAGGCCGCTGGCCGCGCGCAGCAGCGCGGTGTTGGTCGATTGCCGGCGCAGGCTGCCGGAAAGCGCCAGGATCGTCGTCATCGCCGTGTCTCCCTTCGGGATGTCGGCGCCGACTATCGACCCGGCCGTGCCCGGGGGGCAAGCCTCAGCCGGGCCGTGCGGTGGCAGCCGTGATCTCGGCCTCGGACAATCCGGCCTCGCGCAGCACCTCCGCCGTGTGCTCGCCGAGGCGCGGCGCCAGGCGCGAGGGCTCGGGCTGGCTGGCGCTCCAGCGGCTGGCGACCTTCATGCCGCGTACCTTGCCCTCGGCGGCGTGGTCGGCCTCGGTGAAGAAGCCGACGGCGGCCAGATGCGGGTCCTCGACCAGGCTGTCCAGCGTGTGCAGCGGGGTGTGCGGAATGCCGGCGCGGTCCAGCAGCGCTTCCCATTCGGCGGTCGGGCGGGTGACCAGGATTTCTCCCAATTCGGCGCAGATGGCGTCGGTGTGGCGAATGCGGCTGGCATGGCTGGCGAAGCGCGGATCGGCCGCGAGATCGGGCCGGTCGATGGCGGCGAAAAAGCTGCGCCAATGCTTGTCGTTGTAGATCAGCACGCAGAGATGCCCGTCGGCGGTGGCATAGGGACGGCGGTTCGGCGTCAGCAGCCGCGCATAGCCGCCCTGGTCGAGGGCCGGGCGATGCGTCATCCCCCCCAGGTGGTCGCCGAGCACGAAGCTGGCCATGGTCTCGAACATCGGGATCTCGATGGCCTGGCCTTCGCCGGTGCGGGCCCGGTGCTGCAACGCGCCCAGTACGGCGATGGCGGCATGCAGGCCCACGATCCGGTCGGCGATATTGACCGGCACGTAGCGCGGTGTGCCGTCGCCGCTGTCCGCCATCAGCGAGGGGATGCCGGCAATGCCCTGCATCAGGTCGTCATAGGCCGGCCGCGCCGCATAGGGCCCGTCCTGGCCGAAGCCGAAGGCGCCGGCATGGATGATCGCCGGATTGACCGCGGCCAGCGCCGCATGGTCCAGCCCGAGCCGCGCCATGGCCTGGGGCCGCAGGTTGTGGATCAGCACGTCGGCCGTCTCGGCCAGCTTCAGCAGGGCGGCGCGCCCCTCGGGCCGCTTCAGGTCGAGCACGATGCTGCGCTTGCTGCGGTTGGCATGGAGAAAAATCCCGCCCATCTCGCCGCTGCGGCTGGGGCCGACCTGGCGCAGGATATCGCCCTCGGGGCTTTCCACCTTGATCACGTCGGCGCCCATGTCGCCGAGGATCGAGGTGGCATAGGGCCCCATCACCACCGTGGTCAGGTCCAGGATCCGGATCCCCTGCAGCGGTCCCATCTTTTTGTCCGTTCTGGCTGGCGTTGCGCCGCCAGATTGCGGCGCCCGACGTCATTGGTCCAATATGCCGCCGGCGCATTCGCCATAAGCCGGAGTTATCGGACGAAAAGATGCCGGGGGGACGCCGACCGACCCGGGCGCGGCTGGAGCTGCGCCATCTCCGCTATTTCCTGGCCGTGGCCGAGGAGCTCAATTACGGCCGCGCCGCCGAGCGGCTGAAGATCGCCCAGCCCGGGCTGAGCCAGCAGATCCGCGCGCTGGAGGAGATCGTCGGCGCCACGCTGTTCGACCGTTCCCGCCGCGCCGTGCAGCTGACGCTGGCCGGCGAGCTGCTGCTGGGCGAAGCCAGGAAGACCCTGGCCCAGGCCGAGGCGGCGCTGACCGCGGCCCGCCGCGCCGGGCGGGGGGAGGTCGGGCGCATCGCCATCGGCTACACGGCCTCGGCCGCCTATACCGGGGTGCTGACCGCGCTGGTCGGCAGCTTCCGCGCGGCGCATCCGGAGGTCGAGCTGCAGATCACCGAGATGGAGATGCAGCGTCAGCTGGACGCCATCGCCGAGGACCGGCTGGACATCGGCTTCATCCGGCCGCCGGTGGCCTTGCCGCTGGGCGTCGCCAGCCTGCCGCTGCTGCAGGAGCCGGTGCTGCTGGCCCTGCCCGAGCGCCATCCGCTGGCCGCCGGCGACGCCCCCGTCGCGCTGGCGGCGCTGGCGGGCGAAAGCTTCATCACCCCCCGGCACGGCCCCTCGGTCAGCTTCCACCACCACCTGCTGGAGGCTGCGCGTGCCGCCGGCTTCCCGCCGCGCATGGGGCCGCAGGGGCGGGATTTCGTGACCATCGTCAGCATGGTGGCGGTGGGGC
>NZ_CACSJM010000106.1 GCF_902706185.1 Roseomonas sp. 18066 | reverse complement strand
CCCCCTGCAGATGCCCCACCACCTGCGCCCAGCCGGGATGCGCCAGCCGCCCTTCCCAGCCCCGCGCGATGGCCGCCAGCGGCTCCATCTCCACCACCGGGCGCTCGCCGGCGAAGACCGCGGCCATCAGCGCATCGCCGCGGGCACGGTCGTCGGGCAGACCGCAAAAGCGATCCGGCAGCTCAATCCAGGTCATAAGGGAAGCAAGGCTGGGGGAATGAATTCCCCCAGACCCCCTTCTTTTTTCTGTTCTTCGGCCGCTGACAGCACGACGCCATGCACATCGACCAACGCAGGCACATACGGCGCCAGCGCCAAAGCCTCCAACCGCTTCAGAAACTCCCCTGGCGGCAGATGCGCGATCGCCGCGAACGAAGGCGCCGCATATCGCCACCACCGCACGCGCAGCATCTCGGCAATGAGCGCTTCGGAAAACCGATACCGCAGCACCCGCGCCGGCACCCCCGCCACGATGGCATAGGGCGGCACATCCCGCGTCACCACCGCCCCGGCACCCACGACGCAGCCGGTGCCGAGAGAGATCCCCCGCGCCAGGATCACATCCTGCCCGATCCAGACGTCATCCCCGATCACCGGATGCGGCTTCTGGGCAAACGGCGTCAGCACAGGCGCGCACCCCCCCAGCACGCGACAAGCGGCCAAAGCCGGCGCGAAGCCAGGCAGATAGGTCATGGTATGCGTGGAAAACCGGTCGAGCGGATGGTCCCCATCCATCACCCGCAGCCCCCCCGCGATCGAGCAGTACCGCCCGACCGGCGACGCCGACCACACCCGCGAATTCGAATAGCTTCCGAAGCCGAAAGCCCCGATCCAGTCGCTGGCGTAATACCCGCAGAAAGGCTCGCTGGACGGCGCCAGCGGCGCCCCGATCACCGTCCCATCCGGCGGAAACACCCCCTCCTCTCGGCGGAAGAAAATCCCCGCCGCCGCCAGCCGCTCGAACACCAGGCGGTTGGCGCGGAAGCGGAAATGCGTGGCGCTCCGCTCCAGGATCATGACCGCAGCAGTGTCGACAACTGGGAAAAGCCGACCTCGCTGGCGCTGCGCTCGTCGACCCCCTGGGCCAGCAGCGCGTCCAGCGCCGGATGCAGCCGGATCGCCGCATCCACCTCGGCATCGCTGCCGGCGCGATAGGCGCCGAGGCGGATCATCTCGGCCATGTCGGCATAGCTGCCGATCAGCCGCCGGGCCTCGACCAGCAGCGCGTTCTCCGCCTCCGTGTGGCAGCGCGGCAAGGCGCGGCTGACCGAGCGCAGCACGTCGATCGCCGGCCATCGACCGCGCTCGCCGATGCGGCGATCCAGCACGATATGCCCGTCCAGGATGCCGCGCACCGCATCGGCGATCGGCTCGTCATGGTCGTCGCCATCGACCAGGACGGTGAAGATGGCGGTGATGTCGCCCTCCCCCTCCGGCCCGGGCCCGGCGCGCTCCAGCAGCGCCGGCAGCTCGGTGAAGACCGAGGGCGTGTAGGACCGCGCCGTCGCCGGCTCCCCCGCCGCCAGCCCGATCTCTCGCTGCGCATGCGCCAGGCGGGTCACCGAATCCAACAGCAGGAAGACCTGCTTGCCTTCGGCGCGGAAATGCTCGGCGACGGCCAGCGTCGCCTGCGCCGCGCGCCGCCGCGCCAGGGCCGGCTGGTCCGAGGTCGAGACCACCACCACCGAGCGCGCCCGCCCCGCCTCCCCCAGCGTCTGGTCGAGGAATTCCCGCACCTCGCGGCCGCGCTCGCCGACCAGGCCGACGACGATCACATCGGCCTCGACGAAGCGCGCCAGCATGCCGATCAGCGTCGACTTGCCGACGCCCGAGGCCGCGAAGATGCCCAGGCGCTGCCCGCGGCAGACCGGCGTGAAGATGTCGAGCGCCCGCAGCCCGGTCTCGATCCGCGCGCCGATCAGGCGCCGCTTCAGCGCATCCGGCGGCGGCTGGCGCAGCCGCACCCCGCGGCGGCCCTGCGGCAGCGGCCCGCGCCCGTCCAGCGGTTGCCCCATGCTGTCCACCACCCGCCCCAGCCAGGCATCCGACGGGTGGAGGCTCAGCGGCTCCTCCAGCCACAGCCGGGCGCCGGGGCTCAGCCCCTCGGTGCCGCCCTCCGGCACGGCGATGGCGCCCTCGGGGGAGAAGGCCACGAACTCGCCATGCACGGCGGCGCGGCCGGCGCGCGCCACCCGCATCCGGTCGCCGATCGCCACCCCCTCGCCCAGCCCGGTGACGCCCAGCGCCGCGCCGCGCACGGCCGACAGGGTGCCATAGCGCTGCCGCGGCGGCAGTCGGGTCAGCTGCGCCGCGCTGTCGCCCAGCGGCGTCGCCAGCAGGAAGGGGTCGGTCATGCGAAAGGCCTCCGCGCCATGCCGCCGCCATCCTGGCGCGAAGCGGGGCCGCCGGTCCATGCGAAAAATCTCGACACAGGACGGAGCCGACGCTATTGCTCAGCCCGGACCAGCCAGGAGGGCTCTGCGTTCCATGCTCGAAGGCATCGACGTCTTCCGCATCACCGGCGCGCGCATGCGGCACCTGGCGGAACGGCAGAACATCCTCGCCCAGAACATCGCCAATGCGGACACGCCGCTGTACCGCGCGCGCGATGTCCGCGCCTTCCAGTTCGACAGCGCCCTGCTGCGCAGCCAGGGCGGCCAGCCGGCGCTGCGCCTGGCCGGCGCCCGGCCGGGGCATATCGGCAGCACGCGGGACGGCGTCACCATCGCCGCCGATCGTGCGAATACCTATAGCGAGGACCCGGACGGCAACACCGTCAACCTCGAGGAGCAGATGGTGAAGCAGGCCGACCTGCTGAAGGCCTATGACCTGGCGACCCTGGTCTACAAGCGCGGCGCCGCCATCCTGCGCACCGCGGCGGGCGCCCGCTGATGATCCGCATCGGCCCCATCACCGGCGTCGGGCCCCTGACCCAGGCCATGGCCACCGCCGCCTCCGGCATGAGCACCCAGGCGATCCGCCTGCGGGTCGCGGCCGAGAACATGGTCAATGCCAGCTCGACCGCGGCCGTGCCCGGCGGCGACCCCTATCGGCGCAAGCTGATCACCTTCGACCGCGCGGTCGACCGCGCGACGGGCGCGCAACTGGTGCGCTTCGACCAGATGCGCCCCGACCAGCGCGCCTTCCGCACCCAGTTCGACCCCGCCCATCCGGCCGCCGACGAGCGCGGCTATGTCAAATTCCCCAATGTCGATCCGCTGATCGAACAGGCCGACATGCGCGCCGCCGGACGCAGCTACGAGGCGTCCATCACGGTGCTGCAGCAGGCCCGGGCGCTCTACGGCAAGACGCTCGACATCCTGAGGTCCTGACCCCGATGCCCGTCCAGCCCAATGCCGCGCTCAATGCCGTGGCCCCCGCCAGCGCCGCCATCCGCGCCTATGGCGTGACCCAGACGCCGACAGGGGATTTCCCGACCATGGTGCAGGACGCCGCCCGCGCCTCGCTGCAGACGCTGCGCGGCGCCGAGATGATGGCCGCCCGCGGCGTCGCCGGCACCGCCGACATCCAGGAGGTGGTCCAGGCCGCCGCCAATGCCGAGCTGACCGTGCAGACCCTGACGCAGCTGCGCGACAAGGTCGTCGGCGCCTATATGGATGTCCTCCGCATGGCGGTCTGAGCCGGTTGGCCCATCACCGCGCGGAGAACTGACGCGATGAACGAAGGCGATGTGATCGAGGTGCTGCGCACCGGCTTCTACACCACCATGATGGTGGCCGGGCCGCCGCTGCTGGCGGCGCTGGTGACCGGCGTCGCCGTCTCCGTGCTGCAGGCGCTGACCCAGATCCAGGAGATGACCCTCTCCTATGTGCCGAAGATCGTGGTGACGCTGATCGCCACCATGCTGTCCCTGCCCTTCGGCTTCGCCGCGCTCCGCTCCTATACCGAGGAGATCGCGCAGCTCATCGTGGGGCTGTGACGGGCATGGAATTCCTCCGCCGCCTCAGCCTCGGCCTGCGCCACCAGGACCTGCTCTTCGCCGCCGCCATGGTGGTGCTGCTGGCCGTCCTCGTGCTGCCGATGCCGCGCTGGCTGGTCGACCTTGGCCTCGCCACCTCCATCACCCTCTCCGTGCTGATCCTGATGGTCGCCATCTGGATCGAGCGGCCGTTGGACTTCTCGGTCTTTCCCACGGTGCTGCTGGTGGCGACCCTGCTGCGCCTGGCGCTGAACCTGGCGACGACGCGGCTGATCCTGGCGGATGGCCATCGCGGGCTGGATGCGGCGGGCAGCGTTATCCATGGCTTTGCCGTCTTCGTCGTCGGCGGCGACTTCATCATCGGCGTGATCGTCTTCGCCATCCTGATCATCGTCAACTTCATCGTCGTCACCAAGGGCGCCGGCCGCATCGCCGAGGTCGCCGCCCGCTTCAGCCTGGACGCCATGCCGGGCAAGCAGATGGCGATCGATGCCGACCTTGCTGCCGGCACCATCGACGACGCCGAGGCCAAGCGCCGCCGCAAGGAGCTCGAGGACGAGAACTCCTTCTTCGGCGCGATGGACGGCGCTTCCAAATTCGTCCGCGGCGACGCGATCGCGGCGATCATCGTCACCATCGTCAATATCCTGGGCGGCATCGTCGTCGGCACGCTGCGGCACAACATGACGCTCTCGGCGGCGGCCGGCAATTATGTGACGCTGGCGGTGGGCGACGGCATCGTCAGCCAGATCCCCGGGCTGATCGTCTCGGTCGGCGCCGGCATGCTGGTCTCCAAGGGCAATGTCCGCGGCTCCACCGACAAGGCCTTCATCAGCCAGCTCGGCGCGCAGCCGAAGCCGCTCTACTTCGCCGCGGGCCTGTCGGGGCTGTTCGCCGTGCTGCCGGGCCTGCCCTTCCTGCCCTTCACCGCGCTGGCGCTGGTCGCCGGCGGCGGCGGCTGGCTGGCGCAGCGCGCGGTGCAGCGGGCTGCCGCCGATGCCGAGGCCGGCCTGTCCATCGCCGAATCCAGCGCGCCGCGCGAGGAGACCATGGCCGAGCTGATCCGCGTCGACGACGTGCGGCTCGAGCTCGGCATGGGCCTGGTGTCGCTGACCGCCGGGCGCCAGGGCGGGCTGTCGGAGAAGATCAAGAAGCTCAGGCGCGCCTTCGGGCTGGAATTCGGCTTCGTGCTGCCGGCCGTGCGCATCAAGGACAACATGGATCTGGGCTCGGGCGAATATTCCATCCAGGTGCAGGGCGTCGAGGTCGCGCGGGAGACGCTGATGCTCGGCCGGCTGCTGGCCTTCGCCCCCGGCGGGCAGGAGATCGGCGTGCCCGGCATCGACACCCAGGAGCCTTCCTTCCACATCAAGGCGCGCTGGATCGAGCCGGCGCTGCGCGAGATGGCGATGGCGCAGGGCCTGACCGTGGTCGATGTCGAGACCGTGCTGACCACCCACATGTCCGAGGTGCTGAAGGGCTACATGGCGCAGCTGCAGGGCTATGCCGCCACCCAGAAGCTGCTGGACGGGCTGGAGCGCGACCACCAGCGGCTGCTCGGCGACCTGATCCCCGGCGTGCTGCCGATGGCCACCGTGCAGAAGGTGCTGGCGACGCTGCTGGCCGAGCGCATCTCGATCCGCAACCTGCCGCTGATCCTGGAAGCGCTGCATGAGGGCGCCGCCTTCACCCGCAACGTCTCGATGCTGACCGAGCATGTGCGCCAGCGGCTGAGCTTGCAGATCTGCCGCGGCCTGACCCAGGAGGATGGCTATATCACCGCCCTGCTGCTCTCGCCGGAATGGGAGAAGGAGGTCGGCATCGCCATCATCGAGGAGGGCGACCAGCGCAGCTTCGCCATGGCGCCGTCGAAGATCCAGGAGCTGGTCAGCGCCACCCGCGCCCGCATCGCCGAGGCCGCCGCTCGCGGCGACTGGCCGGCGGTGCTGACCTCGGCGGTCGCGCGGCCCTTCGTCCGCCACCTGGTCGAGCGCATCAACCCGACCATCGCCGTCATCTCCCATGCCGAGGTGCATCAGCGGGCCAAGCTGCGCACCGTCGGCCAGATCTGATCGCGGCGTGCAGGCCTCGCTCGCCCTCGAGCCCTGGCTCTCGGCCGAGCTCTATCGCTGGTTCCTGGTGTTCTGCCGCGCCGCCGCCGCGCTGATGCTGCTGCCGGGCTTCGGCGAGACCCAGCTGCCCGGCCGCATCCGGGTGATCGCGGCGCTCGTCGTGGCCTTCTGCCTGGCGCCGCTGGCGGGTCCGCTGCAGCCGGTGCCGGGCGCGCTGGGCATGGCCGGCGCCATCGCGGTCGAGGTGCTGGCCGGCTCCTTCCTCGGCGCGCTGTCGCGGCTGCTGCTGTCGGCCGTGCATGTGGCCGGGCAGATCATCGGCCAGAGCATCGGCCTCAGCAACGCTTTCGCCTTCGGCATCGGCGCCGACAATGCCGCCATCCTGGGCTCGGTGCTCTATGCCGCGGTGATGGCGGCCTTCTTCGCCATGGACGGCCATCATGCCGGGCTGCGCGCCATCCTCGACAGCTATCGGCTGGTGCCGCTGGGCGAGGCGCCGGCCGCCGCCCCCGCCGCCCGCGCGCTGACCGAGGCCCTGGCCACCGCCTTCCGCCTGGCGATGCAGCTGAGCATGCCGTTCCTCATCCTGTCGGTGGTGTTCAATGCGGCGCTGGCCGGCATCAACCGGGCGCTGCCGGCCATGCCGGTCTTCATGATCGGCGCGCCGGCGATCCTGATGACGGGGCTCTATCTGCTCGGCGTCGCAGCGCCCACGCTGCTGTCGGAGGTGCTCGGCGCCTATGCCGGCGCCTTCGTGCTGAGCCGCTGAGCCATGGCGGAGGAGACCGGCCAGGAAAAATCCCTCGACGCCTCGCCGCGCAAGCTGCAGCAGGCGCGCGAGCGCGGCGACCTGCCGATGTCGCGCGAGGGGTCGAGCTTCGGCCTCTACGCCATGGTGCTGCTGCTGCTGGGGCTGGCGGGCGGTGTCATCGGCGGCCGCTTCTCGGCCGTGCTGCTGCCGATGCTGGAGCAGCCGGAGGCCTTCCTCGACTTCAACGAGCGCGGCTTCGAGCGCGCCGGTGCCGCGGTGCTGGAGGCGCTGACCATCGTGCTGCTGCCGGTCTTCGGCCTGCTGGTGGCCGGCAGCCTGGTGCCGCATCTGCTGCAGAACAACCTGGTGCTGGCGCCGGAGCGGCTGGAGCCCAAGCTGTCGCATCTGTCGCTGATCGCCGGCTTCAAGCGGCTGTTCGGGCTGAAGGGCTTCTTCGAATTCGGCAAGAACCTGGTCAAGGCGCTGGCCGTCGCCGCCGCCTGCTGGGCGGTGGCCCTGCCGCTCTACGAGCAGAGCCCCTATCTGGCGGCGCTCGACCCGGTGGCCTTTCCGCATCTGGTGGTCGGCGCGCTGTCGACCATGCTGGGCGCCATCACCCTGGTCGCCGCCCTGGTCGCCATCATCGACATCAGCTTCCAGCGCTTCGAATACGGCCGCCGCCAGCGCATGACCCACCAGGAGATGCGCGAGGAGATGCGGGCGACCGATGGCGACCCGCATATGAAGGCGGCGCTGCGCAAGAAACGCCGGCAGCTCTCCTCGCGCAAGATGCTGGCCGACGTGCCCAAGGCGACGGTGGTCATCACCAACCCGACGCATTTCGCGGTGGCCCTGCGCTACGAGCGCGGCAAGGACGCCGCGCCGGTCTGCGTCGCCAAGGGCGTCGACCGCATGGCGCGGCGCATCCGCGAGGTCGCTGCCGGCGCCGGCGTCGCGGTGATGGAGGACAAGGCCCTGGCGCGCGCCCTGCATGCCGGGATGGAGATCGGCGACGCCATCCCGGCGGTGCATTTCGAGGCGGTGGCCCGGCTGATCGGCATTGTCTGGACGCGGCAGAACCGGGGGCCTGGCGGCGGCGCGAAAACCGCGCCCTGAGGTTTCTGCGCGGCATGACACAAAGTTGATCTGTTTTGCTTGTCTGCGAAAATCACAAATGCGAAACAAGGCTACCGCACACGCAGAGGTCAACGTCATGGTCATCAAGGCACGCCGCTTGCTCCTGGGTCTCCTCGCCGCCGCCACGCTGGGCACCAGCCTGGTCGCGACGCCGCTGGCCCCGGCCGCCTATGCCGCCGAATCCACCGCGCCGAAGAAGGAGACCGAGTTCTTCCCGCTCGGCGACTTCACCGTGAACCTGCCCTCGGCCAATCGCCGGATGGCCTATGTCGTGGTCTCGGTGACGCTGGAGACCGAGGCGCCGCGGCTGCAGGCCTTCCGCGACCTCTCGCCCCGCCTCAAGCAGGCGGTGCTGCGCCGGCTGATGGCCATGTCGGAGCGGCAGGAGCTGCGCCCCGGCCGGGTCGACCCGGCCATGCTGCGCGACAGCCTGTTCGACAGCCTGTCGCAGATCCAGGAAGACGGGCTGAAGGACGTGGTGATCACCCGCCTGATCCATAGCTGAGGCGGCATGACCGGCCGGGCCCCTGCGGTGGCCCGGCCGCCTCCCCCTGGCGCGGCCTCAGCTGCCCAGGCGGGTGACATCCGCGGCGCTGACCACCGCGCCGCTGTCCAGCACCAGGTTGTAGCCGCCGCTGCTGTCGCGGCGCACCTCGGTGACCTTGCCGGCCACGGTCACCGTGCCGGCGGTGGTCCGCTTGCTGCTGTCATCCTCGCCGACCACGCGCACCGTGTATTGCCCGGCGGCCAGCTGGTTGCCGTTGCCGTCCTTGCCGTCGAAGGACAGCGCCGTCGTGCCGGTGTTGAGCGAGATCCGCCGCAGCACGTCGCCGCGCGCGTCCAGCACCTCCAGCCGCAGATTCTTCAGCGAGCTCGCCGAGACATCCACCGTCACCGGCACCGCGCCGCCGCCCTCGGGCACGGTCAGCGTCGAGGCCTCGGTCTTGACCGACTTGCCGAGCAGCGCCGCATTTTCCGACAGCTTGCCATTGCCCGCCAGCGCATCGGCGAGGCCCTGCAGGATCGAATTGGTCTTGGTCTGCTGCTCGACCTGGGAGAATTGCGCCAGCTGCGCCACGAATTGCGTGGGGTCGGTCGGATCCATCGGATCCTGGTACTTCATCTGCGCCGTCAGCAGCTTCAGGAAGCGGTCGAAATCCGCGTTGGTGTTGCCGCTGAGCGCGGCGGTGGGGGCGGTGGTCGCGGTGATCGCCGGCGTGGTGCTGATGGCGGTGGTGCTGGTGGCCATGGCGAAAGCTCCTGCCTAAAGGCGGTTCAGGCGATGATGTCGATCAGGCTGTCGGAGGGCGGGCGGCGGCCCGGCGCATCGGCGGCCGCCTCGCCGGCGCCCTCCTCCGCGGTGTCGGCCAGGCGATAGGGGCGCGCCTCGCCCTCGGCCGGCTGCTGCTGCGACGAGCGGCCATGCTGCAGGTCGAGCCCCGACTGCCCCAGCTGCAGCCCGGCCTGCTCCATCTGCTGCAGCAGCAGGCCGCGATCCTGGCGCAGCGCCTCGAAGGTCTCGATGCGCTCGGCGGCCATGACCACCTGCTGCACCTGGCCGTCGCGGAAGGTCAGCCGCAGCTCGACCCGGCCGAGCTCCGGCGGGCGCAACTCGACCGAGACGGTTTCCTGCCCGTCGCCGGCGGCCCGCGCCAGGTGCAGGGCGATCTGCGGCGCGGCCTCGGCGGCCAGGCGCGGATGGGTGGGCACGGCAGCCTGCGGCACCAGCACCGGCTGGGCCGGCACGGTGCCCGGGCTGGGCGCGGCCAGCGCCGGTGGCATCAACCCCGGATCGGCCGCGCGCGGCGCCAGGGTTTCGGGTGGCGCGGCTGCGGCAGGCAGCTTGTCGGCGGCGGCCAGCGGTTCGGCGGCCGGCAGCTTCGGCGCCGCAACCTCGGCGGCGGGGGCCACGGCCTCGGGCAGCAGCGTGGCCTCGGGCGCCGGCGCCGCGGGCGCGGCCAGGGGCGCGGCGGCGGCGTTCGGCCGCGGTGCCGCCTCGATCGGCGGCAGCGGCGGCAGGGCGGGCGGGGCCGCGACCGCCGGGGCAGGCGTGCTGGCGGCGATCTCCGCCAAAACCGCCTGCGGCAGGGTTTCGGCCAGCGGCAAGGCGGGTGGCGGCAGCGCCTCGGCGACCAGCCCGGCCGGGGGCGCGACGACCGGCGGCGGCGCCGGCGGCGCGACGGCGGGCGCGACCGGCGGCATGGCGGCGGCCTCCGCCACGCCGGGCAGCGCGGCCAGCGGCAGGGTCAGCCCCATCGGCCGGCTCGGAGCGAAGGCCTCGCCACCCGGCAGGGCGGCCTCGGGTGGCGCCAGCCGGGTGACCGGCGGGGCGGTGATCGGCGGCAGGCTGGCCAGCATGGCCAGCAACCCGGGTTGCGCAGTGTCCGATGCGAGGCCGGCATCGGGCCGCGGATCGTCGGCGGGACCAGCCAGGGCATCGGCCAAAGCATCGGCCAGCGCGTCGGCCCCGGCCGGCAGGGCCTGCGCCGGCAGCGGCGCGGCCTGGCTGGCGGCGGCGCTGGCCTGCAGCTGTCCGGCCAAGCGGCTGGCCTCCTCGGCCGCGGCGGCCAGCGCTTCCCAGGGCAGGCCACCGGCCAGGCCGGCGGCGAAGCCTTCCGCCGTGGCCGCCTTGGCCGGCGGCCTGGCGCCCGCCGTGGCGGTCGCCGCCTCCGGCGTCGCCGTCAGCCCGGCCAGCAGCAGGAAGAAATCGGCCTCGGCGGGCTGCGGGCCGGCCAGCAGGTTGGCGCCGGCCACGCCGGCGGCCGCCGGGCTGCCGCCGCCCGTCCCCCCGCCGCTGCCGCGCAGCCCGAGCCCGGCTGGCAGGGAAGGGTCGCCCACTGGATTGGCCATGGAATCTTTCCGTCGCCGTTTTTTGCGTAGAGGGCGCCGCGGCGGCCTGGGCGGCCGCGCCGCTCAGCCGAAGAGGTCGTCCACGGCGCTCTGGCCGAGGCCGCCCTGGGCGGCGGTGCTCGGCCCGTTCAGCAGATGCGCGTCCGGCCGCTTCTCGTCCGTGGCGGCGGGCGGGGCGGGGGCCTGGGTCTCCTCCGGGCTGATGCCCATCAGCGCGACCAGGGCCGCCACCCGCGCCTCGACCGCGCGCATGGTGGACAGCACCTTGCGCACCCGCTGGCCGGTGATGTCCTGGAAGGCGCAGGCCAGCACGATGGCGGTCGCCGCCTCGTCCACCTCGGTCAGGTCGGCGCCGGTGTCGGTGGAGGTGCCGGCATGCAGCCGCCCCGCCGCCGCCTGAGCGCGCTCGGCCTGGCGCAGGATCTCGAAGGCGGCGCCCTCGGTCTCCCCCACCACGGCGTCCAGCGTGTCGCCCAGCCCCATCGGCGGCGGCGCCAGGCCGATCACCTCGGCCCGGGTCTCCGCCAGCAGCTTCGACATGCCGCGCATTTCTTCCATCGCCTGGGCCAGGCGATCGGTCTCCTCGGCGGTGTCCTCGGCGGTCCCGGCATCGGCGCCCGCATTGGCGCTCCCGGCCTGCGGCAGCCCCATCAGCCGGTCGATCTCGCCGGCGATGGCCGCGGCCTGGCCGGCGATCCGCGCCAGGCCGGAGCGCAGCACTGTCGGCGTGCTCACGGGGCCCGCCTCAGCCGACGACAGACGCGATTTTCGCCTTCAGCGTCTCGGCCGTGAAGGGCTTGACGATGTATTGCGAGGCGCCGGCCTGCTTGGCGGCGACCACATTCTCGGTCTTGCTCTCGGCGGTCACCATGATGAAGGGCGTGCGCGCCAGGGTGGCGTCGCCGCGCACCTCCTTCAGCAGCTCGAGCCCGGTCATCGGCTCCATGTTCCAGTCGGAGATCACCAGGTCGTAGCGGGCGACCTTGATCTTCTCGAGCGCCTCTGCGCCGTTGCCGGCTTCCTCGACATCCTTGTAGCCGATCTGGTCCAGCAGGTTTCGCACAATGCGCCGCATGGTGGGATAGTCGTCGACAACCAGGATCTTCACGCGCCGGTCCCCCTTCTGCGTCTCGGGGCCGCATCATTCCTCCGATCCAGGATTTTTCGCAAGGACTATCCGCGTGCCTCACGGCCGGTGCGCGACGGCCAGGCCTCAGCCGGCCGGATCGGCCGCGGCATGGCCGAACCAGGCGGCATTGCCGGCCTCGCCGCCGCCGGCCGGGTCGAAGCGGTGGCACAGGCCCCAGGCCGGCACCGCCAGCAGCACCGGCGCGCCGATGCCCCCCGCCAGCCGGTCCGCCAGCCGCAGCAGCGCCGAGGGATGCGGCGGCAGCGGCAGCAGGACCGAGACATCGCTGCCGCTGGCGCGCAGCTGCCGGTCGGCGGCCAGCTGCGCCAGGGGCTGCGGCGCGGCGCGCGCCTCCTCGGGCACCAGCAGCGCCGGGCTGCCGGCCGGCAGCAGCCCGCGCAGCTGCCGCAGGAAGGCCTGGCGCAGCGCCGGCCGCCAGGCCAGGCCCCAGTCGCGCGCGGCGATGCCGAGCAGCGCCAGCGGCTCGCCGGCGCCGGCCAGCAGCCCGGCCGCGCGCGGCCAGCCGGCCAGCGCCGCCATGCCCACCGGCCGGTCATGCGGCGTCGCGAAGCAGGCCGGCAGCAGGCCGACGCCATCGGCCAGCTCGCTGGCCAGGCTGTCCTCGCCATCGGTCCAGTGGTCGACCAGCTCGAAGCGCAGCAGGTCGCTGACCTCGTTGCCCAGCAGCTCGTCCAGATGCGCGAACAGCCCGGTCGACAGCAGCTGGTAGCGGTCGTCGCCCTCCGGCGCGTCCCAGATCTCGGGCGCGACCGGGGCGGCGGCGGCCAGCAGCGCCTCGCCGGCGACGCTGGCGCCGAGCGCCAGACGGGATGGCGCCGGCACCATCGGCCAGGCGACCACGCCGCCCTGCCCGCCGCCGCCCTCGCGGCCCATCGGCCCCCAGCGCAGCAGCGCCGGGCCGGCCCAGGTGGCGGCCGGCGGCAGCAGCGGCGCCAGGATCCGCGCCTCGGGCAGCAGGGTCGCCGCCTGCGCCAGGCCGGAAGGCGGCAGCCCGGCCAGCCGCCGCAGCCCGGACGGCCCATGCACCACGCTGACCAGGTCGGCGGCGCCGGCCAGCAGCGCCGCCAGCCGCGCCGCCTGGGGCCCGGCCAGGGCCTGCACGGCGGCGGTGTCGCAGACCAGCACCTCCTCCGCCTCGCGCAGGGCGAGCGCGCCGCCGGGCAGCACCAGCAGGCCGGCGGCGCGGTCCGACAGCGGCGCCCGGCAGCGCAGCCGCCGCACCGCCGCGCGCTGCGCCCCGGGATCGCCCAGCCGGCGCAGACGGGCGTCGAAATGCCGCAGCATCGCCATGCCCTCGGCGGTGGTCAGGTCGAAGCTGGTGAGGCCGGCCAGCGGGGTGTCCTGCGGCGTGTCCTGCGGCAGGCCCTCGGGGCTCGTCGATCCGGCCAGGCTGGGCATCGGGGCACCATGCGCGTCTGGGTTGATGATCCAGCTAGACTCTTCTCCAATCACCCGTCAACCACGGGGTGAAAGCGGCGCCAGCAAAGGCGTTTTGCGAAAAACCATCGACAGAAAGCTGGCCACCGTGGCAGGAGAGCGGGGTTGGATCGGTTCAGGAGAAGCCGGATGCAGATCAACCGCCATGGCCCGGGCGAGGCGAGCCTGGCCCAGGATGGCCGCGAGCTCGCCGACCTCGTCGCCGCCGAGGCGAGCGAGGCGGAATTCGAGCTGCTGCTGGGCCAGCTCGAGGCGCTGCTGGCGCTGCGCCGGCGCAGCCCGCGGGTCGCCGTCACCTATCAGGGCGGGCTGCTGGGCCCGGTGCAGGCCGAGCTGCCGGTGCAGTTGATCGTCATCGAGGAAGACCCGCATGACGAGCCGCCGCTGCGCCTGGTCCAGCGCAGCATCCCGGCCGACGCGGCGGCGCTGGAGGCCGCGGTCAGCCTGGCCGAGCGGCGCCTGGCGGTGCAGGAGGCGCGCAACCCGGCGCGGCAGCCATGAGCGCCGCCACGCTGCGCCAGGCGCGGCTGGAGCTCGACGCGCCACTGCGCCACCCGCTGCCGCGGGCCGAGGCCGAGGCGCTGGTCGCCCTGCTGCGCGGCCGGGCGCCGCCGGCGCATCCGCATCCGCTGTTCCGCCTGCCCGAGGCCGCGCTGCTGCTGACCGGCGAGAGCCTGGACCATGCCACCGCCGGATCCCGCCTGCTGCGCGAGGAGGCGGCGCCGCGGCTGGCGGTCTCCACCAGCCTGCCGCCGCGGCCGCGGCTGCTGATCGGCGCGCTGGACTGGCTGAGCGGACTGCTGGAGGCCGAGGCCGGCGCCCTGCTGGGCTTCGTCGTGCCGCCCGGCAGCCATCGCCACGACATGCGGCTGCTGGCCTGGAACGGCCGGCGGCTGGTGCCGCTGGGGCCGCTGCCGGACCGGCTGGCGGCGCCCGGCGGCGGCTGCAGCATGGGCGCCTTCCAGCGCGCCGCTGGCCTGCCCGCCGCCGATGCCGCGCCCGAGGAGCTGCGGCCGGCGATGCGGCGGGTGGTGCTGGCGCAGCTCGGCCGCCGCGCCCTGCCGGTGTCGCAGGCGGCGCTGGATGGCGGCTTCGACGGCCAGGGGCTGTTCCGCGCCTGGCTGGCGGCGGCGGCGGCCGGGCTGCATGGCTTCCGCACCGGCCTGGGCGTCGCGGCCCTGGATGCCGCCTGACGCCGTCCATTGTGCGAAAAACGATTTTTCTTGCGAAAAACTCCAGAAGGCCCTAGCTCTGGGTCAGCCCGCAGCAAGCGGGCGCGCGCGCCGCGACCGGGATGCGAAAACCCTGGGCGCAGGCGCCGCCGGCAGAAGGCAGGCGAGATGAGGCACGATCCGAGCGCTACTCCCCCCGGCGCGACCACCGATGTCACCGCGGAACCCGCGATCCGGCTGCGCGGCCGCACCCACCCGCTGCTGACCCTGGAAATGGCCGATCTGGACCCGGCGGCGCTGCAGGCGGCGCTGGCGGCCAAGCTCGGCGCCACGGCCGGCTTCTTCCGCCACGCGCCGGTGCTGCTCGATTTCAGCGCCCTGCCCGCCGCCGCGGCGCCGCGCCTGGCCGAGCTGATCGGCGTGGTGCGCAGCCTGGGCCTGGTGCCCGCCGCCTTCCGCGCCCGCCGGCCGGAGGTCGAGCGCGCGGCGCTGGAGGCCGGCCTCGGCCGCATGCTGGAGGCCGAGCCGCGGCAGGAGCTGACCCTGCCCTGCGAGCGCCGCCCGCCGGTGATCATCACCGAGCCGGTGCGCTCCGGCCAGCGCATCTACGCCGCCGAGGCCGACCTGATCGTGCTGCATTCGGTCTCGCCGGGGGCGCAGCTGCTGGCCGACGGCTGCATCCATGTCTATGGCGCGCTGCGCGGCTCGGCCAGCGCCGGCGTCGCCGATGATCCGCAGGCGCGCATCTTTGCGAAAATCATGGATGCCGAGCTGCTCTCCATCGCCGGGCTCTGGCTGGGCGCGGAAGAAATCCCGCCCGCCTGGTCCGGCCGCGCCGCGCAGCTGGCCATCCGCGACGGCTGGCTGCGCTTCTCCGCGCTGCCCTGAGCCCCTGGAAAAAATCAGCGTCACGACGAGGGAGAACCCGATGTCCGCGACCGTCATCACCATCACCTCCGGCAAGGGGGGGGTCGGCAAGACCACCACCACCGCCGCCTTCGGCGCGGCGCTGGCGCTGCGCGGCAAGCGCGTCTGCGTCGTCGACTTCGATGTGGGCCTGCGCAACCTCGACCTGGTGCTCGGCATCGAGAAGCGCGTGGTCTACGACTTCCTGCATGTCGCCAATGGCCAGGCCAAGCTGCAGCAGGCGCTGATCCGCGACAAGCGCATCGACAAGCTGCATGTGCTGGCGACCAGCCAGACGCATGAGAAGGACGCGCTGACCCTCGAAGGCGTCAACCGCGTCATGGCCGAGCTGAAGGAAGAATTCGACTATATCCTCTGCGACAGCCCGGCCGGCATCGAGCATGGCGCGATCATGGCGCTGTACCATGCCGACCATGCCATCGTGGTCTGCAACCCCGAGGTCAGCTCGATCCGCGACGCCGACCGCATCCTCGGCTTCATCGCCGCCCGCTCGCGCCGCGCCGAGACGGGGATGGAGCCGGTGCAGGAGCATCTGCTGGTCACCCGCTTCGACCCCGAGCGGGTGAAGTCGGGCGAGATGGTGCCGCTGACCGACATCCAAGACATTCTTTCCGCCGAGCTGCTCGGCGTGGTGCCGGAGAGCAAGGCGGTGCTGAAGGCCTCCAATGCCGGGATGCCCGCCAGCCTCGACGAGGGGACGGATGCCGGCCGCGCCTATCACGACGCGGTGTCGCGCTTCCTCGGCGAGGTGCGCAACCCGATCCGGGTCTCGGCGCCGCGCGCGACAGTGACCGTGCAGGAGGAGCCGCGCGGCTTCCTGCGCCGGCTCTTCGGCTTCGCCTGATCGGGCCGGGGGAGAAAGCCATGTCCCTGATCGCCCTGATCCAGCGCCGGCGCAACACCGCCGGCATCGCCGCCGCCCGGCTGCGGCGCCAGGTCGGCGCCGACCGGCTCGCCGTGCTCGGCGAGGACATCACCCAGCGCATCCAGGACGCCTGCCTGCGCGAGATCCGCAAGCTGGCGCGCGGCGGCCATGTGCGGGTGCGCATCGGCAGCTCGCCCGCGCTGGAGGTGCGGGAGATCGACATCGACCTGACGCCCGGCCGGTGAGGAAAGCGCGATGCTGATCTCGGCTTCGCAATGCCGCATGGCGCGGGCGGCGCTCGGCCTCAGCCTGCGCGAGCTGGCGACGGCTGCCGGCGTCTCGGTCAACACGCTGAGCCGCATCGAGGGCGACGGCAATGTCACCAGCAAGACCCTGGCCAAGGTGCAGCAGATTCTTGCCAGCGAGGGTATTCTCTTCCAGCGCGACGGGTCGGTGTCGCTGACGGAGAGAAGGCCGCCCTAGGATTACGCGGCGAGCGATTCCGCGTCGTCCTCCTCGAGCAGCGGCATGGTCTCCAGCGGCTCGAGGCTGGTGATGTTGGTCGTCGGATAGAAGGCGACCAGCCAGGATTTCAGCGGCGTCTGGCCGGAGGGCTTGGGAAAGCCCTTGTCCAGCGCGCGCCGCAGCCGCGGGTCGATCAGCGCGATGCCGTAATCGGGCAGGCTGCGCTTGTGGCTGGCATAGGCGCTGAGCTCGGCCTTGAAGCGGCGCAGGTCCTGCGTCGTGCCGACGCGGTTGCGCAGCTTCGACAGCCCCATGCGGAAGCCCCCCGGAGGCCCGCTGCGCGCGATCTCGTAGAGGCGCTTGGCCACCGGCGGCAGCTCGAAATACTTCGGGCTGTAGGTGAGGAAATGCTTGTCCTGGACCATGGCGCGGAACAGCCAGGCGCAGAGCGTCAGCTCCACCGCGCGCATCTGCTTCTGCCCGTCCTTGCCGCGGCGATAGAGGATCTTGTACTCGTCGAGCCAGCCGAAGCCGCGATCCTCGCCCTCGCCGCCGGTCTCGATATTGGTGCGCACGAAGGTCGACTTCAGCCGCGCCAGCGATTCTTCCAGCCGCTCATAGGCCGAGCCGCCCGGCGTGCTGCCGGTGGTGATGAAGAAGTCATGCGCGGTGAAGGTGATGCGCGGCGTCGGGTTCTCGCCCCGGTTGATCTTGTCGGCGATCAGCGAGGCGGAATAGACCAGCAGCTCCTTGTCCCAGATCGAGGCGACGCCGTGCTTGGTGCCGACCACCTCGATCCAGGTCTTGCCATCGTCGTAGCGCGGCAGCTCGGTCTCCTTCTCCCGCCGCAGCGAGAAGAAGTTGTAGACCATGGTGTTGCGGTCGCCCTTGACCTTGCCGACCAGGGGGCTGTCGGTGGGACCGAAATTGAAGGCCTGCTGCTCGTCCATCGCGCCCACCGCCTGCCGCCCCCAACGCCTGCTGCCCCCTGTTTGTGGCCGAGGCTTTCCCGGGTTTCCAGCCTTGCCGTGCCGGGTGTCGGCGTGGCGACGAGCTTTTTCCGGGCCGCCGCTCGTCGTGACGCCGACATCCGGCTTCGGGCCTTGCCGGACGGGGCTGCGCCGGCGCCGCCGGGCTTATCCACAGGGGCGGCTCGTCGTGACGCCGACACCGCTTGCGAGGCTCGTCGCGACGCCGACCAATCCTCGTCGTGACACCGACGGAGACTCGGCGTGACGCCGTCGCATCCTCGTCGCCACGCCGACCGATCCTCGGCGCCACGCCGACAAGTTTTGCCGCAAGCGCCTGATGTTAAAGGCCGATTCAGGGTCGATAACTCTATGACCTTGTGACTCTATGACTCCTGTAACACTCAAAAAGTAGTGCCAGGAGGATGGTGCGCGCGGCGAGCGGGTCGCCAGGAAGCCGGCAGAAATGCCAGCCGGCAGGCGTGTCGGCGTAATGACGAGTCGCAGGCGCCGAGCCCTGGCTACTTATCAACCATGGGTAGAATTACCGTTGTTTTCCCCGCGCCGCAGGGAATCCAGCGCGGAATCGGCCAGAAATACTCGTCGTGACGCCGACACTTCGCGGCAGCCTTCGGTTTTTCTTCTTTCCACGCCGACGCGGCCGGTTAATTCGAAAGATTCCAGTTTGGCGCGCCGCTTTATTTGCGAAAAATATACGGGAGACCCGCGAAAATGGCCGCGACAGGGGTGGCCGGCGCAGTGCCGGCCTTTGCAGGGAGAAACCCGATGCCCGATGGACGCCTCTTCGGTCCGATCCTGCTGTTCGGCGGCAGCGGGCTGCTGCTCTGCGCCGACCAGCTGCATCCCTGGCTGGGCGCCGAGATGCTGGGATGGCTCGCCTTCGGGCTGATCGCCCTGGGGCTTCTGGCCGCCATGCTCGCCTGGCAGCGAGATTTCACCGAAGCCGCCTTCCAGACCCATGCCGCAATGCGGCATATGGCAGCCGGGCACGCTGCGGCCGGCCCCGCGCGGCGGGTGAAGATCCGCATCCGCTGCGCACGCTGAGCCGGCCTGCCGGCCCCGGTCAGACCGGGACGGCGGGGTGGGTGCCCTAGGCGGCCAGAGAACTGGCCAGTTGAATGGAAGGACGAGCGATGAGTGATCCCCTGAACGGCCACGAGATCTGGGTGGTCTGGGGCGGAATCTTCCGTGACACCAGCTTCCAGGAGCTGGAGCAGGGCACGGAGGAGCTGCTCGGCCCGTTCCACAGCCAGGCCGCGGCCGAGAAGGCCTGGCTCGAGCGCATGCGCCGCATGGTCGACATCGCCTCGCACCGGCTCTTCGTGCTGCGCGCCCTGCCGACGCCCAAGGCCGGCGGCTGATGCCCGCCGGCCCGGCCCTGGCGGTGGAAGGCGGCCTGCCGCCCCTGCCCTCGCCCGGGCCGGGCCGCGCGGCTTTCCACCCGCCCGTCGCCACGCCGACACTCTCGCGGATGTCGGCGTCGATCGGCCGGCTGGCGCGGCGCTGCGGGGCGGTGCTCCAGGGTGTCGCCGTGGTGCGGCGGCAGCGGGCGCTGGAACGGCTGCTCGACGGCATGGCCGAGCGGGTGGCGCAGACCGAGATCGCGCTGCTGCGGCAGCAGCGTGACGCCCGCCGTCAGGCCGCCCGGGCCGAGGCGGCGGAGGCCGCCCTGGTGCGGCTGCAGGACATGCTCGACCGGCTGCGCCGGGAGCGGCATCAGGGCTGAGGCCCTCGGGCCAGCGCGATCCGGCGCCGGCCACCCCGTCTCAAAAAGAGATCAGCGGAAGCTTTTGGCGATGCGCTCGGCGCGTTCGGCCGGGCTCATCTGCATGAAGCTGCCAGGCGCCGCCTGGGCCGCGGCGGCATAGCGCTGCTGCGGCGGCGGCATCAGCCGGGACAGGCCGTAGCAGGCGCCGCCGATCAGCGAGAGAACCACCAGGAAAAGCGCTGCTTGTCGGGCAATCATGACCGGGCCTCGAACGTTCCGGGGTCATGTTAACCAACCGTCAACAAAATGCGACAGTCTTCTTGAATTTGAGGCACCCAAAAATGCGCACGATCCCATGATCGGCGATAACATACTTGTGATCAGAGCGGCCGGGCAGACCGGCCCGCCGCACCAAGAACCTCTTCGCCGGGAGTTGAGTTGATGGACATGACGCAGGTGCCCCGCTTCATCGCCCCGCATTTCATCGAGATCGAGGGCAGCGCCGACATCCCCGGCGCCGTGCGCCGCGCCTGCGCTTTCACCACCGCCGCCCCGGGCACGGCCCGCGACAGCCGCGGCGCCAGCCACCACCACCGCTGCGAGCTGCTCTCCGAGACCGGCCAGTGGCAGGATAGCGGCCCGGTGGCCTGGCGCACCGAGACACGCTCCACCACCGACGCCCTGGCGCCGCCGGCCACCGCCGAAGGCAGCGCGCCCGACCTGATGCAGGCGATCGCCGCCGCGCTCGGCGCCGCCCATGCCCATGCCCCCCAGGGCGGCGAGCCGGTCTATTGCGTGGCCCCGGGCTTCGTCGAGATGGTGCGCGAGCCCGGCATGCCGCGGATCTGGGTCGGCAGCCACCTCTCGGCCACCGGCCCGGTGCCGGAGGGCCAGCCCTGGTCGCATCTGATGACCGCCTTCATCCGCGAATGGCCCTCGGCCAAGGGCGGCCCGTCGGCCTTCCGCTGCGAGCTCGAGATGCTGCCCTATGCCGCGGTGATGCCGGGCCATGGCTCGGCCGACGGCAAGGAGCGCGAGTGGCAGATCTGGCACGCGCCGAGCCTGGAGGAGGCCATCCGCGGCAGCCACCAGCGCATCTTCGCCCCCCGCGACGAGACCTTCGACGCCGGCTGCTGAGCCCGATCCGATAGGAACGTCAACCCTGCATGGTTGACGTTGACGGCCGCCGCTGGCAGGTTCTGACGTCAGAACTTCGCGGGGGATGGCCGGCATGGATGGCGAGGCGCTGCGGGCATTGCGGCAGCAATTGCGGCTCAGCCAGTCGGAGCTGAAGGCGGCGCTGAATTCAGCGCTCGACCGCAGCTACGACAAGCCGCGCATCTCCCGCTGGGAGAACGGGCGCGAGCCGATCCCCGACGAGGTGGCGCGCGCCGTCGAGGCCCTGGCCACCGTGCAGCCGCGGCATGCCCGTATCCTGGTGCTGGCCAACCAGAAGGGCGGTGTCGGCAAAACGACGTCGGCGCTGAACCTGGCCTGCGGCCTGGCGCGGCAGGGGCAGCGGGTGCTGCTGGTCGACCTCGACCCGCAGGCCACCGCCTCGGTCGCGCTGCTCGCCGCCGGCCATGTCGAGGTCTGGCGCCAGGGCCGCACCATGGCCCATGTCATCCTGCGCGAGCAGCCGATCGAGAGCGCCATCCTGGCGCAGGACGACCCGCTGCTCGGCGGCCGCGCGCCCTTCGACCTGGCGCCGAGCCATATCGACCTGGCCGAGACCGACGGCAGGCGCGAGCCCGGCTTCGACGTCGCGCTGCGCGAGAGCCTGGAGGCGGTGCGTGGCCGCTACGACACCATCCTGATCGACGCGCCGCCGAACCTCGGCATGCTGACGGTGATGGGGCTGGCGGCGGCCGATGCGGTGATCATCCCGGTCCGCACCGAGCCCTATGACAGCATGGGCGTCGGCCTCATCCTGTCCACCATCGGCAAGGTGCAGCGGCGGCTGAACCCGGCGCTGCGCCTGGCCGGCATCCTGCCGACCCAGTTCGGCGCGCGGAAATCGGTCGATCGCGAGGTGCTGGAGCAGCTGATCGCCATCATGGCCGGCCGCGCGCCCGTGCTGGAGCCGGTGCCGGCCAGCGCCGTCTTCGGCCATGCGGCGCGCAACGGGCGGATCGCGCTGGAGGCCTCGCCCGGCACCGCCGCCGTCGCCGTCTATCTTCGCATCGCCGCCGCTTTGGGCCAGGGCACGCCGCTGCCCGAGGCGCAGCTCGCCCCGCTGGAGGCCACGCCATGAGCCGCGCCCGCAAGCCCGCCTCCCCCGTGCTGGGCGCCGCCATGTCGGTGATCGACGCCGCCGCCGAAGGGCTGGTGCCGCAGGACAGCCGCTTCCGCCATTCCTTCGAGGCGCCGATGGCCCGCATCCGCCCGGACCCGTCGCAGCCGCGCAAGCAGTTCGATACAGACGAGATTGCCGCCCTGGCAGCGACCATGGCGGCCGAGGGCCAGCTGCAGCCGGTGCTGGTCCAGCGCGACCCGGAGCTGCGCGGCGGCTGGATCCTGATCGCCGGCGAGCGGCGCTGGCGCGCTGCCCGGCACAATGGCTGGACCAGCCTGCTGGCCATCGAGCATGAGGGCGACGCGGCGTTGGCGGCGCTGCTGGAAAACCTGCAGCGCGTCGACCTGACGCCCTCCGAGGAGGCGCGCGGCGTGCAGCGCCTGATCGCCGAGCGCAAGCTGAGCCAGGCCGAGGTCGCCACCATGCTGGGCAAGAGCGCCGGCGAGGTCAGCGCGACGCTCCGCCTGCTGACCCTGCCCGCTGACTTCCTCGACCGCGCGGCCCCCCTGCCGCGCAACCTGCTGGTCGAGCTGGCGCGTCTTGATGACAGCCCGCTGCGCGACCGGCTGCTGGCCCAGGCCGAGGCCGGCAGCCTGACCGTCCGTGCGCTGCGCGCCGCCCGGACCGAGCCCGCCGAGCCGCCCCCTGCCCCACCGGCGCCGGAACCGTCGGCCCCGGCTGAGCCCCGGCCGCTGAAGCCGGCGCTGCTGGAGCAGCTCAGCGCCGGGTTGGAGCGCCGCCGCAGCGAGGGCACCCCGCTGACGACGGCCGAGCGCCGGCGGTTGAAAGAAATCCGGCAGCAGATCGACGCGCTGCTCGACTTCTGACGTCAGAAGTTTTTGCCCCGTTAAAAGTCGCGGGGCGTCAGCGCCCGGGCGGCGCGCTGCAGCCGCTCGGCCTGGCGCTGCAGCGCCGCCTGCAGCTCGGGCGCGCGCTGGCTGAGGGCGATCGGCCAGGCCTCCCGGGTCAGCGCTTCCGCCTGCTGCAGCAGCTGGCCGGCATGGGTCTCGACCCGGCCGAGCTCTTGCAGCGCGCCGCGGGCGGCGGGGGTCAGCACGATATGGTCGAGCTCGCCCAGGATACGCGG
>NZ_CACSJM010000105.1 GCF_902706185.1 Roseomonas sp. 18066 | reverse complement strand
TTCGATGGAACGACGGAGCGTGACCCTCGCTTCTTTACGGGCTCGATCGCCCCAAGGGGTTCCGGGCTACGCTCCGCCACCGCTCCGGACACTCTAGCAACGACCGAGCGCGATGGCGCCAAGTTACAAGGGGTCCAGGGGAATTCATTCCCCTGGCCTGCCCCTGTCTTCAACATTAGTCTTCAAACATCTCTTTCATGTCAGCCACCGGCTGCCACTTCGGCGCCTGGTCCTTGTCGACCAGCACGGCGCGGACGCCCTCGGCGAAGTCGGGGTGCTGGGTCACGGTGCGGGTCAGGACCAGCTCCTGTTCCAGGCAGCCGGGCAGGTCCAGCGTGCCGCCGCGCTTCAGCAGCTCCAGGGTCACCGCCACGCTGGTCGGTGACACGCGCTTCAGGATGGCGAGCTGCTCGGCGGCCCAGTCGGTGGCTTCGGCTTCCAGCGCGGCCTCGATCGCGGCGCGGTCGTCATGCGCGAAGCAGCGGTCGATGGCGGGGCGCAGCGCGGCGATACGACCCGGCGGGACGGCTTCGGCGAAATCGTCGACGATGCGGGCATCGCCATTGGCGAGCAGCGCCTGGCGCAGCGCCGGCAGCTTCTCGCGCGGGACGTAGTGGGTGGCGAGGCCGGCTTCGACGGCCTCGGCGCCCTTCAGCCGGGCGCCGGTCAGCGCGATCCAGCGGCCGAGGCCGCCCGGCAGCCGCGGCAGCACGTAGCTGGTGCCGACATCGGGGAACAGCGCGATGGCGGTCTCCGGCATGGCCAGCAGGGCGTGCTCGGTGACGATGCGGTGGCTGCCATGGACCGACACGCCCAGGCCGCCGCCCATGCAGATGCCGTCGATCAGGCTGATCCAGGGCTGCGGGAAGGCCGCGATGCCGCCGTTCACCGCGTATTCGCGGGAGAAGAAGGCGTCCACCGCCGCGCGGTCGCCGTCCAGCACCTGCTGGCGCACCTGGCGCACGTCGCCGCCGGCGCAGAAGGCGCGGTCGCCCGCACCTTCCAGCAGCACCAGGCGCAGCGTCGGGTCGTCGCGCCATGCGGCGATGGCGGCCGCGAAGCCGTCGATCATCGGCAGATCCAGCGCGTTCAGCGCCCGGGGGCGGTTCATCAGCAGCCGGCCGACCGGCTTGTCCCCGGCCCCTTCCCGCGTCGCGATCAGGCTGGCATCCGCATCGGTCATCGACGATCCTCCGTTCTTATGGTTCCGCAGAGTTGCGGGGGATGCGCCGGTTGACAAGCGGGCCAGGACGGCCCGATGGCTGTCGGCGCTCGGCGTGTCCTTGGGGGATGGTGCGAATGGCGGAAGCCCTGGTCCGGTTCGAAGGCGTCCGCAAGGCCTATGGCCCGGCGTCCGGCGGCTATGCGGTGCGGCAGCTCGACCTCGAGGTGCTGCGCGGCGAGCTGCTGACGCTGCTCGGCCCCTCGGGCTCGGGCAAGACCACGACGCTGATGATGCTGGCCGGCTTCGAGCTGCCGAGCGAGGGCCGCATCCTGCTGGAGGGCCGCGACATCGCCCGCCTGCCGCCGCACAAGCGCGGCATCGGCGTGGTGTTCCAGTCCTACGCCCTGTTCCCGCATATGTCCGTCGCCGAGAACGTCGCCTTCCCGCTGGAGGTGCGCGGCATCGCCAAGGCCGAGCGCACGGCGCGGGTGCAGCGCGCGCTGTCGATGGTGCGGCTGGAGGGCTTCGGCGACCGCCGGCCGCAGCAGCTGTCGGGCGGCCAGCAGCAGCGCATCGCGCTGGCCCGCGCCATGGTCTTCGAGCCGCCGATCGTGCTGCTGGACGAGCCGCTGGGCGCGCTCGACAAGGCGCTGCGCGAGGAGATGCAGTACGAGATCCGCGCGCTGCACCAGCGCCTCGGCCTGACCATGATGTACGTCACCCATGACCAGCAGGAGGCGCTGACGCTGTCGGACCGCATCGCGGTCTTCGAGGGCGGGCTGATCCGCCAGCTGGCGCCGCCGCGGCAGATCTACGAGACCCCGGCCAATGCCTTCGTCGCCGGCTTCGTCGGCGAGAACAACCGGCTGCCCGGCCGCGTGCTGGGGCTGGAGGACGGGCTGGCCCGCATCGCCCTCGATTGCGGGCCGGAGGTCTGGGCGCGGCCGGTCGATTCCGGCCCGGCCGGCAGCCGTTGCCTGCTGGCGATCCGCCCCGAGCGGGTGGCCGTCGCCCCGGTCGAGGCCTCGACCCTGGGCGAGGATGCGCTGCCGGCGATCCTGCGCGAGGCGATCTTTCAGGGCGACCATGTCCGGCTGCGCCTGGGTCTGGGCGAGGGCGGCGAGATCCTGGTCAAGCGCGCCATCGGTGGCGGGCAGCTGCCGGAGCCGGGCGGCCCGGCGGCCCTGGCCTGGGACGCCGACCACGCCCATGCCTTCGCCGCCGCCTGATCAGCAGCGCAGCGCCAAGCGGACCAGGGGGGCGGCGCCCTCGCGCAGCCGGACCGGCCGCAGGGCCGCGAGATGTTCCGCCACCTGGGCGTTGCGCTCATGCGGCTTGAGGGACGGGCCGGGGCAGGCGGGGGCAACGGCGGCATCCAGCACGCCGTCGATACAGGCGCCGGCGCGGGCGGCGACGAAGGCGCGGCCGGGCTCGCCGGCCGGATCGCCCGGGCCGGCCTCGCCGCGCAGCGCGCCGCGCAGCGCCGCGCCGCTCATCCGGTCGAGGCGGATTTCCGCCTGAACCGGAAAGGACGCCAGCAGGGTCGCTGACAGCAGCCCGCCCCAGGCCAGGCGATAGAGGCCGCGGGCGGCGCGGTCACGGGCGCGGAGCAGGGCGGAGATCGATTCTTCGAGGCGCGACATGCCGCCGATCCTGCGGGCCGCCCTGGCGCGGGCCGAATCGCGATCGAGCGATCCGGCCCCACTTCTGCGTCAGATACCCAGCGTCCCCGCCTTGGCCGCGGCGTAGCGCTGCGAGATCTTCGACCAGTCGAGCACGTTCCACCAGGCGGCCAGGTATTCGGGCCGGCGGTTGTTGTATTTCAGGTAGTAGGCGTGCTCCCAGACGTCGTTGCCGAACAGCACCCGGCCGCCCTCCATCAGCGGCGTGTCCTGGTTCGGCCGGCTGGCGATGGCCAGCTTGCCGGCGCTGTCGACGGTGACGAAGACCCAGCCGGAGCCGAAGACGCGGGTGCCGGCGCCGTTGAAGTCGGTCTTCAGCTTGTCGAAGCCGCCGAGGTCGCGGGTGATGGCCTCGGCCAGCTCGCCGGTCGGCGCGCCGCCCTGGCCGCCCATGATCTGCCAGAACATCGCGTGGTTGGCATGGCCGCCGCCATTGTTGCGCAGCACGGTGCGCACCGCCTCGGGCGCTTCCGGCAGCTTGGCCAGCAGCTCCTCCAGCTTCATGCCGGCCAGCGCCGAATGGTCCTTCAGCGCGGCGTTCAGGTTTGTGACATAGGCCGCGTGGTGGCGGTCGTGGTGCAGCGCCATGGTGGCGGCGTCGATATGCGGCTCCAGCGCGGCATTGGCATAGGGCAGCGGCGGCAGGGTGTAGGGGCCGGTGGCAGCGGCCGGGGCGGCCGCCTGGGCGAAGACGCGCCCCGGCAGCAGCCCGGCGGCGAGCAGCGAGGCTCCGGCGATCAGGGCCCCGCGGCGGGCGAGAAGGGGCTGGTTCATGGCGCGTCTCCGTGCGGTGAGGTTGTTTCCTCAACGCGGGAGTTTGGCGCGGGATGCGGCGAAGGGAAGGCCGGCCGGCGACCTGTCGGGAAAGTTTCCCGCCCCCCCGGCGGTGGCGCCGGGGGGGCGGGTCAGGATCACCAGCGCCGCGGCGGCGGACGGCGCGAGTAGTAGCGGCGGCGGTGCCGCGGCGGCGGCGGCGGACGGCGCGAGTAATAGCGCCGGCGGTAGCGCGGCCGCGGCGGCGGGCCGGGGCGGCGATAGGGATAGGGCTGCGCCTCGGCCTCGCTGCTGAGCACCACCGGGACGGCCGCGACGACCGGAACGGCGACCGCGGCGGCCAGCAGGCGGGAGAGAAAACCACGTCGGTTCATCGGCGATCCTTTGCTCGGCGGGGCGGGCGAGAAACCCGGCCCCGACGGGTCATCTAAAACCGTGAAGCCCGTGCCGGTTGCGGCGTTGCGGGCCTGATGACGAGGTTTGACGCCGCTTGTGGCCAAAGCGGGGCGCCGCGGTGGCGGCAAAAGGGTCGCTTGCAACGTCGCGTGTCGCTCAGCCCAGCCGGCCGGCGAGGAAATCGATGAAGGCGCGGATGCGCGTCGCCAGGTGCTCGTGGCCCAGGAAGACGGCATGGACCGGCTCGATATCCTCGGGATTGTGGTCCTCCAGCACCGCCACCAGGCGGCCGGAATCGAGGTCGGGCTGCACGAAGAACTGCCCGACCCGCATCAGCCCGAGGCCGGCCAGGCAGAATTGCCGCATGGTCGGGCCGTTATTGGCCTGCAGGTTGCCGGGCACGGCGCGGCGCTCCACCGGCAGGCCCGGGGCGGCCCGGAACGGCCATTCCTCGGCGCCCAGGCGGAAGTTGAAGGTCATGCAGTTGTGATGGTCGAGCTCGGCCGGGCTGCGCGGCGTGCCGTGCCGCGCCAGGTAGCCGGGCGAGGCCACCACCACGCGGCGGCTCCTCAGCACCAGCCGCGCCTTCATCGAGGAGTCGCGCAGGATGCCGGAGCGGAAGGCGATGTCGGTGCGGTCCTCGACCAGGTCGACCATGCCGTCCGACAGCGACAGGTCGAGCTGCACCAGCGGGTGGCGCGCCAGGAATTCGGGCACCAGCGGCACCAGGCAGCGGGCCCCGAAGCCGACCGAGGCGCTGACCCGCAGCCGCCCACGCGGCACCGCCGCGGCGCCGCCGGCGACCAGCCGCTCGGTCTCCTCGATCTGGCCGAGGATGGCGCGCGCCCGGGCCAGATAGAGCTCGCCCTCCGGCGTCGGCCGCAGCGCGCGGGTGGAGCGCAGCAGCAGCCGGGTGCCCAGCCGGTCCTCGATGCGGCCGACCAGCTTGCTGACCGCCGACGGCGTCAGCCCCAGCCGCCGCCCGGCGGCGGAAAAGCTGCCCAGCTCGGTGGCCAGGACGAAAACCTGCATCTCGCCGGCGCGGTTGTTCATCTGTGAACCTGGTTCAAAAGCCTTCTTCCATTACGCCGGATACTCGCCGGGAGGCCAGCGGCGCATAGGGATCGGCAACCGCCGGCGCCGTGCCGGCCCGGCTTCGGAAAGAACCCTCCCATGCCCCTGGCCATCCTGGCCCTGACGATCGCCGCCTATGCGATCGGCACCACCGAATTCGTCATCGTCGGCCTGCTGCCGACGGTGGCCAACGACCTGCAGATCTCGCTGCCGCTGGCCGGGATGATCGTCAGCGTCTATGCGCTGGGCGTCACCTTCGGCGCGCCGGTGCTGACCGCGCTGACCGGGCGCATCGGCCGCAAGGCGCTGCTGCTCGGGCTGATGGCGCTGTTCGTCGCCGGCAACACCGCCGCCGCCCTGTCGCCCAGCTACGAGCTGCTGCTGGTCGCCCGCGTGCTCTCCGCCTTCGCCCATGGCGTCTTCTTCTCGGTGGGTGCGACCATCGCGGCCGCCCTGGTGCCGGCGGAGCGGCGGGCCTCGGCCATCGCCATGATGTTCATGGGGCTGACGGTGGCCATCGTCACCGGCGTGCCGCTGGGCACCTTCATCGGCCAGTCCTTCGGCTGGCGCGCCACCTTCTGGGCGGTGGCCGGCCTCGGCATCGTCGCCTTCGCCGCCATGGCCGTGCTGCTGCCGGCCCGCCTGCCGATGGCGCCGCCGGCGCGGCTGTCCGACCAGATCCGCGTGCTGGGCAGCGGCCGGCTGCTGCTGGTCTTCGGCATGACCGCGCTGGGCTATGGCGGCACCTTCGTCACCTTCACCTTCCTGGCGCCGGTGCTGCAGCAGGTCACCGGCTTCGGCGAGGGCGCCGTCAGCCTGATCCTGGTGCTCTATGGCCTGGCCATCGCGGTCGGCAACCTGGCCGGCGGCCGCATCGCCGACCGCGACCCGGTGCGCGCGCTGGTCGGTCTGTTCGCCGCCCAGGCGGTGGTGCTGGCGGTGTTCTCGCTGACCGCGCCGCATCCGCTGCTGGCGCTGGTGACGCTGGCGGGCCTCGGCTTCCTGTCCTTCGCCAATGTGCCGGGGCTGCAGCTCTACGTGGTGCAGCTGGCGCAGCGGCACCGGCCGGGGGCGGTCGACCTGGCCTCGGCGCTGAACATCGCCGCCTTCAACCTGGGCATCGCCTTCGGCGCCTGGATCGGCGGGCTGGTGGTGGCCTCGCGGCTGGGCCTGGGCGCCACGCCCTGGGTCGGCGCCATCCTGGTGGCCGCGGCGCTGGGGCTGACAGTGTGGAGCGGGGCGCTGGATCGTCGCGAGGCGGTGGCGGCCTGAAGCGAGGACAGGCGAGGGAAGAATCCGGGGGCATTGAATGCCCCCAGACCCCCCCATTCATTGGCGTCCCGCTTCTGGCCCCGAGGGGCCAACCGATGGCGGGGTCCGGGGGGATACGATCCCCCCGGCGGGGGTTCAGGGGGCGGAGCCCCCTGCCGCCGGCCTGCCTACTTCCCCCGCCGCAGCAGTGTCACCGCGAGGAGGAGAAGTCCCGAGATCAGCACCAGCACCATCGCCGCCGCCATGATCGTCAGGCTGATCGAATCGTTCAGCCCGGAGAACATCTGCCGCGGCAGGGTGCGTTGCGCCGGGCCCGAGATGAACAGCGCCACCGCCACCTCGTCCAGCGAGGTCGCGAAGGCGAAGACCGCGCCGGCGGCGACGCCCGGCGTGATCTGCGGCAGGCAGACGCGCCAGAAGGCCCGCACCGGCGACGCCCCGCAGGAGGCCGCGGCGCGCAGCTGCACCGCGTCGAACTGCTGCAGCGCGGCCAGCACGGTGACCACCACGAAGGGCGCGCCCAGCGCCGCATGGCCCAGCACCAGCCCGGTGAAGCTGTTGGTCAGCCCCAGCGGCCCGAAGGCCAGCAGCAGGGCGACGGCGACGATGATGGCCGGCACCACCATCGGCGCCAGCAGGATCGCCATGATCAGCATCTTGCCGGGGAAGGGGGCGCGCCACAGCCCGAAGGCCGCCAGCGTGCCCAGGCTGCCGGCCAGGATCGCCGCCATGGTGCCGACGCGCAGGCTGTTCCACAGCGCCGGCAGCCAGAAGCCCGAATTCCAGAAATCCGCGTACCAGCGCAGCGACAGCCCGGGCAGCGGGTAGAACAGGAAGGACCCGGCCGAGAAGGACAGCGGCAGCACCGCCAGCACCGGCGCCATCAGGAACAGGATGGCGAGGATGCCGGTGCTCCACAGCAGGAAGCGGGAGGCGGTCATGCGGTCTTCACCCGTCCGAAGCCGACCAGCCGGCCGTAGAGCAGCACCACCAGGGCGACGGCCAGCAGCAGCAGGCAGGAGAGCGCGGCCGCCATGCCCCAGTTGACCGTGCGGCTGGCGTAGAAGGCGACGAAATAGGGCACCATCTGGTCGTTGGCGCCGCCCAGCAGCGCCGGCGTCACGTAGAAGCCCAGCGCCTGGATGAAGACCAGCAGGCTGCCCGCGCCGATCCCCGGCAGCGACAGCGGCAGCGAGATGCGCAGGAAGGCCCGCGCCGGCGAGGCGCCCAATGACACTGCGGCGCGCGGCAGCCGCCAGTCCAGCGCCTTCAGGCTGGCATAGATCGGCAGCACCATGAAGGGCAGCAGGATGTGGACCATGGCCAGCAGCACGGCGCCGCGGTTGAACAGCAGCGGCAGCGGCCCGTCGGTGATGTGCAGGGCGGCCAGCGTGGCGTTGACCACGCCCTCGCGCTGCAGCAGCACCATCCAGGCGGCGGTGCGCACGATCAGGCTGGTCCAGAAGGGCAGCAGCACGCCGGCCAGCAGCCAGGGCACCGCGCGGGCCGGCGCCGTCGCGATCAGCCAGGCCAGCGGATAGCCGACGGCGAGGCAAATCAGCGTCGCCAGCGCGCCGATCCACAGCGTGCGCCAGAGGATGCCGCGGAAGATGGCGGCGTCGTCGGCCGCGGCGGCGATGTCGCCGGCGGCATCCCGCTTCAGGTCCAGCACCGCCAGCAGGTTGAAGTCGGAGACCGGCCCGCCGGCGCGGCGGATCGCCGCCCAGGGGATGGGGGTCGCCCAATCCTCGTTGATGCCGGCCAGCAGCGCGCGCGCCGGGCCCTCGGCCGAGGCGACGCGACGGGCGGTCAGCGGCAGCAGGCTGCGGAAGCCCGGCCAGTCGGCGTTGAGCCGCGCGGCGGCCCGGGCGATGGCGCCGCCGCCCTCGGCCTGGTCGCGGATGCGCGCTTCCTTCAGGTCGGCGACCAGCGCGGCGAAGCTGGCGTCATCCGGCAGGCCCTGGCCGTTCCAGCCGGCCAGGCTGGCGACGGTGCGGGGCAGCACCGGCGCCACGTCGCTCTCCTGCACGGCGCGGGTCAGGAAGGCGCCGATCGGCAGCACGAAGACCGCCAGCAGGAAGAGCAGCAGCGGCGCCACCAGCGCCGCCGCCATCCAGCGTGCCCGCACGCTTACCGCGAGACCCAGTTGTTGAAGCGCTGGTTCAGCTTGTCGAGGTTGTCCAGCCAGAACTGGTCGCTGATCTGCAGCGCGCCCGCGGCATTGGCCGGCGTCGTCGGCAGGTTGGCCAGCACCGCGGCGGGCAGGCCGTCCTGGGCGCCGCGCGCGGTCGGACCATAGGGGATGCGCGGCGGCAGCTCGGCCTGGCGGGCGGGTTGCGTCACGAAGTTGATGAAGCTCAGCGCGGCCGTGCGGTTCGGCGTGCCCTTCATCACCACCCAGCTGTCCAGGGTGAACAGGTTGTTGGTCCAGCTGATGCCGAAGTTGCGGTTGTCGGTCTGGTTGGCGGCGGTGATGCGGCCGTTATAGGCGACGGTCAGCGCCAGCTCGCCGCTGGCCAGCAGCTGCGCCGGCTGGCTGCCGCGCTCCCACCAGATGATGCTGGGCTTCAGCTGGTCCAGCTTGCGGAAGGCGCGGTCGACGCCGGCATTGGTGGCCAGCAGCTTGTAGACCTCGCCGGGCGGCACGCCGTCGGCCAGCAGCGCGATCTCCAGCGTGGCCTTCGGGCCGCGGCGCAGGCCGCGCTTGCCGGGGAAGCGCTGGGTGTCGAAGAAATCCGCCCAGCTGGCCGGCGCGTTCGGCGTGCGGGCGCGGTCGAAGGCCAGGATGAAGGAGTAGAGAATGTTGCCGACGCCGCATTCGCTGACGGCCTCGGGGATGAATCTCTCCCGACCGCCAATCGCGGCAAAATCCATCTTCTCGAAGAGGCCTTCCTCGCAGCCGATCAGCAGCTCCTCGCTCTCGACCTGGACGACGTCCCAGTTGTTGGCGCCGGACTGGATCTTGGCGCGCAGCACGCCGACGCCGCCATCCCAGGTCTCCTCCAGCAGGCGCGAGCTGGTCGATTGCTGGAACGGGCGGAAGAAGATCTCCCGCTGGGCGTCCTGGTAGGCGCCGCCCCAGGACACCACGGTCAGGTCGCGCTGCTGGGCCATGGCGTTGCCGGCCATCACCGTCATGCCAAGCGCCAGCACGGCACCGAAACTTCTGCGCAGCATCGGAAACTCTCCCCGTCGCCGGCTTGATCCGGCGTTACGGCCGCGAGCCTAGAGCGGCCAAGCCCCGCTTGCGAAGGGGGAGGCGTGCGGCGCGTGACGATTTCTGCCGGGGGCCTCGCGCCGATGTGGCCCGCGGGCCCGCCGGCGGCATCCTAGGCTGCGCCGATCAGAGGGAATGCCAAGGCACGTGGAGGGATGGTCATGCGGGTGATGGTGCTGGTGAAGGCCTCGGCGGCGAGCGAGGCGGGCGAGATGCCCAGCATCGCCCAGATCGAGGCGATGGGCCGTTTCAACGCCGCGCTGCTGGAGGCCGGGCTGCTGCTGATGGGCGAGGGGCTGCACCCGTCGCGCATCGGCCACCGCATCCGCTTCGACGGCGCCGCGCGCCAGGTGACCGACGGCCCCTTCGCCGCGACGGAGGAGCTGGTGGCCGGCTTCTGGGTCTGGCAGGTCAAGGACATGGCGGAGGCGCTGGACTGGGCGCGGCGCTGCCCCAATCCGATGCCGGGCCCGAGCGAGATCGAGATCCGCCGGATCTACGAGATGGAGGATTTCGGCGCGGCGATGACGCCGGAGCTGGCGGCGCAGGAAGAGGCGATGCGCCGGGAGCTGGAGAAAAAGTAGCTGGGAAAAAAGCAGGGGTGGATCCCCGGGGGAGGATCCACCCCTCCAGTTGGTGCCCGCACCGGAGAGGCTGGGTGGTGCGGTGGCGCCGAGGGAATTCGGGGTCCGGCGCCGATCGGGAGAGACAGGGCCATGGGATCGTGGCCCGGGCGTATCTTGCCGCGGCCATGGTTGACGCCCGGTTTCCAGGGCCAGGAAAAATCCGGCGGCGGTGGATTCGCGCGCGGTGCCCCTTGCCCGATCCGCCGGGCTCGCCCAAGCCTTGGCCGGAAGTGGGGAAGGAAAGCGAGCGCATGTCCGACCAGGAGAATCCAGCCCGCCTGCCATTGGCCGGGCTGAAGGTGCTGGAGCTCGGCCACTATATCGCCGGCCCCTTCGCCACCCGCCTGCTGGCCGACATGGGCGCCGAGGTGGTCAAGGTCGAGCCGCCCGAGGGCGACCCGATCCGCCACTGGGGCAGCAGGCAGGACGGCCATCCGGTCTGGTTCAGCATCCATGGCCGCAACAAGCTGTCCGTCACGCTGGACCTGAAGAACCCGCGCGACCAGGCCCGCCTGAAGGCCATGGCCGCCCGCGCCGACGCGCTGGTCGAGAACTTCCGCCCCGGCTACCTGGAGCGCATCGGGCTGAGCCCGGCCGTGCTGCACGCGGTGAACCCCAGGCTGGTGATCGCCCGCATCTCCGGCTACGGCCAGGACGGGCCCTATCGCGACAAGCCGGCCTTCGGCGCCATCGGCGAGGCCATGGGGGGCTTGCGCCACCTGACCGCCAATCCCGGCCAAGCCGCGCTGCCCCCGCCCCGCTGCGGCATCTCCATCAGTGACGACCTGGCGGGGATGTATGCCGCCATGTCCGTCGTCTCCGCCTGCTGGGGCCGCGATGCCGGGCAGGGCGGCCCCGGCCGCATCATCGACATCAGCCTGGTCGACAGCGTCGTCAGCCTGACCGAGGGCATGCTCCCCGAATACGGGCTGACCGGAAAGATCCGCCAGCCCGCCGGCGCCGCCATCCCGACCACGGCGCCCACCAACACCTATCCCTGCGCCGACGGCAAATGGCTCTGCGTCGCCGGCAATTCCGACCTGATCTTCCGCCGGCTGATGACCGCGATCGGCCGGCCGGAGCTCGGCGCCGATCCGCGCATGGCCGACAATGGCGGCCGCTGCGCCCATGTCGAGGAGCTCGACGCCGCCATCGCCGCCTGGACCCGCACCCTGCCGGCGAAAGAGGCCCAGGACATCCTGGAAGCGGCCGAGGTGCCGGCCTCGCGCCTCTACGACATCCGCGACATCGCCGAGGACCCGCATTTCCGCGCCCGCGACACGGTGATGCAGGTCGACGACCCGCTGATCGGCCCGATCCTGCACCCGGCCGCGCCCTTCCGCTTCGACGGGGTGGCGCCCAAGGACATGGTGCGCTGGACGGGACCCGCCGCCGGCGCGCACAACGCCCAGGTCTTCAAGGACTGGCTGGGGGAGGAGCAGTGACCATGACCGAGACCGTCACCATCAGCGAGGTCGCCCCGCGCGACGGGCTGCAATCCATCGGCCCCTTCGTGCCGACCGCCACCAAGATCGCCATGGTGCGCGCCCTCTACGACGCGGGCCTGCGCCGGATGGAGGTGGGCAGCTTCGTCAGCCCGCGCCACGTCCCGCAGATGGCCGACACCGCCGAGGTCCTGGCCGCCGCCAAGGCGCTGCCCGGCCTGGAATGCACCGTCCTGGTGCCGAACCGCAAAGGCTTCGACCTGGCCATGGCCGCCGGCGCCGACCGCCTGGGCTTCTTCATGTCGGTCACCGAGGCCCATAACAAGGCCAACCTGAACCGCAGCCGCGCCGAAAGCCTGGCCGAGCTCTCGGCCCTGGTCGCCGAAGGCGCCGCCGCCGGCAAGGCGATGCGCTTCAACCTGTCCTGCGCCTTCCACTGCCCCTTCGAGGGCGTGGTGCCGACCGCCGACGCCATCGCCTTCATCGCAGGGGCCTGCGCGCTCGACCCGGCGCTGGAGATCGGCGTCGCCGACACCACCGGCAACGCCGCCCCCGACCAGGTCACGACGGTCTTCCGCGCCCTGGTCCGCGACTGGAAAAACCCCTTCGCCTATCACGGCCACGACACCTACGGCATGGGCCTGGCCAATGCCCTGGCCGCCTTCGAGGCCGGCGTGCGCGTGCTGGACGGCGCGGCCGGCGGCCTCGGCGGCTGCCCCTTCGCCCCGGGCGCCACCGGCAACACCGCGACCGAAGACCTGGTCTGGATGTTCCAGCGCATGGGCGTGGAAACCGGCGTGGACTGGTCCAAGCTCCTGGTCGCCGCCGACCTGTCGGCCGCCGTCCCCGGCGGGACCCCCGGCGGGCGGATGCGGGGGGTTCCGGCAGCGCGCAAGGCAGCCTGAAGCGAAGACAGGGGCAGGCCAGGGGAATGAATTCCCCTTTTTCTGTTTTGTTGGCCGTTCAGTGCCCAGTGTCTTCGCCGGCGGCGGCACCCGGGCCCAGCGGCGGGACGCCATTCAAAGAATCGGCGCTCCCTCGCAGGTCGCGCTATCGATTGGCCGTTTCACGTCCCGTCTCCACGTGGACACGGCAGTCACCCCAGAAAAAAGATGGGGGTCTGGGGGAATTCATTCCCCCAGCCTGCCAAGCCTTTCTCTGGAACTTCTAACCCTGCCTCTGAACCTGCTAAGCTACCCCTCGGGGACTAAGGGGTTTTCGGGGGATGAGGGTCTGGCTGTTGCTGCTGCCCTTGCTGGTGGCGGCCTGTGGTGGCGGCACGCCGAGGGGCCCGGTGCTGGGCGCGGCCGCGCTGCAGGAGCCGGTGACCTGCGTGCCGTATGCGCGGGCGCGGTCGGGCATCGACCTGCGCGGCGATGCCTGGGGCTGGTGGGATGCGGCGGCCGGCAATTACGAGCGCGGGCATGCGCCGCGGCGCGGCAGCGTGCTGGTGCTGACCCGGAGTGGCCGGATGCGGGACGGGCATCTGGCGGTGGTCAGCCGGGTGGTGTCCTCGCGCGAGATCCGGGTGGACCACGCCAATTGGGCCAGCGGCAGCCTGAAGGGCCGCATCATGCGCGACCAGCCGGTGATGGATGTTTCCCCGCGCAATGACTGGTCGCTGGTGAAGGTCTGGTATCCCCCGGTCGGCGATTATGGCGTCACCAGCTATCCGGCGGCGGGCTTCGTGCATGGCAGCAGTGTCGTGGCGGCTCGCTGACGGGCTGGACGCCGTTGCGCGGCCGTGCTCAATCCGCCGCGATTTCCTGCCCCGGAGACGTCCCGCGTGACCCAGTCCCGTCGTTCCCTGCTGGCCCTCGGCGCCGGCGTCGCCACCCTCGGCGCGCCGCGCCTGCTCAGGGCCCAGTCGGGGGCCCAGTCGGGGGGCCAGCCGGCGGCCTGGCCTGACCGCCCGCTGCGGCTGGTGGTGCCGTTCCCGGCGGGCTCGACCCCGGACATCCTGGGCCGCGTGCTGGCGCCGCATTACACCGCCGCACTCGGCCAGCCCTGCGTCATCGACAACCGCGCCGGGGCGGGCGGCAATATCGGCACCGACATGGTGGCCAAGGCGACCGACGGGCACACCTTCGGCCTGACCATCAACGGGCCGCTGGCCACCGCCCCGGCGCTGTATCCGAACCTGCCCTATGACCCGGCGAAGGACCTGGCGCCGATCTCCTGGCTGGCGCGGGCCGGGCAGGTGCTGGTGGTCAATCCGACGCTCGGGGTGAAGTCCTTCGCCGACTTCGTGGCCCGCGCCAAGGCGGAGCCGGGCATGCTGACCTTCGGCTCGGTCGGCGCCGGCTCGGGCGGGCACCTGGCGATGGAGGACATCAAGGCCCGCACCGGCATCACGCTGGAGCACGTGCCCTATCGCGGCTTCCCGCAGGCGGTGCTGGACCTGGTGGCGGGGCGGATCAGCGCCATCATCCTGACGGTCGCCGGCATCCTGCCGCAGCTGCGCGAGGGGCAGGCGGTGGCCCTGGCGGTCACGTCGGAGAAGCGGCTGCCGCAGCTGCCGGCGGTGCCCACGCTGATCGAATCGGGGCTGCAGGGCGCGACCTCCTATGCCTGGAACGCGCTGGTGGCGCCGGCCTCGATGCCGGCCGAGCGGATCGAGCGGCTGGCGCGGGAGACCAAGGCGGCGCTGGCCAGCCCGCAGGCCAAGCAGACGCTGGACACTTCGGGCTTCGAGATCGTCGGCAGCGGCCCGGCGGAGCTCAAGGCGATGGTCGAGGCCGAGACCGCGCGCTGGGGCGGCATGATCCGCCAGCTCGGCATCACCGCCGACAACTGAGGCGAGGGGTCCAGGGGGCCGGGAAGGGCCCCCTGGAGGTCAGGCGTTAGAGCGAATCCTCGACCGGGCGCTCGCCGGGGGCGCGCTCGTCGATCACCTTCTGGCCGCGGGTCTTCCACAGCGACAGCGCGATCGAGCCGGCGATGATCGTGCCGGTCGCCATCAGCGCGTATTCCACCGGCACCGCCTTGCCGCCGGCGAACCAGTTGGCCAGCATCTTGGCACCGACGATCATCAGCACGATCGACAGCCCATGCTTCAGGTACTTGAAGCGGTGGATGACGCCGGCCAGCGCGAAATACATGGCGCGCAGGCCGAGGATGGCGAAGACGTTCGCGGTGTAGACGATGAACGGGTCGGTCGAGACCGCGAAGATCGCCGGGATGCTGTCGAGGGCGAAGAACAGGTCGGTCAGCTCGACCAGGATCAGCACCAGCAGCAGCGGCGTGACCATCAGCTTGCCGGCCTCGCGGACGGTGAAGGCATTGCCGCGGAAGCCTTCGGTCACCGGCAGGCGGCGGCGCAGCCAGGCCAGGATCGGGCTTTCGGTCGGGTCCTCCTCGTCATCGGCGGCGCGCAGCATCTTCCAGCCGCTCCAGATCAGGAACAGGCCGAACAGGATCATCATCCAGTCGAATTCGCGCATTAGCGCGGTGCCGACCAGGATCATGATGCCGCGCATCAGCAGCGCGCCGAGGATGCCCCAGAACAGCACGCGGTGCTGATAAGCAGCAGGGACCCCAAATTTCGCGAAGAGCAGGACAAAGACAAAGATATTGTCGACCGAGAGCGACCACTCGATGACATAGCCGGTGAGGAATTCCAGGCTCTTGGCGGCGCGCTCGTCCGGCGTCGCGCCATAGCTGAAGCGCAGCCAGAAGAAGAAGGCGATGGCCAGGCCGATATAGGCGGCCGACTTGATCAGCGCGGTCTTCACCGGCACCGGGGTCGGGTCGCCATTGGCGTCCTTGCGGGAGAAGATGCCCAGGTCCAGCAGCAGCAGTCCGAAGACGGCGGCGTTGAAGGTGACCCAGAACCAGATGGAAGCTTCCATGCCGTACGGCCTCTCAGAATAGGGGCCGGCCGCCAGCAGGACCTTGTCCTTGCAGGGGAAGCGCACCGGGCCCGGATTGCGCGAGAAGTCGATCCGACATCGCGGTAGCGACGGTCCCTGGCCAGGCCAGAGTCGTCGCCGGGTCGCCAGAGGGGCCCGGATCAAGAAAATATATGGAGGAAATGTCACGCGTCCGCAAGAGCGGTTGTTTCCGGGCGCGATTCACGCCATCTGGTCATTTGCGCGATGGCCAGCGGGACATTAGTGTCGGTCAACGTGGCGAGCACTCGCGGTCAGGCCAGCAGGGACGTCCCCGTTCAGGTCGCTGGCCGCCCCAATATGATCGAGGCGTGGCTATGGGTTCCTTCAGCATCTGGCATTGGCTCGTCGTTCTGCTCGTCGTCCTGCTGCTGTTCGGCGGCGGCAAGATCAGCGGGCTCATGGGCGACCTCGCGAAGGGCATCAAGTCCTTCAAGCAGAACATGAAAGAAGACGACGACAAGGACGCGTCGATGGCCGCCGAGGCGCCGCCGGCGCCCCCGGCCGGCAACCTGTCGGCCCCGGCGCAGGCCCGCGCGGCCAGCACCGAGCCGCGCACCTCGACCTCGTCCCACCCCGCCGCCTGAGGCGCTTCCGGCCGGACTGCCTCCGGCCGGGCGTCAGGGCAGCAGGGACGGCCCCACCGCAGGGTGGGGCCCCTCCGGCCAGGGCGCGGCTTCGGCCGCGGGCCTGGCCTTTTTGCGTGGCCGGGATGACGCGCGCTTCATCCTGGCCATGACATTGTGGGGTCAGGGGCGGCGGTGCTGCTGCCTTGGCCGCCATCCTGCGCTATCAGCCGCGGCGGGATGCTGCATCCCGACCCGCCTGATTCTCCTGCCGGGAGCCCTGCGCCATGCCCCTCGCCATCCCCCAGGCCGCCATCGACGCCATCATCGGCGCCGGCCGCCGCATGGACCGCTTCAACTGGGTGCCCGCCACCGCCGGCAATTTTTCGGTCCGCCTGCCGGGCGGCCGCATCGCCGTGACGCGGTCGGGCCAGCACAAGGGCTTCCTCACGGCCGAATCGGTCATGGTCGTCGATCTGGAGGGGAAGCCCGAGGATCCGGCGCTGCGCCCCTCGGCCGAGACCCTGCTGCATTGCGGCATCTACCGCCGCTTCCCGGAGATCGGCGCCTCGCTGCACGGCCATTCCATCGCCAACACCGTGCTGTCGCGCCGTGCCGGCGACGCCATCACGCTGGCGGGCTACGAGCTGCTGAAGGCCTTTCCGGGCCTGGCCACCCATGACGCCAGCGTGGCCGTGCCGGTCTTCGACAACGACCAGGACATCGCCCGGCTGCAGCGCGCCGTCGACGCCCGCTGGGACGGCATGCCGGAGGCGATCGCCCCGGGCTATCTGATCCGCGGCCATGGCGTCTATGTATGGGCACGCGACATGGACGCCGCCCTGGCGCGGCTCGAGGCGCTGGAATTCATGCTCGATTGCGAGCTTCAGGACCGGAGGAACCCCGCATGAGCCTGCTGACCATCAAGGACGCCGCCACCGGCGCCGAGCTGCTGCGCGCCAGCGACCCGGCGGCGATCGCCGCTGGCCTGGCGCCGATCAATGTCCGCTTCGAGCGCTGGGAAGTGGCGCCGCTCCCCGAAGGCGCCTCGGCCGAGGCGGTGCTCGAGGCCTATCGCGCCCAGCTCGACACCTTCATGGCGGGGCATGCCGCCGGCACCGCCGACGTCATCCGCCTGACCGGCGACCATCCGCAGAAGGAGGCGCTGCGCGCCAAGTTCCTGTCGGAGCATATCCACACCGAGGATGAGATCCGCTTCTTCCACGAGGGCGCGGGCAATTTCATCATGCATGTCGACGGCAAGGTGTACGACGCCCACTGCACCCGCGGCGACCTGATCAGCGTGCCGGCCAATACCCAGCACTGGTTCGATGCCGGCACCGAGCCGCATGTCACGGCGCTGCGCATCTTCACCGACACCACCGGCTGGACCCCGCATTACAGCGGCACCGACATGGCCGACCGCTTCCCGGCGGTGACCGGATGAGCGGAGTGGTGCTGCGGGCGCCGCTCAGCGCGGTGCTGACCGACATCGAAGGCACCACCAGCGCCATCGCTTTCGTCAAGGAGACGCTTTTTCCCTATGCGGAGAAGGCGCTGGACGGCTTCCTGGCGGCCGAGGGCGAGACCCCCGAGGTCGCCGCCTGTCTGGCCGAGGCCGCCCGCCTGGCCGAGCCCGGCGAGACGGCGGTCGCCGCCCTGCGCCGCTGGATGGCCGAGGACGCCAAGATCGGCCCGCTGAAGACCCTGCAGGGCCTGATCTGGCGCCAGGGTTTTGTCAGTGGCGAGATCCAGGGGCATCTCTGGCCGGATGTCGCGCCCTGCCTGCGGGCCTGGGCGCGGGCCGGGATTTTTCTCAGCGTCTATTCCTCCGGCTCGGTCGCGGCCCAGAAGCTGCTGTTCGGGCATTCGCTGGCCGGCGACCTGACGCCGCTGTTCGGCGGCTTCTTCGACACCGGCGTCGGCCACAAGCGCGAGGCGACCAGCTACGCCGCCATCGCCCAGGGGCTGCACCGCCCGCCGGAAGAGATTCTTTTTCTGTCCGACATCGCGGAAGAGCTGGACGCCGCGGCCAATGCCGGGCTGCAGGTCTGTCAACTGGTGCGGGCGCAGGATGGCACGGTGGCGTCCGGCCGGCATCCGGCGGCGGCCGATTTCGCCGGCGTCGCCGCGCAGTTCGGCCTGCCGGTGCCGCGGCTGGCCGCCTGAGGCAACTGGCCGCCTGACGCAACTGGCCTGATCGAGCCTATCGGCCCGCCCCCGGCGGCGGGCCACCCCCCTGCCTGGCGGAGCGCGCGCGCATGATGACCACCTACAGCGTGCAGGACGGCCGCACCCTGCGGCAGGAAGGCATCCCCGAGCCCGAGGTGCTGCGCGGCGCCGTCTGGATCGACCTGCTGGGCCCGAGCCCGGAGGAGGAGAAGGCCGTGCAGGCGGCGCTCGCCCTCGAGATCCCGACCCGCGAGGAGATGCAGGAGATCGAGAGCTCGTCGCGCCTCTACAAGGAGGACGAGGCGCTCTTCCTCACCGCCAACTTCCTCTACGGCGTGGACGAGGGCGAATACGGCTCCACCGCCATCACCTTCGTGCTGGCCAGCACCGCCCTGGTCACCGTGCGCTATGTGACGCCCAAGGCCTTCGCCGTCTTCGCCACCCGGGCGCAGCGCATGCCGTCGCTGCTGGCCAGCCCCGACGCGGTGATGCTGCATCTGTTCGAGCAGGTGGTGGACCGCCTGGCCGATGTGCTGGAACGCGTCGGCAGCGACATGGACCGCGCCAGCAAGCAGGCCTTCCGCAATGCCCGCGGCACCAACAAGGTGAAGGTCAAGGCGCGCGACGCCGAGATGAAGGACGTGCTGATCGCGCTGGGCGAGGTCGGCGAGGTGACCAGCCGCGCCAACGAGACGCTGCTCGGCCTGACCCGCATCCTGACCTATGTCGGCGCCGAGAAGTCGCTGGCGGTGCGCAAGGAGAACAAGACCACCATCAAGACCGTGCTGCGCGACGTGCGCTCGCTGGTGGAGCACGCGGCCTTCCTGAACAACAAGGCCAACTTCCTGCTCGATGCGGTGCTGGGCATCATCAACATCGACCAGAACGGCATCATCAAGACCTTCACGGTGGCCAGCGTGGCGCTGATGCCGCCGACCCTGGTCGCCAGCATCTACGGCATGAATTTCCAGATCATGCCGGAGCTGCAGCTGACCTTCGGCTATCCGCTGGCGCTGCTGGTCATGGTGGTCAGCGCCCTGCTGCCGATCGCCTATTTCAAGCGGAAGGGGTGGCTCTAGCCTGTGATCGCCTGAGGCGGGCGCGCCGACAGGCGTGAATCACCGGCGCAGACACTCCGCCTGTGATCGCCTGAGGCGGGCGCGCCGACAGGCGTGAATCACCGGCGCAGACACTCCGCCTGTGATCGCCTGAGGCGGGCGCGCCGACAGGCGTGAATCACCGGCGCAGACACCCACGCGCCCCAGCCATCACCGGGGCGTCGCTTGACTTGGCGCGGCAGGAAGCCTGCTCTGCCGCGACATGGCCTTCCGATTCTTCGAGAACCTGATCGACCCCGTCGCCGCCCCGGGCCAGCATGCCAGCCGGCTGCTGGGCACCCCGGTGCCGACCCAGTCGCCGCCGCCCGGGCTGCTGGCCTTCTACTGGTACTTCATCCGCCAGGCGCGGCTGCTCTTCGTGCTGCTGTTCCTGGCAGGCCTGGTGGTGGCGCTGCTCGACGCGCTGATCCCGGTCTTCATCGGCCGCGTCATCGCCATGCTCTCGGCGCACCAGCCGGGCAGCCTCTTCGCCGAGGCCGGGGCCAGCCTGGCCGGCATGGCCGCCGTGCTGCTGCTGGCGCGGCCGTCCAGCATCTTCCTGCAGAACCTGATCAGCCAGCAGGCGATCAATGCCGGCGTCACCAGCCTGATCCGCTGGCAGGCGCATTGGCACGTGGTCCGCCAGGGCTGGGCCTTCTTCCAGGAGGATTTCGCGGGCCGTCTTTCTGCGCGTGTCATGCAGGCCGGCCCGGCGCTGCGCGAGAGCGTGGTCCAGGCGGTCAACGCGGTCTGGTACATCCTGGTCTATGGCACCGGCGCGGTGATCTATCTGGCGACGGCCGACCTGTGGCTGGCGCTGCCGATCCTGGTCTGGTTCGCCGCCTATTGCACCCTGCTGCGCTTCGTCGTGCCGCGGCTGCGCGACCGTGCCAAGGCGGCCTCCGAGCAGCGCAGCCTGCTGACCGGGCGCATCGTCGACAGCTACACCAACATCCTGACCCTGAAGCTCTTCGCGACCGCGGACGAGGAAGACGCGGTGGTGCGCGACGGCATGCGCAGCCTGACCGCCGCCTTCCAGCGGCAGATGCGGCTGATCACGCTGAACGGGCTGCTGCTGTCGACGCTGAACGCCACGCTGCTGGTCGGCATGGCGGCGCTGTCGCTCAGCCTGTGGGACCAGGGGCGGATCGGGCTGGGGACGGTGGCCGCCGCCCTGCCGATGGCCTGGCAGATCGCCAATATCTCCGGCTGGGTCGCCTTCAATGTCGCCGGCATCTTCGAGAATATCGGTGTCGTGCAGGAGGCGAGCCGCAGCATCGCGGTCGCGCCCACCGCCCCCGATGCCGAGGGCGCACAGCCGCTGCGGGTGACGGAAGGCCGCATCCGCTTCGAGGCGGTGGACTTCGCCTATGCCGGCGCCGAGCGCGGGGTGCTCCAAAAGTTCAGCCTCGACATCGCCCCGGGCGAGCGGGTCGGGCTGGTCGGCCATTCCGGCGCCGGCAAGACCACGGCGACCAACCTGCTGCTGCGCTTCTTCCAGCCGCAGGCGGGCCGCATCACCGTCGACGGCCAGGATATCGCCGGCGTCACCCAGGAAAGCCTGCGCGCGGCGATCGGCGTGGTCACCCAGGACACTGCCCTGCTGCACCGCTCGATCGCCGAGAATATCCGCTTCGGCCGCCCCGAGGCGTCGCGCGCCGAGATCGAGCGCGCCGCGGCGCAGGCCGAGGCCGATGGCTTCATCCGCGAGGTGCAGGACTGGCGCGGCCGCACCGGCTACGACGCGCATGTCGGCGAGCGCGGCGTCAAGCTGTCCGGCGGCCAGCGCCAGCGCGTCGCCATCGCCCGCGTGCTGCTGAAGAACGCCCCCGTGCTGGTGCTGGACGAGGCCACCAGCGCCCTCGATTCCGAGGTGGAGGCCGCGATCCAGCAGCAGCTGGAGGGGCTGATGGCCGGCAAGACGGTGATCGCCATCGCGCACCGCCTGTCGACCCTGGCGCGGATGGACCGGCTGGTGGTGCTGGAGCAGGGCCGCATCATCGAGCAGGGCACCCATGCCGCGCTGCTGGCGGCGAACGGCGCCTATGCCCGGCTGTGGCACCGCCAGTCCGGCGGCTTCATCGAGAGCTGAAGCCCCCAGCTGAAGCCCCCAGCTGCAGCATGGTTGACCGCGGGCGCCGGCGCCGGGAAGCTTCGGCATCCCCAGAAGGAGCCCCCCCGCATGTCCACCACGCATCAGCTGAACGCCACGCCGGAGACGGTGCGCTGGGGCGCCTTCGATTCGAGCTTCGGCCCGGCGCTCACCATCGCCTCGGGCGACCGCGTGGTGATGCAATGCGTCTCCGGCCCGGCCGAGGTGCTGCCCCCCGCCGGCAGCGGCTTGACCGTCCCCCCGGCGCTGGCCGCCATCCATGAAGCGGTCGAGGCCGGCCGGGTGCCGCGGCTTGGCCCGCATATCCTGACCGGCCCGGTGGCGGTCACCGGCGCCGAGCCCGGCGACGCGCTGCGCGTCGAGATCGAGGCGATCGAGCCCGGCGCCGACTGGGGCTACAACCTGTTCCGCCCGCTGGTCGGCACCCTGCCGGAAGACTTCCCCTATCGTCGCCTGATCCACATTCCCGTGGACCGCGAGGCCAAGACCTGCCGGCTGCCCTTCGGCCCGGACCATGGCGGGCTGACCCTGCCGCTGTCGCCCTTCTTCGGGGTGATGGGCGTGGCCCCGCCCGAGGCCTGGGGCCAGATCTCCACCAAGGAGCCGCGCGCCCATGGCGGCAACCTGGACAACAAGGAGCTGGTCGCCGGCACCACGCTGTGGCTGCCGGTCCACACTGCCGGCGCCCTGTTCAGCGCCGGCGACGGCCATGGCGTGCAGGGCGATGGCGAGGTCTGCATCACCGCGCTGGAGATGTGCCTGACCGGCCGCTTCCGCCTGACGGTGGAGAAGGGCGGCGGCGCCCGGCAGCCGGCCATCGCCTTCCCGCGCGCCGAGACCGCCACCCACTACATCAGCATGGGCATCCACGAGGACCTGGACCTGGCGATGAAGCAGGCGCTGCGCGAGATGATCGCCTTCATCGTGGCGCGGGCCAACATCTCTGCGGCAGAGGCGTATCAGTTCTGCTCGCTCGCGGTCGATTTCCGCGTGACGCAGACGGTGAATGGTGAGAAAGGCGTGCACGGCATGCTGCGCAAAGGCCTGCTGTTCTGAAGCGGAACCGGTTCTGCGCGGCGCGGCATCCAGCCGCCCGCCGGGGCCTGGATGACGACTTCGGCATCACCTCGAATTAACTTGCGGCAGAGGTTTTCCACATCTTTTTGGAGCCCGCCTCCCTGCCGCATCTTGTGTCACCACCCCCCGTTTCACTACCGTATATGGTGGCGGTGGCAGGAGTTTAGCCTATGGACTGGACGGCTGAGGCAATCGACGCGCTGCGCGCGCTCTGGGCCGAGGGACATTCGACGGCCGAGATCGGCCGCCGCATGGGCATCTCCAAGAACGCCGTGGTCGGCAAGGCGCATCGCCTGAACCTGCCGCCGCGGCCGAGCCCGATCCGCCGCGAGGCGGAGCCCGCCGCCACGACCCCCCCCGTCGCCGCCAGCCCGGCCCCGACC
>NZ_CACSJM010000104.1 GCF_902706185.1 Roseomonas sp. 18066 | reverse complement strand
CCCTGCCACAGCCCCGGCCGCCCGACCAGGCCGGAGGAAGGGCTGTTCACCCCCCCTGCCCGCGGCACCGGCCGGAAGAAGCGAACGGACAAAAAGATGCCGAGCGCCAGCAGGGCGATATAGGCGACGACCAGCAGCGGAAAGGCCGGGTCGGCCAGCAGCACCAGCAGCCCCGTCCCCACCGCCGCCGCGCCGACCCAGACGAGAAAGATGCCCGGGATCAGCAGGTCGGCGGCCATCAGCAGCAGCCCGCCCGCGAGCCACAGAACCCAGGGTTCGAAGGTCACGGCTTGGGGCCCGCCGCGACGCCCGCGTGCCGAAAGACCTCCAGCGCGCCGGTGATGCCGCCGGCCAGCGCCGAGGCCTCGACCGGCACCACCACCAGCTTGGAGGCCGGGTTGGCCGCCAGCTCGCCGAAGGCCCGGATATAGCGCTCGGCGATGAAGTAGTTCAGCGCGGCGTCGCCGCCATCGCGGGCGGCGGCGGCGACCGAGCGGGTCGCCTCGGCCTCGGCCAGCGCCAGCCGCTCGCGCGCCTCGGCGTCGCGGCTGGCGGCTTCCAGGCGGCCTTCCGCCTCCAGGATCTGCGCCGCCTTTTCGCCCTCGGCGCGGGCGATCGAGGCCTCGCGCTCGCCCTGGGCGCGGGCGACGGTGGCGCGGCGCTCGCGCTCGGCGATCATCTGGGTGTTCATGGCGGCGACCAGATTGGCCGGCGGCTCGATCTTGCGGATCTCGACGCGGGTCACCTTGACCCCCCAGGGGTCGGTGGCGCCGTCGAGCACGCTGAGCAGATAGGTGTTGATCTTGTCGCGCGAGGACAGCGCCGCATCGAGGTCCATCTCGCCGATGATGGCGCGGATATTGGTCATCGACAGCGCGGTCAGCGCCAGGGTCAGGTTCTGCACCTGGTAGGCGGCGCGCTCCGGATCCATCACCCGGTAGTAGACGACGCCGTCGACCGAGACATTGGCGTTGTCGCGGGTGATGACGGCCTGCTCGGGAATGTCGAGCACCGTCTCCTGCACGTTCACCTTGTGGCCGATGCCGTCGATATAGGGCACCAGGAAGTTCAGCCCGGGCTGCAGGATGCGGGTGAAGGCGCCGAAGCGCTCGACCGTCCAGGCCTCGCCCTGGGGGACGGTGCGAATGCCCTTGAAGGCGGTGAGCACGGCCAGCGCCAGCAGCACGGCGAAGACGATCAGGGCCCCTTCGGACAACATCATGGCGGCGTTCTTCTCCCCGGTATGTGTGGAGAAGGTGGCACGGGCGCCGCGAAAAATCGCCTGCCCGCCCGCGCCGCCGTCGCGATTGTGTTGGGGCCCTGGCCTCAGGCGAAGACGAAGTCGCCGAAGGCCGGCATGGTGTCCAGGAAGAAGATGTCCTCGGAAATGCTGCGGTCGACGCTGACGACGCGCCAGATCTGGTGGTCGATCTGGTTCAGCAGCGCCCCCTCCTCCAGCGCGCCGTAGCCGACCAGCAGCACGCGGTCGCCCTCGGCGGCGTTGAAGTCGGTGACGACATCGCCATTGGCCTCGCCGGCCTTGAACAGGAAGGTGTCGGTGCCGGCGCCACCGGTCAGCCAGTCGCCATCCCGCCCGCCATCGAGGGTGTCGTCGCCGTCGCCGCCGCTCAGGATGTCGCGGCCGCCCTTGCCATGCAGCGTGTCGTTGCCGGCCCCGCCATCGAGCCGGTTGGCGCCGTTGTTGCCCCAGATCTCGTTGTCGAACTCGTTGCCGGTCAGCGACAGGCTGGCCTTGCCGGTCGCCGAAGCCAGCTTCAGCACCTCGATCTCCTGCCCGGCCTCGAGCGCGTAGCTGACGCTGGCGATGATGGTGTCGTGGCCGCCGCCCACCGCCTCGATCACCCGGTCGCCGGCAGAATCGACACCATAGGTGTCGTTGCCACCCTTGCCGATCAGCACGTCGTCGCCGGCGCCGCCGATCAGCTTGTTGCTGCCGTTGTTGCCGATCAAGGTGTTGTCGAACTCGTTGCCGGTCAGCGAGAGAGTGGCCTTGGCGGTGCGCGAGGCCAGCTTCAGCACCTCGATCTCCTGCCCGGCCTCGAGCGCGTAGCTGGTGCCGGCGATGACGGTGTCGTACCCGCCGCCCACCGCCTCGATCACCCGATCGCCCGGCGAGTCGACGCCGTAGAGGTCGTTGCCGCCCTTGCCGATCAACACGTCGTCGCCGCCGCCACCGACCAGCTTGTTGTTGCCGCCGTTGCCGACCAGCGTGTTGTCGAACTCATTGCCGGTCAGCCAGAGCGCCGCCTTGCCGGTCGAGGAGGCGAGCTGCAGCACCTCGATCCCCTGGCCCGGCATCAGCTGGTAGCTGGTGCTGGCGATCACCACATCGATGCCGGTGTTGTCGGGGTCTTCCTCGACAATATCCCAGAGGCTGTCGACGGCGAAGCGGGTGTTGCCGTCCAGGCCGATCATGTGGTCGTTGCCGGCGCCGCCATTCAGCGTGACCCAGGCCTCCGGGTCGGCCTCCGGGTCCAGCAGCCCGCCGATCAGCAGGTCATCGCCCGCGCCGCCCAGCGCCGTGCCACCCGGGCTCAGCATCAGCAGCGTGTCGTCGCCGTCGCCGCCGTGCAGCTCCACCTTCGCCGAGAAGGCTTCCATGTAGTCGGCGAAACCGGTGCCGATCAGGGTGAAGCGGCTGCCGAAATTCGCCGTCTCGAGCAGCGTCGGGCCATTCCAAATTTGATACCGGCCATCGAATTGGTCGACGAAGGACAATCCATCAGGCGAGGTCGAGTAGTCATAGGTCTTGCGGCTCATCCGCCATTCCTCCCGGTCGTGGCGGTCGCATGATCTCCGAAGATCGCAATGAAAGGCAGGAAAATCAGTACATAAGCAAGATCAACGCGTTCAGCCGAAGGCACCACATTCCAGCGACACCACAGCGGAAACTTCGCGCACCAGGGCGAAAATCTCGCGCAACGGGCGAATCAGCCGGTCCTGTTCCTCGCCATAGCCGTCATGGCGCGGCGTCGGGGCTTCGGCGAAATCGAGCTCGGCGCCGGGGGGCTCGCTGGCGGGGAAGACCTGTTCCAGCAGCTCCACCGCCGCCAGCACGTCGAGGCGCAGCAGCCGGCGCAGCAGCCCCTCCCGCGTCACGCCATGGCGGGGGGAGAAGTCGGGCACCTCGACGGCGATGATCCACAGCCGGTGGATCAGGCAGAGGCGCAGCGCATGCAGCGCGAAAAGCCGGTCCGGCATGCGCGGCGCCTGGCCCGGCCAAGCGGCGCGCAGCGCCAGGTCGTCGGCCTTCAGCCGGCGGAAGACGCCGCGCGCGGGGTCGCCGAGGCCGAGCTCCTCCAGCGCCGTCGCCACCGCCAGCAGCGCCGCGGCGCGGCCCGGGCGGCGGGTCTGCGCCGCGCGGTCCAGCCAGGTGCCGGGGTCCAGGCTGGCGACATAGCCGCGCAGCACATCGGCATCCGACAGCGCCAGCCCGGCGCGGGCGAAGGCCAGGGCATTGGCGAAGCGCGGGCTGTGGTGCAGCAGCTCGGCGAAGGCCTCGGCCTCCTGCAGCGCGCCATGGCCGAGGCCGTGCATCAGGTTCGCCAGGAAGCCCAGCTGCTGCAGCACGGCGTTGTTCGGGATGGCGCGCAGCTCGCGCGGGTGGCGGATGGCGACGGGGCCGCCGGCATCGCTCTGCCGGTTGGCGGGGCGGGAGCCGGTGCGGTCCAGCAGCGCCGGGCCGAAGGCGCCGAGCAGGGCGGCATAGCCGGCATCCTCGACCAGCCCGTTGAAGGCCACCCGGGCGCCGGCGAAAAGATCGGTGGCCGGGCTGGCCTCGGCATAGGCGGGGTCGGTGACCTCCGCCGGGACGGGGGCGAAGACATGCTCCGCCATGCGGGCGATGGTCGCATGCGCCAGCGCCGGGGTGCCGAACAGCAGATAGCCGTCGCCGCCCTGGAAGGCGGTCTCCAGCCGGGTCGGAATGCCGCGGGAGGCGAAGGCGGCGCGCACCGCCGGCGGCTCCAGATAGGCGAAGCGCGCGGCCAGGCCGTCGGGATGGCCGCCGCGGCCGAGGCCCTCGCCATGGGTGTCGAACAGCACGACCTCGAGCCCGCCCAGCCCATGGCGGACCAGCAGGTCGGCCACCCGCAGCTTCAGCCGCTCGATCAGCTGGGTGGCGGCGATCTGGCCGACATAGCGGCCGGAATCGGAATAGCCGAATTGCAGGCAGAGCCGCCCGACGCGCTTGAGATGCGCGCGCCAGTGCGGGCTGCGCAGCGCCTCCTCCACCACGCGCTCGCCGCGGCGCTCCAGGGCTTCCGCGGTCTCGAACAGGGGGGAAATCTCGACCTGGTCCTCGACCCCGGCCAGACGCGCCAGCAGCAGGGCGGCGAGCAGGGTGTAGCCGCTCTCGGTCTCGGCGACGAGGAAGCGGACCGGCTGGCTGGCGTCGATATGCTTGGTGATCTGGGCCACCGTCATCATCAGCCGGGCGGCGGAGGCCTGCTCGGCCATCAGCCCGCCGAAATCGACCGGCTCGGCGGTGGTCTCCTCCAGCGCGGTGTTGATGGCGGCGAACAGGGCGCGGCGGCGGGCCGGGTCCTCGGGCCCGCTGCCCAGATGCGGGAAGCGCAGGCGGGCGGCGTTGTGCAGCTGCGCCGCGTTCAGCCGGACATGGGTATGGGCCAGCGACAGGCCATGGGCGGCGAGGCCGGCGCGGGCGACGCAGAGGGCGAGCCGCGTCTCCTCCTCCCGCGCCGCGGCGAGCGCTGCGGGAAACAGGGAGAGCAGCGGGGCGGGGGTGACCAGCGCCGCCTCGCGCCCGCCGATCAGCGCCTGGGCGAAGGCCTGGACGGCCGCCGGGTCAGGGGTGCCGGCCGGGGGACAGGCGGCGAGCTGGGCGTCGAGCGCGGCCAGGGCCTCGGCCGCGCGGGCGCGCAGCGGGCCGGTGCAGGCCTGCGGCAGGGCGGCGAACTGCGCGGCCAGGCGGGCGAGCTGCAGCCGCTTCATGCGCAGCCGCAGGCGCAGCGTGTCGTGCCAGCCGATATCGGTGCGGCCGTCGGTGTCGTAGCCGACCCAGCTGGCCAGGATCACCGGCCGCGGGTCGAGCTGGGTCCAGCGGTCCGGCCAGATGGCCCGCGCGGTGCCGAGGAAGGCGGCGGCCAGCCGGTCCAGCGCGTCGCGGCCATTGGCGATGGCGGCAGCGGCCTGCTCGAACTCGTCGGCCAGCGTGGGGGCGGTGGGGCGCAGCGGCAGCGGCTCGTCGGGCGGGATGCCGCCGGCGGCGCGGGCCAGGGCCTGGCCGGATTCGCGCGGCAGGCTGAAGGTCGGGTGGGCGGTGAAGACGGCGGCGGCGCGGGGGCGTTCGCAGGCGGCGCGGAAGGCGGCGAGCGGCACCGGGCTGTCATCGGGGTCGGGGCGGGCGATGCGGGTGGCGATGGCGGCGAGCGCGCTGTCGGCGGTGGGCCGGCCGGCGCCGACGCTCTTGGCCAGGCGCTGCGCCTTATCGAGGAAGGCGGCGCGGCCGAGCTGGCGCAGGATGCCGGCGAGGTCGGCGTGGCTGGCCTGGCCTTCGTCGAGGCGTCGGCTGAGGGTCAGCGCGACCGACAGGGCCGGGTTGGCGAAGGGGTCGCCGCGCGCCGTCGAGCGGGCTGCGGCGACGAGGGCGATCAGCTCAGCTTCGGTGAAGGACGGCATGGGCGCCATGCTGCACCCGCTAAGCGGATTTGTGTTCCGATTCTTTCCGACAGAAAGAAGATGGGGGTCCAGGGGAATTCCTTCCCCTGGCCTTGCTTCAATCCTCGTCGCTGCGCCGCGCCAGCACCTCGCGCTTGCCGACATGGTTGGCCGGGCCGACGACGCCTTCCTTCTCCATCTGCTCGATCAGCTTGGCCGCGCGGTTGTAGCCGATCGACAGGTGGCGCTGGATGAAGGAGGTCGACGCCTTGCCTTCGCGGGTCACCAGCGCGACCGCCTGGTCGAACAGGCCCTTCTCGCCATCCGAGGCGCCGGCGATGCCGGACAGGGCGCTGTCGCCGCCTTCCTCCTCGGTCTCGGTGACCTCCTCGATATAGGCGGGCTCGCCCTGCTCGCGCAGCCATTCGACCACGCGCTCGACCTCGTTGTCGGTGACGAAGGGGCCATGCACGCGGCTGACGCGGCCGCCGCCGGCCATGTGCAGCATGTCGCCCTGGCCCAGCAGCTGCTCGGCGCCCATTTCGCCCAGGATGGTGCGGCTGTCGATCTTCGACGTCACCTGGAAGCTGATGCGCGTCGGGAAGTTCGCCTTGATGGTGCCGGTGATCACGTCGACCGAGGGGCGCTGCGTCGCCATGATCACATGGATGCCGGCGGCGCGCGCCATCTGCGCCAGGCGCTGCACCGCGGCCTCGATCTCCTTGCCGGCGACGATCATCAGGTCGGCCATCTCGTCGATGACGACGACGATCATCGGCAGCGGGGCGAGCGCCAGCGGCTGGTCCTCGAAGACCGGCTTGCCGGTGTCCGGGTCGAAGCCGGTCTGCACGCGGCGGGTCAGCACCTCGCCGCGGGCCAGCGCCGCCTGCACCTTCTCGTTGTAGCCACCGATGTTGCGGACGCCGAGCTGCGACATGGCGCGGTAGCGGCGCTCCATCTCGCGCACGGTCCATTTCAGCGCGCCGATCGCCTTGGGCGGCTCGGTGACGACGGGGGCCAGGAGGTGCGGGATGCGGTCATAGACCGACAGCTCCAGCATCTTCGGGTCGATCATGATGAAGCGGCACTCATCCGGCGTGAAGCGGTAGAGCAGCGACAGGATCATGGTGTTGATGCCGACCGACTTGCCGGAGCCGGTGGTGCCGGCGATCAGCAGATGCGGCATGCGGGCCAGGTCGGCCACCACCGGGGCGCCGCCGATATCCTTGCCCAGCGCCAGCGGCAGCTTGGCGGTGTGGCGGGCCCAGTCCTCGGCCGCCATCATCTCGCTGAAGAACACCATCTCGCGCTTGGCGTTGGGCAGCTCGACGCCGATGACATTGCGGCCGGGGACGGTGGCGATGCGCACCGCCATCACGCTCATGCTGCGGGCGATGTCGTCGGCCAGGCCGATGACGCGGGCCGACTTGGTGCCGGGCGCCGGCTCCAGCTCGTAGAGCGTGACCACCGGGCCGGGGCGGATCTCGACGATGCGGCCGCGCACCCCGTAATCCTCCAGCACCGATTCCAGCAGGCGGGCATTGTTTTGCAGCGCCTCCTCGCTGGGGCCGGCGGCACGGCGGGCAGGCGGCGCCTCCAGCAGGTCCAGCGGCGGCAGCTGGAAGCGGCTGGGCTCGGGCAGCGGCGCGGGCTTGGCCGGCCGGCGCGGCGGGGCCGGCGGCGGCGCGCGCTCGACCAGCCGCGGCGCCGGCGCCGGGGCGCGGCGCGGCGCCTCCATCTCCATCTCCGGCATCAGCTCGCCGTCATCCTCCTCGAGCGCCTCGGGCTCGGGGTGGCGCTGGCGGGCGGCGAAGCCGGGCTCGCGGCGGGCGGCCGCCGGCGTCACCATCGGCGCCGGGCGCGGCCGCAGCCCGCCCGGCGGCGCCTCGGCGGCGGCGGCATCGGCCGCGCGCAGCATGGCGGCCAGCTGCGGCGACGGCGCCTCGCTGCGGCGGGTGAACAGCCCGCCGACGGCGCCGCCCACCACCTTGAAGGGGGCGGCGAGCCGGGTGCCGAGGCTGGGCGCGCCTTCCTCCGGCGCCTCCTCGGCCCAGGCATATTGCGGCGGCGGCTGCGGCGCATCGACGCTGCGCTTCATCAGCCGCGAGGTCAGGCCGACGCCGCCGCGGGCGGCCGAGCCGGCGGCGCGCCCGGCCTGGCGCCAGGCCAGTAGCGGCACGCCGAGCGCGGCGAAGGACAGCGACCCGGCCAGGGCGACGATGCCGACCTGGGCGGCGAGCTTCCCCGCCGGGCCGAGCAGGGCGGCGAACAGCGCGTCGATCTTCTCGGCCAGCAGCGCGCCGATGGCGCCGCCGGGGCCGGCGATGGTCGGGCTGTTGGCGGCCAGCGGCGCCAGGTCGAGGGCGGCGCCCAGCAGCGGCACGGCGACGAGGACGGCCAGCGCCCGCCCGGCGAAGGGGGCGAGGCCCTTATGCGTCGCCAGCCGCCAGGCCCAGCCGAGGGCCACGCCCACCGGCAGATAGGCGCCCCAGCCGAAGGTCGGCAGCATCAGGTCGGCGACCATCGCGCCGGCCCAGCCACCGAGATTGGTGGGCTGCGCGTTGGTGGCGGTGGAGAAGGACGGGTCGCCCGGATTGTAGCTGACGAGGGCCACCATCAGCCCGAGGCCGATGAGGCCGAGCGCCAGCCCGGCCAGTTCCGCCCCGCGCCGGGCGAGGGCTGCCTTCAGCGCCGGGGAGGCGAAGCGACGGGCCCCGTCGGCCAGCCGCCCCCCGGGCGAGGCGACGGTGGAGGAAGATCGGTCTGCGAGAGCGCGCGGCATGGGCCTCAGTCGTCAGTTGCTGAGCGGATGCGTGAAGCTAGCATGGCAAAGGCTTGGCATAGAAGGAAACCTCTCGCGAGAGGTGATCGTCGGCGCGCCGCTGCAACCGGGCGCGGTGGCGCGGCCCCGTTTCAGCTTGCCATGGCGTCCAAAAGCGGGAGCTGCGCCTTGCGGGGCGGCGAATCTGCTGCATCTGCCAGGAGTCGCGCGCCACAGGACAGCAGATAAGCCGCGATGGCCTCGGCGTCGGCCGGCGGGCGGGTGGGATCGGCCGGGTCGCCGTGGGGCACGAAGATCAGGGTTCCATGCCGGGCGCGGGTCAGCAAAACCCGGTAGGTGTTGCGGATATGTCGCTGTGCCTCGGGCTGGGCCACCGAATGCCAGCGGCTGCCCGACAGGCGGCGGGCGCGCCACCCGGAAGGGCCGCGGATGAAGTCGCCGCCCCAGGCCAGCCCGACCCAGTCGAGCTCCAGCCCCTGGCAGGCATATTCGGTGGCGCAGACCTCCAGCGCGTCGGAGCCGCGGATATCCGGCCAGCGGCAGAGGAACCAATTGACCACCTCGGCATCGGCGCCGTGCAGCTGGGCGCCCAGCCCCTCGGCGCGCAGCCGCTTGGCCTTGGCCGAGCAGACCAGCCCGGCCCGCCGCAAGCCGCGCGCCTGTTCCCGCAAGGCATGCCGCAGCGCGCCCAGATCGCGGGTCAGATAGAAAGGCAGGTCGCCGGCGGCGGCGATGCCAGCGGCCTGCTGCGGCCGGTCGTTCAGCACCGCATCCACCCAATCGGCCGCACGGTCGTGATGCACCGAGCGCACCGGCACGGTCAGCGCCAGGTCGGGGTCGGGTTGCAGCCATGCCGGGTTGTCCGTGGCCAGGCGCTGCGCCGGCTCGGCCGCGATGTCCAGCACGGCCGGTGCTGCCGTGGCGCGCCAGAGGCCGTTGCTGGCAGCAATGACCCGGCCCCATTCGGCCAGCCCCGCCTCGCCGGTGTTGATCTCCTGCCCCTGGCCGATCAGCGCCACGATCACCGACCAGCCCGGGCGGCGGGCCATGATCTCCAGCAGATGCGCCGGCTCGGAATCGGTCAGGATTGAGCGCCGGCGCTGGGTGTCGCGCTGCGCCTGATGCGCATCCCAGGCGCGCTGCGCCTCGTCGAAGACCACCACCGCCTCGGCCGGAATTTCGTCGCGGTGGCGCTGGTGGTGCTCCAGGAAACGGTGGACGTTCTGCAGCAGGCTGCGCGCCTCGCGCCGTGGTTGGCGGCGGGTGCGGCCCTGGCGCTGCACCGCATCGCGCTCCAGCGCGCCACGCAGCACCGCGACCAGGGGCGCATTGCCGGTCAGGAAGGCAGCGCCTTCCTCCGCCGCCTGGCCGAAGACCAGGTTCAGCCCGCACAGCGTCTTGCCGGCCCCGGGCACGCCGGTGACGAAGACCACCCGCCGCTCGCCCGCCTGCCGCGCCCCGGCGATGGCGCGGCGGATCGCCGTGGTGGTGGCGCGCAGATTGGCGACATCGGCCCGCGCCGAGGCGATCTCCTCGACGCCATGCCGGTCGAACAGCCGCTGCGCCGCCTCGATGATGCCGGGCACCGGGCGATAGGGCGCCCGCGCCCAGGCGGCGCCGTCCAGCGGGATCGCCGGGGCGGGGATCGAGGCGTCGATCGCCGCCAGCAGCCCGGCCAGACCGGCGGCAGGGCTCATGAGCGGCGGCACCACGCCATGCCAGAGCAGCGGCAGGCTTTGCACAGGCGGCGGCGCCTTCTCGGCCAGCAGGATCGGCACCACCGGATGGGCGCGGCTGCCGGCATGGAAGTCGAAAAGGTCGAGGGCGTAATCCTCCACCTGCGCCAGGTCAGCGCGGGTGAAGGCCGTGGCGCGGTGCTTGAACTTGATTACCAGGATGGCGCGGTCGGTCAGCAGCACGGCGTCGATGCGCTTCTCCAGCCGCAGCAGATCGAATTCCAGCAGCACGGTCCAGGATTCCGCGCCTGGGATTTGCCGCAGCGTCGTCTGCAGCAGGCTGGCCAGGGCTTCCCAGGAGGCGATCTGTTCCGGCGTCACCTCGCGCAATTGCCGGGCCTGGCGGGCCGCCAGCCGCGCCGCCCAATCGCTCGGGCGATCCGCCAGGAAAACCACGCCCGTCGCCTCGACCCAGCCGCTCACCGCGCGCCCCTCTCCCGGCGAGGCCAGGTCGCCAAGCCGATGCTCGCCAGCATGAGCAGGAACCCTACCCCGTGCATGGTGGAGAAAGTCTCGCCCAGCACCAGCACCGCCATCCCTGCCGCGGCCGCCGGCAGCAATGCCGAGAAGATGCCGGCCACCCCGGCCGGTGCCCGCCGCAGCCCGGCATACCAGAGCAGCAGGCACAGCACCGAGGCCGTCAGGCTGTGGAAGACCAGCAGCGCCGAGACCGCCGGATCGGCCAGCGCCGCCACCGCGCCCAGCACCGGCAGGCAGAAGGGCAGCAGCAACAACAGGGAGAAGGCCTGCATCCAGAAGCTGGCGGTGACCAGCGGCACGCGCCCGACCAGGCGTTTCGCCAGCAGGACATAGGCGGCCTCGCCGCAGACGGCGACGAAGACCAGGGCGTTGCCCCAGAGACTGCTGCTGCCGCCACCCTCGCCGCTGGCCAGCCGCGCCAGGGTGATCGCCGCCATGCCGCCGCCGGCCAGCGCCACCGCCAGCCATTGCCGCGGTGGCATCCGCTCGCGCAGCCACAGCGCCGAGCCGATGGCGATCACCGCCGGCAGCGTCGCCAGCACCAGCCCGGCCTCCAGCGCCGTGGTGTGGCGCAGGCCGCTGAGCAGCGCGGCGTTGTACAAAAGCGTCCCCACCGCCGCCTGCGCCGCCAGGTTCAGCAGGGCCAGGCCGGACAGGCGGACGCGGCCCTCGCGGCGGCGCGCCAGCGGCCACAGGACCAGGCTGGCCAGCAGGCAGCGCAGCCCCAGGATCATCGCCACCGGCAGGGCCGCGGTCAGCAGCTTCGACACCGCGACATTGGCGCCGACCAGCGCCATCGACGACCCCAGCTGCAGATAGGCGGTCAGCATCAGTCGGTGTCGGCGGCCCTGAAGGGGGAGGCCTCGGAGAGGGCCGCCATTTCTTCCAGCATCGCCGGGCGCTCGGCCTCGAGGAACTCGGCGACGGCGCGGCGGAGGCCGCCATGGCAGATCCAATGGGCGGAGTAGGTCGGCACCGGCAGGTAGCCGCGCTGGATCTTGTGCTGGCCCTGGGCGCCGGCCTCGACCCGCTTCAGGCCCTGGGCGATGGCGAAGTCGATGGCCTGGTAGTAGCAGAGCTCGAAATGCAGGAAGGGCGCCTCCACCGACGCCCCCCAGTTGCGGCCATAAAGCGCGTCGCGGCCCATCAGGTTCAGCGCGCCGGCCACCGGCTCGCCGTCGCGCTCGGCAACCATCAGCACGACGCGGTCACCCAGCCGCTCGGCCAGCAGCGGCCAGAAGCGCTCGGTGAGATAGGCGCTGCCCCATTTGCGGTCGACGGTGTCCATGTAGAACCGATGAAAAGCCTTCCAGTGCCGCGGGGTGATGGCGGCGCCCTGCAGGGTGCGGAATTCCAGCCCGGCGGATTGCGCGTCGCGCCGCTCCCGCTTCAGCTGTTTCCGCTTCCGGCTGGACAGCGCCGCCAGGAAATCGTCGAAGGTCGAATACCCGTCGTTCAGCCAGTGGAACTGGGTGCCCAGCCGCCGCAGCCAGCCGGCCTCGCCCAGCGCGGTCCATTCCGCCTCGCCGCAGAAGGTGACATGGGCGGAGGAGAAGCCCAGCTGCTCGGTCGCCTGCGCCAGCGCCTGGCCCAGGGCGGCCGGCGGCAGGCCGGAGCCCGGGCGGATCAGCAGCCGCGGCCCCGGCACCGGGCTGAACGGCACCGCCACCTGCAGCTTGGGGTAGTAGTCGCCGCCGGCCCGCTCGAAGGCATCGGCCCAGGCATGGTCGAAGACATATTCGCCGTAGGAATGGCTCTTGGCATAGGCCGGCGCCACGGCCAGCAGCCGGCCGCCCGGGTCGCGCAGCGCCAGGTGCTGCGGCAGCCAGCCGCTGCGCGGGCTGGCCGAGCCGCTTTCCTCCAGCGCCGAGAGGAAGGCATGGCTGACGAAGGGGTTGTCGTCGCCCGCGCAGGCATCCCAGTCGATGGCCGCGATCTCGGCGATCTTCGGATGCAGGCGCAGGGTCAGTTCGGGGGCGCTGTCCGGCATGGTCCCCAGCATGTGCGCTGGCTTCGCCGCGGCGCAACCTCGGCTTGCCAAAAGGATAGGTTCAGAAGGGGCGGCAGGCCTCGCCGGTCGCCGCCGCCAGCCGCGCCATCCGCCGGGCCGCCACCGCGGCCCCCGCGGCGCCGCCGGCCAGCTTGGCGGCATGGCCTTCGACCATCTGCTCCAGCCCGGCCTCCACCGCCATCTCGGTGCCGACGGCCAGGCCCGTGGAGAAGGCCAGCCGCCGCAGCAGCCGCGCCAGCACCAGCGCGCCGGGGCGCAACCCATGCAGCTCGGCGACCTGGCGCATCAGCCGCAGCCCGATCAGCGCCATGGCCGCGGCATCGAGCGCGGGGGCCGGCATCACGGCGGTGGCGACGAAGACCTGCCGCGCCGCCTGGCCGCCCAGCGCCGCGACGCGCGCCGCCAGCACCGGCTGCAGCAGCCCGGCCGCCAGGCCGCGCGCCTCGCCCAGGGTTTTGGCGGCGCGGATCTGGTCGATGGCGGGGGCGGCCTCGGGCAGGCGCGCGGCGAGCGACTCGGCCCAGCGCAGCAAGGCGCGCGGCGGCGGCGCGGCGTCCGGGGTTTCCTTCAGCGTCTCGGCCAGGCGGTCCAGCGAGGACAGGCGGCGCAGCGCCCGCCATTCCCGCCAGGCCCCGGCGCCGAGCAGCCCCAGCACCCCCGCCCCCAGCGCGCTGCCGGCCCAGCCGAGGATTGCCGACCGGGCAAACAGCTCGTCCAGGGTGACGCCCAGCCACAGCCCGCCACCGCCCAGCACCAGCAGCCCGACGGCGCCGCCGGCCAGGCCCAGGCTGCGCAGCCAGCCGGCGCCGGCGACAGGCGCCACCGGCGTCAGGCTCACGGGTCCCTCATGCCGCACCAACCCGCCATTGACCGGAGCCGCGTCCCAACCGGGGTCCCAGGCCGGCGCGGGTTCGGGCGCATCGGCCCAGCCGGGGCCAGCTTCGCGGACAGGGGCTTTCTTTGGCGGCAGGGTCACAGCGCGTCCTCCAGCAGCCAGGCCAGCAGCGCATCCATATGGAGATGCGGCAGGCCCTCGCGCCCCTCGGGGTCGAGCACCGGCGGGCGGAATTCCGGCAGGGCGAAATAGGGCCGGCGCCAGAAGGGGTCGCCGGAGGGCGGGATCGAATCGGGGATCGGCCCGGGGCGGAAGGGCCGGCGGCGGGTTTCGCCCGATGGCACGCCGAAGACCACGGGGGGGCTGACGGTGGGCGCCCCGTCCTCGGTGCTGCGCAGGGCCGCGAGCGCGAAGTGGCGCGCCTTCGGCCCGGTCTCGCCCAGCATTGCCTGGAACATCGACAGGAAGGCGGGGCGCTGCACAGGCGGGATATGGTCCAGCTTGGAGGCGGCGAAGGCCACCCGCTTCAGCATCGGCAGCCGCAGCCAGCGCGAGCGGCTGCGCTGGTCATAGGCGCGGGCGATCTGCGCCACCGCCTGGCGCGCGTCCGCAAAGGCCCCCTCGCCCCCGCAGAGCGCGCCCAGAGCGTCGACCAGCACCACCTGGCGGTCGAAGCGGGCGAACCAGGGGTCGAAATAGCTGCGGCGCATATCTTCCCGGTAAGCGTCGAAGCGGCGGGCCAGCAGGTCGCGCAAGGAGCCGGGCGCCGCCGGGCCCTGGCCGGGGATGGGGAAGAACCACATCATCGGGCTGTCGCCCTTCGGCCCCGGCACCAGGAAGCGCCCCGGCTGCAGCCAGCGCAGCCCGAGCTCATCCCGCGCCGCCACCAGCAGGTCGCGATAGAGAAGGAAGCCGCGACGGGCGACCGCGTCCTCATCCGGGGCGTCAGGCGGCAAGCTGGCCAGGAAGGCGAAGAAGTCGGTGGCCAGCGCGGCGCGCGGCGGCTGCTTCAGCTGCGCCAGCGTCGCCGCCGACCACTGGGAAAAATCCTGGTCGAGCAGCGGCAGGTCCAGCAGCCATTCGCCGGGATAGTCCAGCAGCTCCAGCCGCAGCCGGCGCGGCGGCAGCAGGCCGCCCAGCCGGCCGCTGCGCGCCACCACCAGGGTCAGCGCGGCGCTGGCCAGGTCCGCGGTGCGCGGCGGCCAATGCGGCGTGGCGCCGGCGAGGTCGCGCAGCTTCTCCGCCGCGTCGAACCAGTCCAGCGCCTGGGTGCCCGAGGGCTCCAGCCGCACCGCCAGGATCCGCTGGCCGTTGGCCGCCAGCTGCCGGGTCAGCGCCGGCAGGCTGTCGCGCCCGCGGCCGAGCGCCAGCAGGTTGCTGATCAGCGAGGTGATGAAGACCGTCTTGCCCGAGCGGCTGAGCCCGGTGATGGCGACGCGAAGGCTGGTCTCGTTGAGCAGGCGCTCGGCCTCGTCGCCGAGCCGCGCCATGCCGTGCAGCAAGCGGTCCACTGTGCGTCCTTCTGCTCCAGACGGCTTAGGTGGGGTGCGCCAGGCCCCAGGCCAATGCCATGCGCCCCATGCCAGGCGCGCCAAAGCTCAAGCCTCATCAACCGCTGCGTTCATAAGACGAAGCTGCAATCGCTCAGGCCCCGGCGATGTCACCAAACCAAGCATGAAGCGCCGTTCATGCTTCGGTAACCCCCGCGCCCGACACCACTTCGCGGCGGGAACGCACACATGGCCATCCAATCCGATCTTCTCTGGACCAAGGACAGTTCCGCCTCCACCGCCGGCAGCGCCGAGGTGGTCGCCTATGACGCCGCCCGCGCCCTGGTCCTGGTGCTCGGTCCCGATGGCGTCGAGGCGCTGGACGCCGCGACCGGCGCGCTGCGCTTCGACCTGCCGAAGGCCGATCTCGGCACGCTCGGCACCGGCAACAGCGTCGCCGTCCACGGCAACGTGATGGCCGTCGCCTTCGATGGCGCCGAGCCCGGCAGCAACGGCACCGTCGCCTTCTACACCATCGCCGAGGATGGCAGCGAAGCCACCCTGCTGCGCGCGGTCGAGGTCGGCGCGGTGCCCGACATGGTGACCTTCACCCCCGATGGCGCCCGCCTGCTGGTGGCGATCGAGGGCGAGCCCAACGACAATTACGGCGTCGACGCCTCGGGCGACCCGGTGGGCGGCGTCGCCGTCATCGACGTGGCCTCCGGCGACATGTCCTTCCTGGGCTTCGAAGGCTTCGACACCGAGGCGCTGATCGCCGCCGGCGTGCGCATCAAGGGCGTGGACGGCGTCACCGCCGCGACCGACCTGGAGCCGGAATACATCGCCGTCTCCAAGGACGGCACCAAGGCCTATGTCACGCTGCAGGAGAACAACGCGATCGCGGTGCTCGACCTGACGACGATGGAATATACCGGCGTCTACGCGCTGGGCACCAAGGACCATTCCATCGAGGGCAATGGCCTCGACACCTCCGACCGCGACGATGGCGCGAATATCGGCACGGCGCCGGTGCAGGGCCTCTACATGCCCGACGGCATCGCCACCTTCGACCTGGACGGCAAGACCTACCTGGTCACCGCCAACGAGGGCGACGCCTCCGAATGGGGTGACTACAACGATGTCGGCCGGCTGAAGGACGCCGTGCTGGACGAGGCGACCTTCGGCGGCGCCGAGGGCATCGCCGCCCTGCAGGCCGATGCGGTGATGGGCCGGCTGAACATCTCGCTGGTCGATGGCGACACCGATGGCGACGGCGACATCGACGTCATCCACACGCTCGGCGGCCGCAGCTTCTCGATCTGGGAAGTGACCGAGGACGGCCTGGTGCAGACCTTCGACTCCGGCGACATGATGGAGCAGATGCTGCTCCAGCACGCCCCCGAGCTGCTGGATGACGGCCGCTCCGACGACAAGGGCCCCGAGCCCGAGAGCGTCACGCTGGGCACCATCGACGGCCAGCTCTACGCCTTCCTGGCGCTGGAGCGCGCCGATTCGGTCATGGCCTTCGCCATCACCGGGCCGGACGCCGCCGACTATGCCGGCATCATCCCGGTCGGCGACGCGCCGGAAGCCATCCTCTTCGTCGACGCCGCGGACGCCCCCGAGGGCATCGACGGCCCGATGCTGATCTCGCCGGCCGAGGGCTCGGGCACCACGACGCTGCACGAGCTGAGCGTCACGCCCACCGCCGGCGGCACCTTCACGCTGCAGATCCTGCATGCCTCCGACTTCGAGGCGGGCCTCGCCGCCGTCGACCGCGCCAGCCAGTTCGCGGCGATCGTCGACAAGCTGGAGGACAGCTACGCCAACAGCATCACGCTGTCCTCGGGCGACAACTACATCCCGAGCCCGTTCAACGCCGCCGGCACCGACCCCACGGTCAAGGACGAGCTGGTCGACCTCTATGCCTGGCTGCTGGGCGTCGAGCCCGCGGACCTGGCCGGCCTGGCGCTGAACCCGTCGACCATCGACATCGCCATCATGAACGCCATCGGCGTCGAGGCGAGCGTCTTCGGCAACCATGAATGGGACTTCGGCTCCAACGCGGTGGCCGCCGCCATCGACTTCACCAAGGGCAGCGGCACGACCTCCGCCGCGGTGACCTCGATCGGCGCGATGTTCCCCTATCTCGCCGCCAACCTGGACTTCTCGGGCGACCCGGCGATGGCGGCGCTGTTCACCGAGCTGCTGCGCGACGCCGCCAGCTACGCGACCACCGCCGATGACCTGGCGACGCCGGAGGCGCTGGCCGCCGAGGCCGCCGACGCCCAGGTCTCGCCCTGGACCATCATCGAGGAAGGCGGCGAGCAGATCGGCGTGCTCGGCGTCACCACCCAGCTGCTGGCCTCGATCTCGTCCCCCGGCCGCGTCACCGTGAAGGACCCGGCCGGCGACGGCGGCGTCAACAACACCGACGAGCTGGCCGAGATCCTGCAGGTCTATGTCGACCAGATGCTGGAGCAGGGCCTCAACAAGATCATCCTGCTGAGCCACCTGCAGCAGTACCAGCTGGAGCTCGACCTGGCCGGCAAGCTGTCCGGCGTCGATGTCATCATCTCCGGCGGCAGCCACGCCACCTTCGCCAACGAGGGCGACGTGCTGCAGCCGGGCGACACGGCTTCCGAGACCTATCCGGTGATCGTCACCGGCGCCGACGGCGGCAATGTCGCCATCGTCAACACCAACAACGAATACTCCTATGTCGGCCGGCTGGTGCTGACCTTCGACGCCGAGGGCAACATCATCCCCGACAGCATCGACCCGGCTGTGTCGGGCCCGGTGGTGGTCAACGAAGAGACTGTGGAAGAACTCTGGGGCGACGAGGACGCCTATGCCGAGGGCACCCGCGGCGGCGCCGTCAAGGACGTGACCGACGCCATCGGCGCGGTGATCGGCGCCAAGGACGGCAATGTCCTGGGCTTCACCGATGTCTACCTGGAAGGCCGCCGCGGCGAGGTCCGCACCGAGGAGACCAACCTCGGCAACCTCTCGGCCGATGCCAACCTGTTCGTGGCCAGGCAGGTCGATGCGGCGGTGACCGTCTCGATCAAGAATGGCGGCGGCATCCGCGCCGAGATCGGCGCCATCGGCACCGGGGCGGATGCGGGCGAGCTGCCTCCGCAGGCCAATCCGGACGCGAACAAGCCGGAAGGCGGCGTCAGCCAGCTCGATATCGAGAACTCGCTGCGCTTCAACAACGCGCTGTCGATCGTCACCGTCTCTGCCGGGGATCTGGTGCGGATCTTCGAGCATGCGGTGGCCGGCGTCGCGCCGGGCGCCACCCCGGGCTCCTTCGGCCAGGTCGGCGGCGTCTCCTTCAGCTATGACGCCTCGGCCACGGCGCAGAAGCTGAATGTCGACGGCAGCGTCGCGGTGGCCGGCGCCCGCATCCAGAACCTGGTGATCCTGGGCGAGGACGGCCAGGTGCTGGACACCATCCTGGTCGACGGCCAGCTGGTGGGCGATGCCGCCCGCGACATCCGCATGGTGACGCTGAGCTACCTGGCCGATGGCGGCGACGGCTATCCGATCGGCCTCTACGCCACCGACCGCATCGACCTGCTGGACAACGCGGCGCTGTCCGACGGCGAGGCCACCTTCGCCGCCCGCGGCAGCGAGCAGGACGCGCTGGCCGAATACCTGAAGGCCGAGCACGGCACCGCCGAGACCGCCTATAACGAGGTCGATGCCGGCCAGGCCACCGACGAGCGCATCCAGAATGTCTCTGTGCGGGAGGACACCGTTCTTGGCGCCCGGCAGGCGGGCGACGAGGGCGCCGACACGCTGGTCGGCACCGCCGGCCGCGACTTCCTGCAGGGCGGCGCCGGCGACGACGTGCTGGAAGGCCGCGGCGGCAGCGACCGGCTGGATGGCGGCACCGGCACCGACACGGCGGTGCTCGCCGGGTCCATCGCCGACTACAGCCTGGCCCGCGCCGGCAGCAGCCTGGTGCTGAGCAGCGACGAAGGCCAGACCACGCTGGTCAGCATCGAGCAGCTGCGCTTCGCCGATGCCGCGATCAGCCTCGAGGGCAGCGACTGGCTGTTCGACGCCGCCGCCTACTACGTCGCCAACCCGGATGTCTTCGCCGCCGGGCTGGATGCGGAAGCGCATTACACGAAGTTCGGCGCCGCCGAGGGCCGTGCCGCGAACGCCGTCTTCGACGCCTCCTTCTACCTGGCGGCCAACCAGGACGTGGCGGCCTCGGGCATGGGCGCGCTGGAGCATTACCGTCTCTATGGCGGCGAGGAGGGGCGCGACGCCTCGCTCGACTTCGACAATGCCGGCTACCTGGCGATCAACGCCGACGTGGCCGAGGCCGGCATCGAAGCCCTGGCGCATTACCTGGCCAATGGCATGGCCGAGGGCCGCACCACGGTCCGCGCCGTGGGCAGCGACCTGCAGGGCGGCTTCGACCGCCAGTTCTACCTGGCGACGAATGGCGACGTCGCGGCGGCCGGCGTCGACGCCTTCGCCCATTGGACGGCCTTCGGCGCCGCCGAGCAGCGCGACCCGAACGCCTATTTCGACACCTCCTACTACCTGGAGAACAATGCGGACGTGGCGGGCTCGGGCGTCGACGCCCTGGTCCACTTCCAGACCTATGGCTTCAAGGAAGGCCGCGACCCCTCGGCGCTGTTCGACACCTCGGCCTATCTGGCGGCGAACGAGGACATCGCCGAGGCCGGCATCGACCCGCTGGCGCATTACCTGACCACCGGCCTCTTCGAAGGGCGCCTGCCCGTCGCGGTGACCGAGGAGCTGCTGATCGCCTGATGCGGCAAGGGGGCGCGGCATCGCGCCGCGCCCCCTCATCGGGCCGCCCGAATCAGAAGGGGCGCTGGCCAACCCGGCCAGCGCCCCTTTTCCGTCTCAGAACCGCTTCTGGAAGAAGAAGCGCGTATGGCCGGTCGGATTGTCCGGCACCGCGCCGAACTCGACATAGCCCTGCTTCCTGTAGAAGTCCGGCGCCTGGAAGCTGTAGCTGTCCAGCCAGACGCCGGCGCAGCCGCGGGCGCGGGCCTCGTCCTCGGCCGCGGCCAGCAGGCGCGCGCCGAGGCCGCCACCGCGCAGCTCTTCCGGCAGGTTGAACAGCTCGATGAACAGCCAGCCCTTGTCGGTCCGCCCGGTCAGCCCGCCGATGACGATGCCCGACTCCGGGTCGCGCACCACGACATGCAGCGGCCGGGTGCCCGGCGGCCCCACCTTGGAGCGGTTATAGGCCAGCAGGCCTTCCAGGATGGCGCCGCGGATCGCCGGGTCGGCGTCGTCGGAGACCTCGAAATCGTCGCTCAAGGCGCGATCTCGAACATCCCCTCGACCTCGACGGCGGCGTCCATCGGCAGCGAGGGCACGCCGATGGTGCTGCGGGCATGGCGCCCGGCCTCGCCGAAGACGGCGACGGCCAGGTCGGAGGCGCCGTTCATCACCAGCGCATGCTGGGTGAAGTCGGGGCCGGCGGCGATGAAGCCGCCCAGGCGGATCACCCGGGTCACCCGGTCGAGGTCGCCCACCGCCGCCTGCAGCTGCGCCAGCACGTTGACCAGGCAGAGCTCGGCGGCCTGCTTGCCGGTGTCGATGCCGTCGGCGGTGACCTTGCCGGTGAAGGCGACGCGGCCGTCGCGCATCGGCACCTGGCCGGAGACCACCACCAGCCGGCCGTCGAGGCCGAGGGTGAAGGGGACGTAGTTGGCGACGGGCGCGGCCGGGGTCGGCAGGGTGATGCCGAGCCCGGCCAGGCGCTGGGCGACGTTTCCGGCCATGGGGCTTTTCCTTCCTTCAGACGATCAGGGGGCGCCGCTCAACCGACCAGGCGGAAGGTCCGGCGGCGGGCGGCGGGGGAAGGCTGCGCCGGCAGGTCCAGCGGCAGCAGCGGCCCGCGATCGCCCGGCAGGCCGACGGCGTCGACGGCGCATTCCTCGATGGTCGGGTCCGGCCACAGCCGGCGCGCCTCGCCGCCGCCCAGGTGGCTGATCGCCAGCCGGCGGAAGGCCCAGTCCATCACCGAGGTGGCGCAGAGGATATCGGCATCCCCCTCCACCGGGCCGGAGGGGCCGAAGCGGGTATAGGAGAAGGCGGTGACGTAATCCGACAGCGGCACGCCGCGGGCCAGGCCGATATTCACCGCCTGCAGGAAGCCGTCCAGCAGCCCGCGCAGCGCGCTGCCATCCTTGCCTTCCTTGCTCATCGACAGGCCGATCTCGACCAGGCTGCCATCGGCGGCCTCCGTCGTGCGCAGCATGACGCGGTGGCCGCCGACGACGACGCGCCAGACATTGCCGCGGGCGGCGACGGCGGGGCGCGGCGCCGGCAGCGGCCGGGCCGGCTCGGGGCGCGCCAGCGGCGCCGGGGCGGCGGCATGCAGATAGGGGCGGATGGCGGCTTCCATCGCCACCCGGGCGGCGTCGGGCACCGGGGCCAGCAGCGTCTCGGCCTGGCGCTCGCCCTGCAGCAGGGCGGCGCGGCGGGCGGCGACGGTGGGCTGCTCGGCGACGCGGCCGTCCTCGTCCAGCACCAGGCGGGTGGCGCCCTGGGCCGGGGCCAGGCCGCCGGTCTCGCAGCCCAGCAGCGCCTCGGCCGCATCCGCCGCGGTCAGGGCGAAGCTGCCATGGTGGCGCAGCCCTTGCGTCGCGCCGGCGGCATCCAGCGCGCGGCGGGCGGCCACCGCCAGGCCGGGGATGGCGCAGCGGGCGGGCGGCGCGGGCCACAGCAGGGCGGCGGGCTCGCGCGCGCCATGCTTCTCGGCCAGCCGCGCGCTGGCCTGCTCGGCAGCACCCCGGGTCAGGGCGGACAGCGCATTGGCGACATCGCGGGCGGCGGGGGAATCATAGGCCAGGCCGCAGGCGGCCAGCAGGCCGGACAGGTCGGCGAAGCCCAGCCGCAGCCGCTGCGCGCGGCCGCCGGTCAGCACCTCCAGCGCCTGCACCCCGGTGCCGACGGCCGCCGCATAGCCGGCCGCGTCGAAGCCGCCGGCGGAATCGAGGAAGGCCGGCAGGTTGAGCACGAAGCGTGGCTCGACCTTGGCATCGCCGCGCCAGGTCGAGGCGCCGGGGGCGCCGCGGCGGGTGATCACCAGCTGGCGCAGCGACTCGGCCAGGGCCACGGCGTCGATCGCCTCCAGCACGCCAGTCTGCAAGGCGCGGGCGGAGAGGCGGGCGATCCAGCCCTCGGCCAGGCTGGGCAGCGAGACCGGGCCCAGCCCGGGGGCCAGGCAGGCCAGGGCCTCGGCCGCGCTCTGTTCCCAGGTGGCGGGCAGCGCGATGGCGCGTGGCGGGGAATCGGGGTCCGCCGATGCCCGCGTGCGCCGCAGCGCCATGCCTTCCCAGGGGGTGCCTGCAATCCGTGCCATGCTGCAAAAGGTAGCGGCAGGCCGCGCCGGGCGATAGGCGGGGGGATGGCCAAAACGCGGGCTTGGCGTTGATTTCGCGCCGGTTGCGAGGAAGCGGCCGACCGCGGTTCGGCGGCAGCCACGCCGCGGCGCCGGGGCTGGCACACGGGGCTGTCATGGCTGGGGCGCGGCCTCGCCTTCCCCTCGGGCGCCGCATGTGCGAAGGAAGCGCCGAGAGGGTGCAGGGGTGGGCTTCCAGCCAGGCCCGGGCGCCCCATCTATGCTTCGCGGCCGCCCGCTCCCCCGGCGGGCGCCATCCCCCCGGCCTCATGGAAATGACCGAGACATGTCCTTCCTGCAGCGGCTGACCACTGGCTTCTCCGCCAGCAAGATCGGCACCGACCGCTTCGGCAACAGCTATTACGAGAGCCGCAAGACCTGGCTCGGCTATGGCCGCAAGCGTCGCTTCGTCCTGTACAAGGGCGAGGCCGACCCGACCATGGTGCCGGCCGAGTGGCATTGCTGGCTGCATCACGTGACCGATGCGCCGCTGTCCGAGACCAAGCGCCACGCCTGGCAGCAGGAGCACACGCCGAACCGCACTGGCACCGCCCTGGCCTATCGCCCGGCGGCGCCCGCGGCCAGCGGCGGCCCGCGCCCGGCCACCGCCGGCGATTACGAAGCCTGGACCCCCGGTAGCTGATCGCGTGTCAGGACGCATGATGCAGAGCCGCAACCTGGCCGAAGTGCTGACCGGCGCCGTGGTGCTGGCCGTCGCCGCCTTCTTCCTGGTCTTCGCCGTCGGCCAGACCGGCCGCAGCTTCGGCAGCAGCGGCGGCGGCATCACCCTGACCGCCAAGTTCGACCGCATCGACGGGTTGAGCGCCGGCGCCGACGTGCGCATCGGCGGCGTCAAGGTCGGCAGCGTGGTCGACCAGCGCATCGACCCCAAGACCTACCTGGCGGTGCTGAAGCTGCGCGTCGATGGCGGCATCGAGGTGCCGACCGACAGCTCGGCCGAGATCACCTCGGAAAGCCTGCTGGGCGGCAAGTATGTGGCCCTCGTCCCCGGCGGCGCCGACGCCATGCTGCGCGACGGTGCCGAGATCGGCATCACCCAGTCGGCGGTCAGCCTGGAATCGCTGCTGGGCCGCTTCATCTTCTCGGTGACCGAGCTCACCTCGGCCAATACCCCGCGCACCGACGGCCAGGCGGCGCCCGCCCGGCGGCGCCGACGCCATGCTGCGCGACGGTGCCGAGA
>NZ_CACSJM010000103.1 GCF_902706185.1 Roseomonas sp. 18066 | reverse complement strand
TTCGATGGAACGACGGAGCGTGACCCTCGCTTCTTTACGGGCTCGATCGCCCCAAGGGGTTCCGGGCTACGCTCCGCCACCGCTCCGGACACTCTAGCAACGACCGAGCGCGATGGCGCCAAGTTACAAGGGGTCCAGGGGAATTCATTCCCCTGGCCTGCCCCTGGCTTCTCTGAAAACTCTAAAAATCCAGATCCGCGTAATGCGGCGGCGGGTTCACCCCGCTGACGCGGTCGGCGAGCAGCGGGCGGAAGGCCGGGCGGGACTTCACCCGGGCGTACCAGTCCTTGGCGGCATCGTTCAGGGACCAGTCGAGGTCGCCGATGTAGTCGAGCGCCGACAGGTGGGCGGCGGCGGCCAGGTCGGCCATGGACAGGGAATTGCCGGCCAGCCACAGGCGGGTTTCGGCCAGCCAGCCCAGGTAGTCCAGGTGCGGCTTGAGGTTGGCGTAGCCGGCGCGGAGTGCGGCGGCATCGGCGCTGCCGCGGCCCATCAGGCGCTTCCACTGCTTTTCGACCAGCAGGTTGTCGGTGACCTCGCGGGCGAACTTGCCGTCGAACCAGGCGACCAAGCGGCGCACTTCGGCGCGCTCGCCTAGCGTCCGGCCCATCAGCGGCAGGTCCGGATAGGCCTCGTCGAGGTATTCGCAGATGGCGTAGCTGTCGGCGAGGATCAGGCCGTTCTCCTCCACCAGCACCGGGACGGTGCCGCTGGGGTTCATTTCCATGAATTCCTCTCGCCGCTCCCACACCCTTTCGATCCGCACCTCGAAGGGGATGCGTTTCTCGCTGAGAACAAGGCGGACCTTGCGCGAATAGGGGCAAAGAGGCTGGTGGTAGAGGATTCTCATGCACAACGCCGCAGCAAGGTCAGGGGCGCCGCTTATCGCATGCCCATCCGTGAGCGCCTAGCCGAGCATCACGCCAAGTTGCCCAGGCTTAACATTTTTAAGGCGTTAGCTGGGCTGCTTGAGGCCGTCGCTCGGGTAGCGACCGGTCCCATCGAGGACCGGTCGAACCGAAAAAACTACTCGGCGGCGATGGCGACCTGTTCCATGGGGTGGGGCAGGTACTTGGCGTATTCCTTCGGCACCACGTGCCAGAAGTGGCCGCGCTCGGAGGCCCAATCGTTCAGCAGGCGGGCGGCGTGGCGCGACCCGGTCTCGGCGGCGTGGCGACCGATGAGACCCTGCAGCACGCTCTCCCAATGCGCCGAGGACAGGCGCTTCCACAGCAGCGTGTCCGGGTTCAGCCGGTGCTCGAAGGTGGCGTCGCGGTCATGGATGAAGGCCTGGCCGCCGGTGAAGCCGGCGCCGAAATTGTCGCCGACCGCGCCGAGGATCACCACCGTGCCGCCGGTCATGTACTCGCAGCCATTGGCGCCGACGCCCTCGACCACCGCGATCGCGCCGGAGTTGCGGACGGCGAAGCGCTCGCCGGCCTGGCCGGCGGCGAAGAACTCGCCGGCGGTCGCGCCATAGAGGCAGGTGTTGCCGACGATGGCGTTCTCGTTCCAGACCAGCGGCGAGGACGGCGCCGGGCGGACGACGATGCTGCCGCCGGACAGGCCCTTGCCGACATAGTCGTTGGCGTCGCCAAGGACCTCGAGCTTCAGGCCCCGCACCGCGAAGGCGCCGAGCGACTGGCCGGCCGAGCCGCGCAGCCGCACCGTCAGATGGCCCGGCTGCAGGCCGGACATGCCGAACTTGCGGACGATCTTGCTGCTGATCTTGGTGCCGATGGCGCGGTGGGTGTTGCGGATGTTGTAGGCGAGCTGCATCTTCTCGCCCCGCTCGAACAGGGCCGCGGCGTCGCGGATCATGTCGGCATCCAGCGTCTCCGGCACCTCGTTGCGGCCTTCCAGCGTGCAGTAGCGCGGGAACGGCCCGGCATCGGCCTGGACCAGCAGCGGGTTGAGGTCGAGGTCGTCGAGATCCTCGGCGCCGCGGCTGACCTGCTTGAGGTATTCGGTGCGGCCGATGACCTCTTCCAGCTTGCGGAAGCCGAGGCTGGCCAGGATCTCGCGGATCTCCTCGGCGATGAAGGAGAAAAGGTTGATGACCTTCTCCGGGCTGCCCTCGAACTTCTTCCGCAGGTCCTCGTCCTGGGTGCAGACGCCCACGGGACAGGTGTTGGAATGGCACTGCCGCACCATGATGCAGCCCATGGCGACGAGGGAGGCGGTGCCGATGCCGAATTCCTCGGCGCCCAGCATGGCGGCGATCACCACGTCGCGGCCGGTCTTCAACCCGCCATCGGTGCGCAGCTTCACCCGGTGGCGCAGGCGGTTCAGCAGCAGCACCTGGTGCGCTTCCGACAGCCCCATCTCCCAGGGCAGGCCGGCATATTTGATCGAGCTGACCGGCGAGGCGCCGGTGCCACCCGAATGGCCGGAGACCAGGATGGCATCCGCCTTGGCCTTGGCGACGCCGGCGGCGATGGTGCCGATGCCGGAGCGGGCGACCAGCTTCACGCAGACCGAGGCCTCGGGGTTGATCTGCTTCAGGTCGTAGATGAGCTGCGCCAGATCCTCGATCGAATAGATGTCGTGGTGCGGCGGCGGCGAGATCAGCGTCACGCCGGGCGTCGAGTGGCGGAGCCGCGCGATGATGCCGCTGACCTTGAAGCCGGGCAGCTGGCCGCCCTCGCCGGGCTTGGCGCCCTGGGCCACCTTGATCTCGATCTCGCGGCAGTTGTTCAGGTACTCGGCGGTGACGCCGAAGCGGCCCGAGGAGATCTGCTTGATCGCCGAATTGGCGTTGTCGCCATTGGCGCGCGGCTTGGCGCGCTCGGGGTCCTCGCCGCCCTCGCCGCTGTCGGAGCGCGCGCCGATGCGGTTCATCGCGATGGAGAGCGTCTCATGCGCCTCGGGGCTGAGGGCGCCGAGCGAGATGCCGGGCGCGATCAGGCGCTTGCGGATCTCGGTGATGCTCTCGACCTCCTCGATGGCGATCGGCTTCGAGCCTTCGGCGCGGAAGTCGAGCAGGTCGCGCAGCGCCACGGGCGGCAGCTTGCGCACCGCGTCGGTGTAGCGCTTGAAGGTCTGGTAGCTGTCGGTCTCCACCGCGTTCTGCAGCAGGTGGATCAGGCTGCCGTCGAAGGCATGGGCCTCGCCCTTGCGGCGCAGCTTGTAGAGGCCGCCGATCGGCAGCATCACCGTGTCGGTGCCCCAGGCCTTGCGGTGCATGCCGAGCACGCGGCGGGCGATGCCGGACAGGCCGATGCCGGAGATGCGCGACTGGGTGCCGGGGAAGAATTCCGCCACCAGCGCGCGCGACAGGCCGATCGCCTCGAAGTTCATGCCGCCGCGATAGGAGGACAGCACCGAAATGCCGATCTTCGACATGACCTTCAGCAGGCCCTTGTCGACCGCCTTGCGGTAATGCGCCACGCAGTCGCGCAGCGAATCGTCGCCGAACAGGCCGCGGCGATGCCGGTCGGCGATGCTCTCCTGCGCCAGATAGGCGTTGACCGTGGTGGCACCCGCGCCGATCAGCACGGCGACGTAATGCACATCCATGCATTCGCCGGCGCGGACGTTCAGGCTGGTGAAGGTGCGCAGGGAGTGGCGCACCAGGTGGGTATGCACGGCGCCGACCGCCAGGATCATCGGGATGACGGCGCGCGCGTCGTCATGCGCCTCGTCGGTCAGCACGACATGGGCGCAGCCGGAGCGCACCCCCTCCTCCGCCTCGCGCCGGATCCGCTCCAGCGCGCGGCGCAGGCCGGGCTCGCCTTCGGACACCGGGAAGGTGGCGTCGACCGTGCAGGCCGTGCTGCCCATGTATTCCTGCATGGCGGCGAATTCGGCGTTGGAGAGCACCGGGCTCTCCAGCTGCAGCATGTCGCACTGGGTCGGATCCTCGTCGAGGATGTTCCCGAGATTGCCCAGCCGGGTCTTGATGGTCATCACCCGCGTCTCGCGCAGGCTGTCGATCGGCGGGTTGGTGACCTGGGCGAAGCTCTGGCGGAAGAAATGGTGCAGCCCGCGATATTGCGCGGAGAGCACGGCGATGGGCGTGTCGTCGCCCATGCTGCCGATCGCCTCGGCGCCATCCTCGGCCATCGGGTGCAGGATGGTCTCGAGGTCCTCCAGCGTGATGCCCAGCGCCAGCTGGCGGCGGCGCAGCGCCTCGGTGGTCAGCACCGGGGTCTCGTCCACCTCGGAGCGGACGATGCCGTCGATCTTGGTGGTGCGGCCGACCCAGTCGCCGAAGGGATGGCGGGCGGCCAGCACGTCCTTCAGCTCGGTGTCGCCGTAGAAGCGCTGCGCCTCCAGGTCGACGGCGATGCACTGGCCGGGGCCGACGCGGCCCTTGGCGACGATGTCGCTCTCGGCCAGCTTCACCATGCCGGTCTCGGAGCCGACGATCAGCAGCTTGCTGGTGGTGACATTGTAGCGGATCGGCCGCAGCCCGTTGCGGTCGAGGCCGGCGATGCACCAGCGGCCGTCGGTCGCGCAGACCGCGGCCGGCCCGTCCCAGGGCTCCATCACCGCGTTGCAATACATGAACAGGTCGCGATGCGCCTGGGGCATCGTCGCGTTGCTGCCGATGCTCTCCGGGATCAGCATGGCCTTGGCCATCGGCGCGTCGCGGCCGCCGCGCACCAGCAGCTCGAAGACGTTGTCGAGCGTCGCGGTGTCGGAGCCGCCGGCCTGCACGACGGGCTTGATATCCTCCATGAAGGGATCGAGCAGGTCGTGGGCGAGCCGGGTCTCGTGGCTCTTCATCCAGTTGATGTTGCCGTGGACGGTGTTGATCTCGCCGTTATGGGCGAGCATCCGGAACGGCTGCGCCAGGCGCCAGGTCGGGAAGGTGTTGGTCGAGTAGCGCTGGTGGTAGATGGCGAAGCGGCTGACGAAACGCTCGTCCAGCAGGTCGGGGTAGAAGTCGGTCAGGTTCTCCGCCAGGAACATGCCCTTGTAGACGATCGAGCGGGCCGAGAGGCTGCAGAGATAGAGCTCCGGCACCTGCGCCGCGATGGCCTGCTTCTCGATGCGGCGGCGGATGACGTAGAGGTCGCGCTCCATCGTCGCCGGGTCGCGCTGCTCGGCGTCGAAGATCAGGATCTGCTCGATCTCGGGCCGCGTCGCATTGGCCTTCTCGCCGATGCAGGCGACGTCGATCGGCACCTGGCGCCAGCCATAGATGCTGTAGCCGGCGTTCAGGATCTCGGTCTCGACGATCTGGCGGCAGCGCTCCTGCGCGCCCAGGTCGGTCTTCGGCAGGAAGACCTGGCCCACCGCGATGCGGCCCGGGCGCAGCCGGTCGCCGCCGCGCTCGACGACCTCGGCGAAGAAGTCCTGCGGGATCTCGATATGGATGCCGGCGCCGTCGCCGGTCTTGCCGTCGGCATCGACGGCGCCGCGGTGCCAGACCGCCTTCAGCGCGTCGATGCCGGCCTGCACCACGTCGCGCCGCGGCTTGCCGTCCAGCGCCGCGATCATGCCGACGCCGCAGGCGTCATGCTCCATGGTGTCGACATGGGCGGCGCTGTTCAGCAGGTCGGCGTTACGGCGGAAACGCTCGGCGAAGGCAGCGCCGCTCTCGGTCGGATGGCTCATGGTGCGATCCCTTTGGACTCGCGGCCGGGACAGGGGCCCGGAACGGCGTCGTGGTCGGTTCAGATCTTCAGGCCGCGGGCGCGCAGCGCCTCGCGATGCTTGGCCAGGGCCTCGAGCCCGATCCGCTGGCCCCATTGCGCGCCGAAAGCCAGGCTTTCCTGGGTGACGGCCTGGGTCGCCACCTTCAGCCGGCCGCCGAGCGGCGAGCGGTAGAAGGCGGTCAGCTCGCGCAGGTCGGCAGCACTCAGGTGGCTGGCCCAGGAGGCGGCCATGGCGTCGAGCAGCTCCGGCAGGCGGGCGCGGAACTCGGGCAGCAGCAGGCCCTCGAAAATCTCGGTGACGCGGGCCACCGGCTGGCCGCTCTGCTGCGCCACGATCTGCGCCATCTGCCCCATGCTGCCCTGGATGCCGGCCTCGGCCTGGGCCTGGGAGCCGCTGGCCTCGATCAGCTCGCGCGCCGCGGCCAGGGCCTCGGCCCGGTCATTGGCCGGGGCTGGGGCCGGGGCCGGGGCAGGCGCAGGCGCAGGCGCAGCCTGGGGCGCCGGGGTCGCCGGCGCGGAAAACTGCGACGGCCCCGACTGAGAAAAGGCCGGCGCCGCGGCCAGCAGCAGGGCCAGGCCGGAAGCGAGGGCCCGCATCACTCGGCCGCCATCGACGGCGTGGCCTTCTTGGCCAGCACATAGGCCTCGATCTGGTCGGCGGCGTCGCGACCGTCGCGGATGCCCCAGACCACCAGCGAGGCGCCGCGGACGATGTCGCCGGCGGCGAAGACGCCCTCCAGCTTGGTCATCATGCTGCGGCGGTCGATCGTCAGCGTGCCCCAGCGGCTGACCGTCAGCCCGGGCTCGGCGAAGAGGCTGGGCAGGTCCTCGGGGTCGAAGCCCAGCGCCTTGATGACCAGGTCGGCCGGCTCGGTGAAGCCGCTGCCGGGGATCGGCTCGACCTGCTGGCGGCCGGTGGCGTCGGGCAGGCCCAGATGCATCTTCACGGCGCGGACACCGGTGACCTGGCCCTCGCCCCCGCCGGCGGAGCCGGCCTCGCCACCGACAAAGCCTTCCGGGGCGGAAAGCCAGGAGAAGACCACGCCTTCCTCCTCGGCATTCGACACCTCGCGCATCGAGCCCGGCATATTCGCCTTGTCGCGGCGATAGAGGCAGGTGACGGCCTCGGCGCCCTGGCGGATGGCGGTGCGGACGCAATCCATGGCGGTGTCGCCGCCGCCGATGACCACGACCTTCTTGCCGGCCGCGTTCAGCGTGCCGTCGATGAATTCCGGCACCTGGTCGCCCAGATTCTCGCGGTTCGACGCGGTCAGGTAGTCGAGCGCGGGGACGATGCCGGCGAGCTCCGAGCCCGGCCCGCCGATGTCGCGCGCCTTGTAGACGCCGGTCGCCACCAGCACCGCATCGTGCTTGGCGCGCAGATCGGCCATGGAGATGTCGATGCCGATGCGGCAGTTCAGCACGAACTCGATCCCGGCCTCGGCATATTGGGCGTGGCGGCGGAGGACGACCTCCTTCTCCAGCTTGAAGTTCGGGATGCCGTAGATCATCAGCCCGCCGACGCGGTCGTAGCGGTCATAGACCGTGACCTTCCAGCCGCGCAGCCGCAGCCGCTCGGCCGCCGCCAGGCCCGCCGGGCCGGCGCCGATGATGCCGACCGAATGGTCGACCTCGCGCCGCGGCTTGGGCGGCTTGACCCAGCCCTGCTCCCAGGCGGTATCCGTGATGTACTTCTCAACGGCGCCGATGGTGACGCTGTCGAAGCCTTTCTCGATGACGCAGTTGCCTTCGCAGAGCCGGTCCTGCGGGCAGACGCGGCCGCAGATCTCCGGGAAGGTGTTGGTCGCCGAGGCGATCTCATAGGCCTCCTCCAACCGGCCTTCGGCGGTCAGCTTCAGCCAGTCGGGGATGTTGTTGTTCAGCGGGCAGTGGATCGAGCAGAAGGGCACGCCGCACTGGCTGCAGCGGCTGGCCTGCTCGGTCGCGCGCTCGGCGCTGAAACGCTGGTAGATCTCGCCGAAATCGGCGCGGCGCTCGGTGGCCTGGCGCTTGTCCGGTGTTTGTTGCGACAAGCGCACGAATTGCAGCATGCGTTCGGCCATCGGGCGCGATCCTTCGGGCAGGAAGGGCGAATGGAACAAGAGGCAGAGCCAGGGGTGGCCGCCGCCCGGCCATGCGAAGGCCGGACGAGGCTTGCACCCCGATGCACGCAGCTTTGCCACAGTCACCCCGGGCTTGCGAGTCCTATTTGCGCCATAAGGACAGTAATTCTGTCCTTATTTCCGCTGCCCTTTAGGGTTCCCGACCACCCCGCCCCGGATTTCCTGAAAGAAAGGTCCGATACGGACTTTCAGGCGGGATAGGCGGGCCGCCGCCCTCCCCCGGGGCGGAACCGGGTCAGATAGGCCGGCACCACCGCCTCCATCGCCTGCGGCGCGATGCCGAGCTCGGCGAAGCCCTTGGCGCCGGCGGCCACCACATTGTCCTTCTGCAGCAGGATCAGCTGGTCCCGTGTCAGCGGCGGATTGGGCAGCAGCTCGCCCAGCCGGGCCTGCAGCCGCACCAGCCCGGCCGGCAGCTCGACCAGCCGCTTCGAGCGGCCGGTGACCTCCAGCACATAGCCCATCAGCTCGCGGAAGCTCGCGACCCGCGGCCCGCCGAGCTCGAAGACCTGGCCCTCGGCCGCGCCGCGGCGGCTGGCGGCCAGCACCGCGGCCGCGACATCGCCGACGAAGACCGGCTGGAAGCGGGTGGCGCCGCAGACCACCGGCATGAAGGGCAGCAGCTGCGCCATGCCGGCGAAGCGGTTGAAGAAATGGTCTTCGGGGCCGAAGATCACCGAAGGCCGCAGGATGATGGCGCGGGGAAAGGCGGCCTGCAGCCCGGCCTCGCCGGCCGCCTTGCTGCGGGCATACTGGCTGGCGCTGGCCGGATCGGCGCCGATCGCCGACAGATGCACCAGCCGCGACACCCCGGCCGCCGCCGCGGCGCGGCCGATCCGCCCCGGCAGCTCGCCCTGCAGCCGCTGGAAATCGCCCTTGCGCGATTCCGCCAGGATGCCGACCAGATTGACCACCAGGCTGGCGCCGGCCACCGACCGGGCCAGCGCCGCGTCATCGGCCAGGTCGGCGCGGAAGGCGACCACCTGGCCGACATTGCCCTGGGTCATCAGCCGGCGGACGGTCTCGGCATGGCGGGTCACCACGCGGACCTCGTAGTCCAGCCGCGCCAGGCGGGAGACCACATGCTGCCCGATGAAGCCGGTGCCGCCGAACACCGTCGCCAATCGCCGCGTCGCCATGCCGATCTCCCTTGCCTCGATCCGGCCGATGTCCGGAGCCCTGCAGGACGATATGGCCTGCCATGCCGTCCCGCCAAGGATTAGGGTGCTGGCCCCGCTGCGCTTGGGGCGCCGATACGCTAGGACTTTGACCCCATACCTCCCCCTCTCTATATGCAGTGCGATCCGGGGCTGTCCCCGCGCCAGCCCGACCGACTCGTAAGGTTTCCGATGACCCTGCCGCTGATGCCCAAGGCCACCGCTGTGTGGCTCATCGAGAAGACGTCCCTCAGCTTCGAGCAGATCGCCGACTTCGTCGGCATGCATCCGCTCGAAGTGCAGGCGATCGCCGATGGCGAGGTCGCGCAAGGCATCGTCGGCTATGACCCGGTGCAGAACAGCCAGCTGCGCCGCGAGGAGATCCTGCGCTGCGAGGGCGACGCCAATGCCCGGCTGCGCCTGATGGAGACCACCAGCCCGGTGCCGAAGAGCCGCGGCAAGGGCGCCCGCTACACCCCGGTGTCGAAGCGGAACGACCGGCCGGACGGCATCGCCTTCCTGCTGCGCAACTTCCCGCAGCTGACCGAGGCGCAGATCGGCAAGCTGCTGGGCACCACCAAGGACACCATCGCCAAGGTGCGCGACCGCACCCATTGGAACAGCGCCAATATCAAGCCGCGCGACCCGGTGATCCTGGGCCTGTGCAGCCAGTCGGACCTGAACGCCGCGGTGCTGGCCTCGGGCGGCAACCCCTCCGCCCCGCTGGCGCCGGCCGAGGATGACGAGACCGCCTGACCTTCAGGGCCGGACCGCATTGAAAAAGGGGCACGCGCGCGTGCCCCTTTTTTCATGCCCGGCGGGCGGCCCTCTATCCGGCGGCCCTTCTATAAGGTGACGCCGCGCCCGGCTGCCGCGCCCGCGGGCACGGCAGCTCAGTGGATCAGCGGCGCGGGGGGGCCGCGGGCTTCTTCGGCAGCGGCGGCAGGTCTTCCTCGAGGATGGTCAGGTGCAGCGCGTAGGAGACCTCGCCATCCTCGGCGTCGCGGTGCAGCGTGCCGACCACCTCGTCCTCGACCGCGACCTCGACCGACAGGCCCGGCCGGGCCGGGCGGATCAGGTTGATGCGGTCCGTGCCGAAGAGGCGCCGCAGATAGGTCTGCACGCGCGTGATATCGGTGGCGTCCATGCCGTCCATCAAGCTCCAAGCGAAAGGGAAGCGAGGGTTATAGTCCCGTCGCGGCGCCGCACCTAGTGCCTGCAACCGTTGCGCCTGCAACCGTTGCGCCTGAACCTGTTGCGCCCGAACCTGATGCGATGGTGGCCATGGGCGGGGCAGGCATGGCGGGCGGCGGGGAAGCCGCGGTCCGGGTGGCCCGGCGCCCCCCTCTTGGAGGGGACGCCGGGCCCGGCCCGGTTGCCGCTGGGCCGGCGGCGGCGCCTGACGCCTGCCACCGTGCCGGGGGCCTGGCCCGTTCGGCGCCCGCTGTCTCAGCGGGCGGGTTGCAGCCTTAGCATTTCTTCCTTCAGTCGCAGCTTGGCGCGTTTCAGCCGACCCAGCGACAGGGCATCCGGCTGCGGCCGGTTGCCTTCGTCGGCGATCTGCCGTTCGAGAGTGGCATGGCGTTCCTGCAGGCTGCGCAGGCGAGGCTGCTGCGTCATCGGCACACGATCCTCCACGGTTGAGACAACCCGCGGGACGGAGGAGCCGGACTGTTCAGCAGGCGCCTGGCGGCAGGCTGAGCGGGTCCGGGCCGTCCCGTGGGGCGCGCCGCCAGCCTCGCTGCCAGAAACCCGCACCCCCGGCCACGGCAAAGCTGACCGTGACGGGAAGCGGGGCAGATGGTCAGACCAAGCTGTGCGACCACGCCTGGACATGATATGGCCTTTCTGCGCCCAGATGCGACTCAAACCGAACAACCGATGAGGCCCATCCTGGCCGACCGTGACAGCCTGCTCCGCCGCCTGCATGAGCTCCGCAGCGAGCACCGCGATCTGGACACCGTGATCGCCACCCTCGCCCTGTCCCTGCCGGACCAGCTGCAGGTGCAGCGCCTGAAGAAGCGCAAGCTGAAGCTGAAGGACGAAATCACCTGGCTGGAAAGCCGGCTGGTCCCCGACATCATCGCCTGACACGGCGCCCCTGAGCGAGCGGCGGCCCCATGGCGCTGGATATGCGGCAGATCGGCGCGCGGCTGCGCGCCTGGCGGCTGGGCGCGGGGCTGGCCCCCGATGTGGTCGCCGACCGGCTCGGCGTGTCGCGCGCCGCCCTCTATACCTATGAGAAGGACGGCATCCCCCGGCTCGACCTGCTGCAGCGGGCGGCCGGGCTGATGGGCGTCTCGCTCGCCGCGCTGATCGGCATCGAGGTGGAGCATTTCGCCTCCGGCGCCGGCTTCTTCGAACGCATGCGCCAGGCCGAGGCCGAGGCCGAGCAGATCCTCGCCTGCTTCGACCCGATCTCCATCCTGCTGGCTTCCCCCGCCTATCCCGACCGGCTGCGACAAATGCTGGACGAGGCGCCGGGCGGCGACGCGCCGGCCGCCGCCCGGGCGCTGGCCATCCTGGAGGAACGCCGCGCCCAGCAGGCCGCCCGGCCGCGGCCGCTGACCGCGCTGGTCGCCCTGCCCCGGCTGGCGCAGCTGCTGCAGACCGGGCTGGTCGGCCGCGACGGGCTGCCGGCGGAGGAGCGCGCCCGCCGCCGCGACGGCGCCCGGGCCGAGGTCGCCGCCATCGCCGCCCAGCTGGAGGCGCCGCCGATCGGCGTGCAGATCGGCTTGCTGGAGGCCGTCCCCCCCAGCCAGACCTTCGAGGTGCTGCTGGGCGGGCAGGTGGAGCGGGTCGCCGTCAGCCCCTTCCGCCTCGGCGAATACCCCAGCGTCACCGACGGCATCGCCACCCTCTCGGCCGAGCCGGCCACCGTCGCCCTCTATGCCGGCCTGGCCCGCCGGCTGTGGGAGGGCGCGCTGAAGGGCGAGCGCGCGGCGGCCCGGCTGCGCCAGCTTCTCGCCACTTCGTGACCCGGGGGCGGCAGCGGTCGGCCAATTGACTTGCGCGAAAAGTCCATCAAATTGGATTTTTCCGGTTTGATGGACTTTGATGCGGTTTCCCGACTCCGATGGCGCCCTGGCGGGCCATCTTCTCGCGCTGTTCCGCCGCCTGTCCGCCGATGCCGAGGGCGTCACGCGCCCGGCCTATGGCGCGGCCGAATCCGCCTGCCTGCGGGCCCTGGCCGCCATCGCCCGCGAGCAGGGGCTGCAGGCCTGGCCGGATGCCGCCGGCAATCTCTGGCTGCAGCCGCCGGGGCTGGGCGAAGCCCCTGCCCCGGCCTGCGGCAGCCACATGGATTCGGTGCCCCGCGGCGGCAATTTCGACGGCGCCGCCGGGGTGGTCGCCGGCTTCCTGGCGGTCCGACAGGCGATGCGCGACGGGCGCGCGCTGCGGGCCGTGGCGCTGCGCGGCGAGGAATCGCCCTGGTTCGGCGCGCCGCATGTCGGGCTGCGCGCGGCGTTCGGCGCGCTTTCGGCCACCGAGCTCGCCATCCCGCGCCGCGACACCGGCAAGCCCCTGGCCTGGCACATCGCCGAGCAGGGCGGCGACCCCGCCGCGGCCGGCGCCGGCACCCCCTTGCCGGAGATTTCCCGCACCAGCTTCTTCTGGGAGCTGCATATCGAGCAGGGCCCGGTGCTGCTGGATCGCGGCCAGCCGGCGGCGCCGGTCTCGGCGGTGCGCGGGCATCTGCGCTTCCCCGCCGCGCGCTGCCGTGGCGAGGCCGGGCATTCCGGCGCGGTGCCGCGGCATCTGCGGCGCGACCCGGTGCTGGCGGTGGCCGAGCTGCTGCAGGAGCTGGACACGCTCTGGGTCCGCAGCCTGCAGGAGGGCGCCGACCTGGTGCTGACCGCAGGGCAGCTGCTGGTCGACCCGGCGACGGCCGCGGCCACCCGCATTCCCGATGCGGTCAGCTTCAGCCTGGACCTGCGCAGCACCCAGGCAGCGACGCTCGCCGGCCTTTCCGCCCTGCTGCCGCGGCGCTGCGCCGAGATCGGCGCGCGGCGCGGCGTGACCTTCGACCTGGGCACGCCGGTGACGGCGGCGCCGGTGGTGCTGGATGCCGCCGGCCGCGCGGCGCTGGAAGCGGCGCTGCCCGGGGTGCAGCCGGTGGCCTCGGGCGCCGGGCATGACGCGGCGGAGTTTTCGCGCCGGGGCGTGCCGGCGGCGATGGTCTTCATCCGCAACACGCACGGCTCGCACAACCCGGCCGAGGCGATGGAAGTGGAGGACTTCCTGGCCGGGCTTGCCGCGCTGCAGGCGGCGATCGCGTCGCGGGGCTGAGCCGGGTGGCTGAGGCTCAGCCGATTTCTGCAGGACGCCTTGCAAGAGATTGCCAAATCATCATTTCGATCACGCTTCCGTAACCCTTCACCCATGATGTAGATTCGAAACGGGCCAAGCCGGCCCTGTCGGTATCGAGGGGTTTCGCCGCATGGCTCGGATCAACCAGCGTCTGGCGGGGTTCGCCCTGGCCGCGGGCGTGGCGCTTGCCCTGCCCGCCGCGGCGCAGAGCTGCCTGCAGGCGGCCGAGAAGACGGCGATGGATGTGCGCGCGCTGCAAAGCCAGCTGATGGTCGCGGCGCTGAGCTGCGACCGGCACGACCAGTACAATGCCTTCGTCACCCGCTACCAGAAGGAGCTCGGCTCGGCCTATCGCCAGGTGACCGGGCATTTCCGCCGGGTGCATGGCGCCAATGGCCAGCGCCAGCTCGACAGCTACATCACGACGCTGGCCAATGCGCAGAGCCAGGAAGGCATCCGCCAGGGGTCCTTCTTCTGCCAGAACGTGGCGCCGCTGTTCCAGCAGGCGCTCAGCCAGCCGGGCATGACCGAGCTGGCGGCGCTGTCGGTCGCGCAGCAGGTGACCAACCCCTACGAGGCGCAGATCTGCCCGGCCCCGGCGACCCGCAGCGCCAGCGCGCCGCGCCGCAGCACGCCGGCCGCGCCGACCCAGGTCGCCACGCGCTGATCCTCGCCGCTTGACGCAAAAGGGCCGCCCCTGCGAGGGGGCGGCCCTTTTTTGCGTCCCGCCGCCCCAGCCGGATGCGGCCGGGCCGTTCCACCCGCTGTCTCCCCGAGACGGCGGCAGCCAGACAAAAAAAGGGCGCCCGAAGGCGCCCTTTCTCTTTGCCGGGAAACCGGCCTGCGGATTAGCGCAGGACGATTTCGACGCGGCGGTTCTGCGGCTCGCGCACGCCGTCGGCCGTCGGGACCAGCGGACGGCTCTCGCCGAAGGCCTGGACCGTGATGGCCGAGCGCGACACGCCCAGGCGGACCAGCTCGGCGGCCACGGCGTCGGCGCGACGCTGCGACAGGCGCTGGTTGTACTGCGGCGAACCGGCGCGGTCGGCATGGCCGGCCACTTCGATGCGGGTCGCCTGAACGCGGCCGGAGTTCTGCGCGGCTTCGGCGATGATCTGGCGGGCACGGTCCGTCAGGTCAGCGCGGTCGAAGTCGAAGAACACCAGGTAGGTGCGGGCCGGGGCCGGGGCAGCGGCCGGGGCCGGAGCGGCGACCGGGATCGGCGCCGGGGCGACCGGGGCGTTGAAGGCATAACGCAGGCCCAGGAACACCGAGTGGTTGTAGTTCTCGGAGTCGACCTTGGTACGGGCCGTGGTCACGCCAGCAGCGTTACGCGAGACCGCGGTGAATTCCGGGTCCAGCGAACCCAGGAAGCGGTACTCGGCGGTGATCGCCAGGCCGGGAACGGCGGCGATCGGGAAGGCGGCGCCGGCGATGCCCTGGAAGGCGAACTGGCCGTCGTCACCATCGATCGTCACGCGCGACTGGCCGGCGCCGCGGCTGCGGACGACGTCATAGTCGTGCCACACGTAGCCGACGCCCGCGCCGATGTACGGAACAACCGGGAGGCCCAGGTTGAAGTCGTACAGGGCGTTGACCATCGCGCCATAGGTGCGGACGGTGCCACCGATGCCGGGCAGCGTGCCGCCGGCCTTCAGGGTGTCAACGTCGTTCTGGCGGTAGTTGCCCTCGACCTCGGCGCGCAGGCCGTTGCCGAAGCCGTAACCGATGCTCAGAACGCCACCGAAGCCGTGCTCGAACTCGGCTTCGACCTTGCGGGTACCGCCGCGGGCGGTCTGCATGGCAGCGGCCGAACCGGACGACGTGATGTCCGTGTCCTGCAGGTAGTTGTAGCCGGCACCGGCGCCGAGATAGACGCCAGTGATCGGCTGCGCCTGAGCCGCGAGCGGCAGCGACAGAACCGTCGCGGCCAGAAGCGCCTTCTTGAGGCTCATTAGAATTCTCCTCGATCCACCAAAGGCATGCTCGCAACGCGCATTCACGAAGGTCCCCCCCGAGTCACGGCGCCGCGTGACCCCTGAAGTAGCACTCATCCGCGCCGCTTGCAGTATGCTGTGCCACGTTTCCCACGGCCTGTGTCTTTCGGGACACAGGGACCATGGGCATTTTGGTCACAGCCCCGCGAGCACTTCCGATTCTTCCTGATTTTTCAGGGTGTTAAGCGGCAGGACCCGGTTGGCGTGGCCCATCTTGCGGCCCGGCCGGGCGGCCGCCTTGCCATAGAGATGTACCGACACGCTGTGGTCGCCCTGCAACGCCGGCAGCTTTGCCATGCCCTCCGCGCCGACCAGGTTGCGCATCACCGCGTCGGAATGGCGCCGGGCGCTGCCCAGCGGCAGGCCGGCGACGGCGCGGATATGCTGGTGGAACTGGCTGGAGAGGCAGGCATCCATCGTCCAGTGGCCGGAATTATGCGGCCGCGGCGCGATCTCGTTGCCCAGCAGCGAGCCGTCGGGCAGCAGGAACAGCTCCACCGCCAGCACGCCGACCAGCTCCAGCGCCGCGGCGACCTGGCCGGCATGGCGGCGGGCGGCCTCGGCGGCGGCGGCCGGGACGCGCGCCGGGGCGAAGGACAGGTCCAGGATATGGTGGTGGTGGTGGTTCTCCACCGCGTCATAGACGGCGACGCTGCCATCCAGCCCGCGGGCGGCGACCGCCGACAGCTCCTGGGTGAAGGGGACGAAAGCCTCCAGGATCAAGGGCTTGGGCTCGAGGCGGGCGAAGGCCGCGGCCAGGTCGCCGGGCTCGCGCAGCACCGCCTGGCCGCGGCCGTCATAGCCGAGGCGCGTGGTCTTCAGCACCGCCGGCAGGCCGATCTCGGCCACCGCCGATTCGAGCTCCTCCAGGCTGCGCACCGCGCGCCAGGGGGCGACGGGCACGCCGGCCTTCTCGAGGAATTCCTTCTCCAGCAGGCGATCCTGGCAGACGGCCAGCGCCGTCTTCCCAGGCCGGCAGGGCACGAGGGGAGAAAGAATCTCCAGCGTGCGGGCGGGGACATTCTCGAATTCGAAGGTCACCACGTCGACGGCGGCGGCGAAGGCCTGCAGCGCCGCGACATCCTCGTAATCGGCGACGGTGCTGGCGGCGGCCACCTGCATGCCGGGCGAATCGGCGTCCGGCGCATAGATATGGCAGCGATAGCCGAGCTCGGCGGCGGCCAGCGCCGACATGCGGCCGAGCTGCCCGCCGCCCAGGATGCCGATGGTGGAATTGGGCGGCAGCGGCGCCTGGCCGGTCATGCCGGCTCCTCCGCCACGGCGGCGGTCTGCGCGGCGCGGTAGTCGTCGAGCCGCCCGGCGAGGTCCGCATCGGTGGTGGCCAGGATGGCGGCGGCCAGCAGCGCCGCGTTGATCGAGCCGGCGCGGCCGATGGCCAGCGTCCCCACCGGGATGCCGGCCGGCATCTGCACGATGGACAGCAGCGAATCCATGCCCTTCAGCGCATGGCTCTCGACCGGGACGCCGAGCACCGGCAGCCGGGTCATGGCGGCGGCCATGCCGGGCAGATGGGCGGCGCCGCCGGCGCCGGCGATGATGACGCGCAGGCCCCGGCCGGCGGCGGCGCCGGCATAATCATAGAGCCGCTGCGGCGTGCGATGCGCCGAGACCACCCGGGTCTCATGCGGAATGCCCAGCTTTTCCAGGGTCTCCGCCGCGTGCCGCATGGTCTCCCAGTCGGAACGGCTGCCCATGATGATGCCGACCAGCGGCGCGGAGGGGGTCTCGGTCACGCGGGAGATCCTTGCAGCAAGGGGCGGCCTGTGCCGCGACTCGCCTCTGCTTGCAAGCGCAAAGCGTGCAGGAATGCCCTGTCAGGCCGCCTTGGGCCGCCGCTTCTGCAGCCGCGCCACGCCAGCCAGCCGCCGGTCGAGGAAATCCATCGCCGCCGCCTCGTCGCCCGACTGCAGCCAATAGGCGAGCGTGCTGCCATAGACCCCGGCGAGCGTCATCCGCCGGGTGTGGAAGGACAGGTCGGTCGAGATGTCGCCGGCGGCGGTCCAGATGGCATCGACCGTGCGGCCGGTGGCGCGCGTCGCGGCGCCCAGGTTCCAGGGCAGCGCCAGCAGGGCCAGGCCGCGGCGCACCGCCTCGCGATGCGGCCCGGCCTGCTGCAGCCGCAGCGCGACCAGGGCGCGGATGCGGGCCGGGATGCGCAGGTCTTCCAGCCCCTGGCCGGCAGCGGCCGCCGCCATGTCGCGATCGGCCAGGTCGCACCAGGCCTCGACCATGCCGGCGGGGCCCTCGGGGAACAGCCAGGCGGCGGCGGCCGGGTCGCGCCCTTCCGTGGCCAGGCCGGCGCGCAGCGCGGCCAGGCTCCAGCCCAGCCGCGGCACCTCCGGCAGCAGGGCGCGCAGCGCGGCATCCCGCTCGGCGCTGCGCTCCAGCCCGGCGGCCGGGCAGCGGCGCGCGCTCACCGGGTGGCTTCCTGCATCGCCGGCGGGGGCGCCGGCGGCGGCGCGTGCTGGGCGGCGGCGGCGCGGGTCAGCTCCTCGGTGAAGCCGAACAGGGCGTGGTCGGTCATCCGACTCGGATAGAGCACGCCGTCCAGATGGTCGTATTCATGCTGCATGACGCGGGCCAGCATGCCCTCGGCCTCGCCCTCGACCGAGTCGCCACCGATATCGGTGCCGCGGAAAGCGACGCGATGCGCGCGCTCGACATTGCCGCGCAGGCCCGGAATCGACAGGCAGCCCTCCCAGCCGCGCTGGTCGGGCGGGCCGAGCAGCTCGAGCTCCGGGTTGATCAGCGCGGCCACGCTGTCGCCGTTGCGCCAGACGAAGATGCGCAGCGGAACATGCACCTGGGGGGCGGCGAGCCCGAGTCCCTGCGCGTCCAGCATGGTTTCGGCCATGTCGGCGACCAGCCGGCGGATCTCCGGATCACGCGGATCCTCAACCACGGCGGCACGCTGCAGCAGGACGGGATGGCCCATGCGGGCTATTTTTAGGATGGCCATGGCGGGCTTCCTCCACTCGATCGGCATAGATTGGGGGCCGCCGCCGCCCTGGAAAGGGTGCGCGGCCAGGCTGCTCATGAAGGGCTTTCATTCGGGCCGCGGGGCATGCTAAGGGCTGCGGCACCTTGCAGGAAGGCACCGGCGCTTGCACCGGCGCTTCGTGCTTCCGTTATCCATATCGCCCGCCGTGCCAGGACCTGGTGCCGGGCCTTGCTCAGATAGAGGAGACCGCACAGCGTGCAGGTCGTCGTTCGGGACAACAATATCGATCAGGCCCTCAAGGCCCTCAAGAAGAAGCTGCAGCGCGAAGGCGTCTTCCGCGAGATGAAGCTGCGCCGCCACTACGAGAAGCCGTCGGAGCGCCGCGCCCGCGAGGCCGCCGAGGCTGTCCGCCGCGCCCGCAAGGTCGAGCGCAAGCGCCTCGAGCGCGAAGGCTTCTGAGCAGCCCGGGACTCGGCCGGCCGCCCCCAGGGAAACCTCGGGGGAAGCCGGCCCGGTCCCGATGGCGACTCGATGACCGCGGGGTGGGGCCTTCCAGGTCCCGCCATCCGCGGTTTTCTTGTTTTCGGGGCCTTGTTGCGCCCCGGTGCCGCCCGGCTTCCACGCCGTGGCAGGCCGGTTGCCGGCGCAAGCCGGTGCTCCGCTCATTTTGATGATTTAATGTAACAGAGCGCATCGATAGCTTTGCGCTGACCGCATGGCAGCTTAATGCCGTGGGTCATGATGCCCTCGCGTTCGCTTTTCCCCCTGCTGGCGGGCGCGTTCAGCGCCGGCCTCGTCGCCATGATCGCCGGCAGCGCCACCCCGCTGCAGGCCCAGACGCCGGCGCCCGCGCCCAGTGCGGCGCCAGCCCCCGCCCCCACCCTGCCGGTGGTGGTCAGCCGGGCCGAGCGCGGGCCGATTCCGCTCGAGATCACCACCAACGGCAATGTCGTCGCCGAGGCCACGGTCTCGGTGCGCAGCCGGGTCGACGGCCAGATCGAGAAGCAGCATGTCGAGGAAGGCCAGCGCGTCGAGCGCGGCCAGATGCTGTTCACCATCGACGCGCGGATGACCCAGGCGCTGCTGGCCCAGCAGGAGGCGCAGCTGGCGCGCGACCGGGCCCAGGCGGTGCGGGCGCGCTCGGACGCCAACCGCTACGCCTCGCTGCGCGGCGAGGGCTTCACCGCCGCCCAGCGCTACGAGCAGGCCCAGGCCGACGCCACCGCCGCCGAGGCCACGGTCAAGGCCGGCGAGGCGCTGATCAGCCAGACCCGGCTGACGCTCGACTTCGCCAGCATCCGCGCCGAGCTGCGCGGGCGCCTGGGCGCCCTGCCGCTGACCGAGGGCAACCTGGTGCGCGCCGGCGAGAACACGCCGCTGGCCACCATCACCCAGACCGACCCGATCCAGGTGCAGTTCGCGGTGCCGGAGCGCTGGCTGCCGGAGGTGCAGGCCTCGCTGCGCGCCGGCCGGCCGGTGGTCACCGCGCATCCGCCGGGCGACCGCCACGCGCCGGTGCAGGGCAGCGTGGTGTTCCTCGACAGCCAGGTCGACAGCACCTCGGGCACGGTGCAGATCAAGGCGCGCTTCGCCAACCCGGACAACGCGCTGTGGCCGGGCCAGTATGTCAACGTGGTGCTGGTGCCGCGGGTCGAGCCGGAGGCGCTGAGCGTGCCGGTGCAGGCGGTGCAGACCGGCTCGGGCAACAGCCGCTACGTCTATGTCATCGACGGCGAGAGCCGCGCCCGCCGCCGCGCGGTGACGCTGGACCGCGTGGTCGGTGGCCGCGCCGTGCTGAAGGCCGAGATCGCGGCCGGCGACAAGGTGGTGATTGAGGGGGCGCAGCTGCTCTCCGACGGCGCCCGCGTCGTCGAGCGCCCCGCCAGCCGCCCGCAGAGCTGAGGACGCGCCACGATGCATCTTTCCGAGCTTTGCATCCGCCGCCCCGTGATGACCGGGCTGCTGGCGGCGGCCGCCATCCTGGCCGGCATCGTGGCCTATCTGCAGATGCCGGTGGCGGCCGTGCCCCGGGTCGACTTCCCGGTGATCTCGGTCTCGGCCAGCCTGCCCGGGGCCAGCCCCGAGACCATGGCCAATTCGGTCGCCCTGCCGCTGGAGCGCGAATTCTCCACCATCGCCGGCATCGACCAGATGTCGTCGAGCAGCGGCCAGGGCACCACCCAGATCACCCTGCAATTCGTGCTGGGCCGCGGCATCGACGCCGCGGCGCTGGACGTGCAGGCCGCCATCAGCCGCGCCCAGCGCCGGCTGCCGGCGGAGATGACCAACCCGCCCAGCTTCCGCAAGACCAACCCGGCCGACGCGCCGGTGGTGCTGCTGAACCTGCGCGGCGGCGACGTGCCGCTGTACCGCCTGAACGAGATCGCCGCGGTGCTGATCTCGCCCGCCCTGTCGCGCATCCCGGGCGTCGCCCAGGTGGTGACCTATGGCGAGCAGAAATACGCCGTCCGCGTGCAGCTGGACCCGGACCGGGTGGCCGCGCTGGGCTTAGGCTTCGACGAGGCGCAGCGGGCGATCGCGGCGGCCAACAGCAACACGCCGGTCGGCACGCTGAACGGGCCGCGGCAGCAGCTGACCTTGCGCGCCAACGACCAGCTGCAGGATGCCGAGGCCTTCGGCCGGCTGATCATCGGCGGCCGCGGCAATGCGCCGATCCGGGTGCAGGACGTGGCCCGGGTGGTCGACGGGGTGGAGAACAACCGCGTCGCCGCCTGGATGAACGGCAATCTGGGCCTGACGCTGGCGGTGCAGCGGCAGCCCGACGCCAACACGGTCGAGGTGGTGGACGGGGTCAAGGCGGCGCTGCCCGGGCTGCAGGCGGCGCTGCCGCCGGGGGCCGAGGTCACGGTCATGCTGGACCGCTCGGTCTCGATCCGCGACGCGGTGCATGACGTGCAGCACCACCTGATGATCGCCATCGGGCTGGTGGTGCTGGTGATCTTCCTGTTCCTGCGCAAGATTAGCGCCACGCTGATCCCGGGCATCGCGGTGCCGATCTCGCTGGCCGGCACCTTCGCGCTGATGTACGCGCTGGGCTACGGCATCGACAACATCACCCTGCTGGGGCTGACGCTGGCCGTCGGCCTGGTGGTGGACGACGCCATCGTCATGCTGGAGTCCATCGTCCGCCACATGGAGGAGGGCATGGCCCCCTTCCCGGCGGCGATCCGCGGCGCCAAGGAGATCGGCTTCACCATCATCTCGATCACGCTGTCGCTGATCGCAGTGTTCCTGCCGATCCTGATGATGGGCGGCGTGGTGGGGCGGGTGTTCAACGCCTTCGCCGCCACGGTGTCGCTGGCGGTGATCGTCTCCTGCGTGGTCTCGCTGACGGTGACGCCGCTGATGGCGCGCTACCTGCCGGCGCATGGCAAGCCGAGCAAGTTCGACGCCCTGCTGGAGCGCGGCTTCCGCGCCGTCGAGCGCGGCTATGGCTGGATGCTGGACATCACGCTGCGCTTCCGCTTCGGCGTCTGGGTGGTGTTCCTGGCCTCGATCGGCCTGTCGGTCTGGCTGGCGGTGACCATCCCCAAGGGCTTCTTCCCGGTCGAGGACACCGGCCTGCTGAATGTCGGCACCGAGGGGCCGCAGGACGCCTCCTTCGACGACATGAGCACCCGGCAGGCGCGGGTGGTCGAGATCATCCGGGCGCATCCTTCGGTCGAGCTGGTCAATTCGATCGTCGGCATCAGCGGCAACAGCCAGGCGCTGAACCAGGGCCGCATGTTCGTGCAGCTGAAGCCGCGGGCGCAGCGCAAGTCGGTGACCGACATCATCCAGGAGCTGCGCCGGCAGACCGGCGGCATCCCGGGCATGCGGGTCTACTACAACCCGATCCAGAACCTGAACTTCGGCGCCCGGCAGTCGCGCACCCTGTACCAGTACACCATGCAGGGGCTGCGCTCGGAGGAGCTCTACGACTGGTCGGAGCGGATGACGGCGGCGCTGCAGCGGCTGCCGGAGCTGCAGGACGTCAATTCCGACCTGCAGAAGGCCGCGCCCATCCTGTCGGTCAATGTCGACCGCGACCGGGCGGCGGCGCTGGGCGTGACCGTGGACCAGGTGCGGCAGGCGCTGTACTCGGCCTTCGGCGCGCGGCAGATCAGCACCATCTTCGGCGCCTCCGACAGCTATTCGGTGATCCTGGAGGCGCTGCCGCGCGACCAGCAGGACGAGGCCGGGCTGTCGAAGATCTATCTGCGCGGCAATTCGGGGCGGCTGGTGCCGCTGGCCGGCATCGCCACGCTGGAGCGCCGGGTGGGGCCCCTCACGGTCGCCCACCAGGGCCAGCTGCCGGCGGTGACGATTGGCTTCAACACCGCGCCCGGCGTGGCGCTGGGGCAGGCCACCCAGGCGATCGCCGCGGTGGAGCGGGATCTGGGCCTGCCGCCCACCATCGTCTCCGGCTATGCCGGCACGGCGCAGATCTTCCAGCAGGCGCTGGCCGGCCAGGGGGCGCTGCTGATCGCCGCCGTGCTGATCGTCTATGTCGTGCTGGGCGTGCTGTATGAAAGCCTGGTGCATCCGCTGACCATCCTGTCCGGCCTGCCGCCGGCAGCACTCGGCGCGCTGGCGACGCTGTGGCTGTTCGGGCTGGACCTGTCGGTCATCGCGGTGATCGGCGTGCTGCTGCTGATCGGGCTGGTGAAGAAGAACGCCATCATGGTGGTCGACGTCGCCTTGGCGCGGCAGCGGGCCGGCGAGGACCCGCTGATCGCGGTGCGCGAGGCGAGCATCCTGCGGTTCCGCCCGATCATGATGACGACGCTGGCCGCCGCGGCTGGCGCCGTGCCGATCGCTGCCGGCTGGGGTGCTGCCGCCGAGCTGCGCCAGCCCCTGGGCCTGGCCGTGGTGGGCGGCCTTGCCGTGTCGCAAGCCCTGACCCTGTTCGTGACGCCTGTTTTGTATTTGGCTTTCGACAGTCTGGCGCGGAAGTTCAGCCGTGGCGGCGTGGCCGCGCAGCCCGCGGAATAATTGAAGGCGGGGTCCGGGGGGATACTATCCCCCCGGCCTTCTCTTGCTTGTTTTGGAGGCCGGGGTTTGGACAGCTACGGCCGCGACGACCCTGTCCCCATCGGTGCCCTGCTGGTGGCGGTCCTGCAGCATATGGGCCTGATGAGCATCATCCTCATCTTCCCCTTGCTGGTGGCTGATGCGGCAGGCCTCGACCTGGTGACCACCGGCCGGCTGGTCACCCTGTCGATGATCGCCATCGGGATCGCCACCTTCCTGCAATGCCTGCGCTGGCGCGGCATCGGTTCCGGCTTCCTGCTGCCGGCCGTCTTCACCGCCGCCTATCTGCCGCCGGTGCTGGCTGCCGCGCGGCTGGGCGGGATCGGCGCCGTGGCCGGGCTGATGCTGGTGGCCGGCGTCACGCAGATCCTGCTGTCGCGGCTGCTGTTCCGCATCCGCCGGCTGCTGCCGCCGGAGATCATGGGGCTGGTGGTGCTGCAGATCGGCATCATCCTGGGCCTGATCGCGGTGCGGCTGATGCTGACCGGCGGCGATGTCGCCGGGCGGGGGCGGGCCGATTTCTATGGCACGACTGTCGGGGTGACGCTGGCGCTGATGGTGGGG
>NZ_CACSJM010000102.1 GCF_902706185.1 Roseomonas sp. 18066 | reverse complement strand
GATCGGCGGCATTGGCGCGGGCGGGTCGGGCGGCGGGATCGGCAGCTGCAGATGCAGCGGCCGAGAGAGCGAAGACAGGCTCACGTTTCCGTCAACAAGCCGGCAAGTTTCGGCGGTCATGGTTCCTCCACGGGCTGCTCCGATGGAACAGCCGGGCCGGCTTCCAAGTTGCCGCACCCCCTGTTACCGCCTGTTGCCGCGCTGCCACAGCAGGGCCGGAAGCGGTCCTCGCGGGCCCGTGAGGCACACGGCGCCTATGGCAGTTTTGTTGCGGTGCACAATATACTCGGCACCGGCTTTCAGGAGGAAACAACCACAACCCAGCTCCCTGGAGGTCTGCCCCCATGCGTCGCCGCGACTTCGTCACCCTCTCCGCCGGGCTCCTGGCCGCGCCGGCGCTGCTGACCGGCCGCCGCGCCTGGGCCACCACCGCCTCCGCCAACGAGCCCGTCGATGTCGAGCTGGCGCTGGCCGTCGATGTCAGCCGCTCGGTCGATGCCGAGGAGCAGGAGCTGCAGTTCCGCGGCTATGCCGCCGCCTTCCGCGACCAGCGCCTGGTGGACGGCATCAGCCGTGGCGCCATCGGCTCCATCGCCGTCAGCTTCTTCACCTGGTCCGACTGGAACGTGCAGGAGCTGCTGGTGCCCTGGATGCGCATCGACGGCGCCGCCAGCGCCGAGCGCTTCGCCAGCGCCATCGACGAGGCGCCGCGCCGCACCCATCTCTACACCTCGATCTCGGCCGCCATCGACTACGCCGCGACGCTGTTCGGCCAGGGCTATGAGGGCACCCGCCAGGTGGTCGACATCTCCGGCGACGGGGTGAACAATTCCGGCCGGCCGCTGGCCGAGGCGCGCGCCGCGGCGCTCGACCGCGGCATCGTGCTGAACGGCCTGGCCGTGCTCGACCGCACCCCGCCGCCCAGCCAGTTCGCCGCGCTGAACCCGCCGCTCGACGAATATTACCGCGACCAGGTGATCGGCGGGCCCGGCGCCTTCCTGATGGTGGCCGAGGGCTTCGACGCCTTCGAGAACGCCGTCCGCCGCAAGATCATCCGCGAGATCGCGATGAACCCGCCGCCGGGCCCGCTGGTCGAGCGCGCTTTCGCTTAAGGGGAATTAATCCAGCGTTCCCTGGTCCGCGGCTGCCGCGTCGCCGACCTGCCCGCTGCGCGGCTGTCGCGCAGCCGACCTGCCCGCTGCGCGGCTGCTGCGTGGCCGACCTGCCCGCTGCGCGGCTGCTGCGCAGCCGACCTGTGGGCGGCGCCACTGGCGCTGCCCGCGCGCACAGCGCATGGTCGACGCTTCCCAGGGCGGAGGAACGGCGACCGCATGCAGACGGACACGGATGGCCTGCCCCCGGCGCAGCGCCGCTGGGCGATCCTGGCGCTCGGCGTCTCCATCGCCATGGCGGTGATGGACAGCTCGATCGCCAATGTCGCCCTGCCGGCCATCGCCGCCGACCTGCGCGTCTCCGCCTCCGAAGCCATCCTGGTCGTCAACGCCTATCAGATCGCCATCGTCTGCTCGCTGCTGCCGCTGGCCTCGCTGGGCGAGCTCGTCGGGCATGAGCGGGTCTATCGCACCGGCCTGGCGCTGTTCGTCATCGCCTCCTGCTTCTGCGCCATGGCGGATTCGCTGACCTGGCTGACGCTGTCGCGCATCGTCCAGGGCTTCGGCGCCGCCGGGCTGATGTCGGTCAACACCGCGCTGCTGCGCTTCATCTACCCGCAGAGCCGCCTCGGCCAGGGTGTCGGCATCAACGCGCTGGTGGTCGCCATCTCCTCGGTCACCGGGCCCAGCGTCGCCGCTGTCATCCTGGGCATCGCCCATTGGCCCTGGATCTTCGCGGTCAATATCCCGGTGGGCTGCCTGGCCTTCATCCTGGCCTGGCGCTTCCTGCCGCAGACGCCGCGCGCCCGGCGCCGCTTCGACGCGGCCTCCGCCCTGCTCAGCGCCGGCACCTTCGGCATGACCATGACCGCTTTCGAGCAGTTCACCCATGGCGCCCCCGCCTGGCGCGGCAGCCTGCTGCTGGCCGGCGGCATCATCGCCGGCATCCTGCTGGTGCGGCGCCAGACCGGGCGCCAGGCGCCGCTGCTGCCGGTCGACCTGCTGCGCATCCCGGTCTTCAGCCTGTCGGTGGCGACCTCGATCTGCTCCTTCGCCGCGCAGATGCTGGCCTTCGTGGCGCTGCCCTTCTTCCTGCAGCACAGCCTGGGCCGGACCCAGGTCGAGACCGGGCTGCTGATGACCCCCTGGCCGCTGGTGCTGATCGTCATGTCGCCGCTGGCCGGGCGGCTGTCGGACCGTATCCCGGCCGGGCTGCTCGGCGGCATCGGGCTGATCGTCATGGCGACGGGGCTAGCCCTGCTGGCCACCCTGCCGGCGGCCCCGACCGCCATCGACATCGCCTGGCGCACCGCGCTCTGCGGCATGGGCTTCGGCCTGTTCCAGAGCCCGAACAACCGCGCCTTGCTGACCGCCGCCCCGCGCGAGCGCTCGGGCGGCGCCAGCGGCATGCTCTCCACCGCCCGGCTGCTGGGCCAGACCACCGGCGCGACGCTGGCGGCGCTGACCCTGCGGCTGGCCGGCGAGAACGGCGCGGCGGTGGCCCTGACGGTTGCCGCTTGCATTGCCGGCACCGCTGCCGTCATCAGCTTCACCCGCCTGGCCGGCCGCCGCCCCGGCGCCGCCTGATTTCTTTCCGTCTTTCCAGTCGAGTTCCCTGCCATGGCCAACAATCCCCCGACCCGCCCCTCGCCCGAGGCGCTCCGCGCCGAGATCCTGCGCCAGACCGCATCGCGCGGCGACGTGGCCTCGATCTGCCCGAGCGAGGTGGCCCGCGCCCTGTTCCCGGAAGAATACTGGCGCAGCCTGATGACGCCGATCCGCCAGGAGGCGATGAAGCTGCAGGCCGCCGGCCAGATCGAGATCCTGCGCAAGGGCAAGCCGGTGCCGGCCGAAGAGGTGCGCGGCGTCATCCGCCTGCGCGCCGCCCGCCCCGCCGAATAACGCTTTCAGACAACCCAGGATCCTGCCGATGCGGAACCTCTTCCCCTTCCTGCGGGATGCCTGGGCCCTGGCCCGCCCCTTCTGGCGCAGCGAGGAGCGCTGGAAGGCGCGCGGCCTGCTGTCGGTCGTGGTCGCCCTCAACCTGGCCCTGGTCGGCATGGGGGTGGTGCTGACCTTCTGGCAGCGCGCCTTCTACAACGCCCTCGAGGCCAAGGATTTTTCGGCGTTCACGGGCCTGATACTGTGGGGGCACCATGGCGAGGAGGGCTTCATGCCCGGCTTCTCCATCGTCGCCGCCCTCTACATCATGGTCGCCGTCTACGCCGCCTATCTGCGCCAGGCGCTCGACATCCGCTGGCGCCGCTGGGTCACCGAGCACATGCTGGCGGACTGGCTGCGCGACCGCGCCTATTACCGCATCGGCCTGAGCGCGGGAAAGGAAGGCGCCGACAACCCCGACCAGCGCATCGCCGAGGACAGCAAGCTGTTCGTCAGCAGCGCCCTGGTCCTCGGCCTCAGCCTGATGAACGCGGTGGTGACGCTGTTCTCCTATGTCGCCCTGCTGTGGAGCCTGTCGGGGCCGATGCAGGTCTTCGGCGTCTCGATCCCCGGCTACATGGTCTGGGTCGCCGTGCTCTACGCGGCCATGGGCAGCTGGGTCTCGCATATCATCGGCCGCCGGCTGATCCGGCTGAACTTCCTGCAGGAGCGGGTCGAGGCCGATTTCCGCTACGCCCTGGTCCGCGTCCGCGAGAACATGGAGGGCATCGCCCTGCATGGCGGCGAACCGCAGGAACGCCAGGGGCTGCTCGGCCGCTTCGGCGCGGTGATCGACAACTGGTGGGGCATCATGCGCGTCACCAAGCAGCTCTCTTTCTTTTCCACCGGCTATGGCCAGGTGGCGATCATCTTCCCCTTCGTCGCCGCCGCCCCGGCCTATTTCTCCGGGGCCATGCCGCTGGGCGGGCTGATCCAGACCTCCTCGGCCTTCGGCGAGGTGCAGGGGGCGCTGTCCTGGTTCGTCACCTACTACCCCGACCTGACCAATTGGCGCGCCTCGGTCGACCGCCTCACCGGCTTCCAGCACGCGCTGGAAGACGCCCGCGCCAAGGCCGGCCAGGGCCCCGCCCGCGCCCCCGCCAGCGGCGCCCTGCTGAGCGCCGAGGCTTTGGACATTTCCCTCCCCGATGGTCGCGCCCTGACCCATGGCGCGGCGCTGGCGCTCGCCCCCGGCGAGGCGGTGCTGATCACCGGCCGCTCCGGCAGCGGCAAGTCCACCCTGTTCCGGGCGCTGGCCGGCATCTGGCCCTTCGGCCAGGGCCGCATCGCCTTCCCCGAAGGGAGCTCGCTGTTCCTGCCGCAGCGGCCCTATCTGCCGCTGGGCACCCTGCGCCAGGCGGTCTGCTACCCGGCGACGCCGGACAGCTTTTCGGATGAGGCGATCCGCCAGGCGCTCGACCTCGCCGGGCTGGGGGCGCTGGCGGAAAAGCTCGATGTCGCCGAAAGCTGGGACCGCCGCCTGTCGGGTGGCGAGCAGCAGCGCCTGGCGCTCGCCCGCGCCCTGCTGCTGAAGCCGCGCTGGCTGTTCCTCGACGAGGCCACCGCCAGCCTCGACCCGGAATCGGAAGAAAAGCTCTACGCCACCCTGCGGCGGGAGCTGCCGGGCACCGCCATCCTCTCCATCGCGCATCGCCCGGCGGTGGCGCAACACCATGACCGGGTGCTGCGGCTGGAGGGCGGCAGCCTCATTCCACAGGCCACGCCGGTTTAATGCAAAGTTTCCGCTGGGAGGCTTCGCAAAAACCGGCCCCCAGGTCATGATCCCGGCATCACCTTGGACAAGGATGCCATCATGACCGCCGTTCTGCAGCCCGCCATCGACCATGTCGTCATCCATGTCGGCGGCGAGCTGGACGAGGCCGCGGCGCAGTACCAGCGCCTGGGCTTCCAGCTGACCGAGCGCGGCCACCACTCGCTGGGCTCGAGCAACAACCTGGCGATCTTCGGCACCGACTACCTGGAGCTGCTGGGCTACGAGCCCGCCCGCGCCACCCAGCGCGCCGAGCTGTGGCAGATGCCTAAAGGTCTGGGCGGCCTGGTCTTCAAGCCGCCCGGCGATGCCGGCTTCCGCGACCGCGTCGTCGCGGCCGGCGTGCCCGCCGGCGAATCCCGCGAGTTTACCCGCCCCGTCCAGCTGCCCGACGGCACCGCCCCCGAGGCGCATTTCCGGGTGACGCATCTGGACGGCAGCATCGCCTTCGGCGGCCGCGTCTTCCTCTGCCACCACTTCACGCCGGAGCTGGTCTGGCGCCCGGAATGGCAGAAGCAGCCGAACGGCGTCACCGCCGTCGCCGAATTCGGCATCGTCAGCGTCGATCCGGAGAAGGCCATTTCTCCCTATCGCAAGCTCTTCGGCGATGCGGCCATCGTCGCCGTCCCCGGCGGGGTCGCCATCCAGACGCCGCAGGCCCGGGTGCTGGTGCTGCAGGCTGACGCCGCCCGCGCCATCTGGGGCGCCGCGCTGCCGCCGCTGCCGACCGACGGCGCCGACCTGATGGTCGCCCTGACCTTCAAGGCGGACCTGGCCGCGGCCCGCGCGGCGCTGACCGCCGGCGGCGTGCCCTTCACCGAGGCCGGCGGCCGCCTGCTGGTCGCCGCCAGCGAGACCGCGGGCCTGGCCATCGCCTTAGCCGCCTGAGCACGATCCGGCCGGGGGAACCAATCCCCCGGTCGCCCGCCTGTCGGGTTGCCTGACAAGCTGATGTCCTTTATCCGATCGGGCTCGTCTTCCTGGCCGAAAGGACTGGCCCCATGGCCCTGCCCCGCATCCTCGTCGCCCGCCGCATCACCGAGGCCGCCGCCGCCCGCGCCCGCCGCGACTTCGACGCGGTGATGGCCGAGCAGGACATGACCGCCGACCAGGCCATCGCGGCCGCCGCCAGCCATGGCGCCGAGGCCATCCTGCTCGGCACCGCCTGCAAGCTGAACGCCGAGGCGATCTCCCGCCTGCCGCCCTGCGTGAAGCTGCTGGCCAACAGCTCGGTCGGCTACGACCACATGGACGCCAAGGCCGCCAAGGCGCGCGGGCTGATCGTCACCAACACCCCCGACGTGCTGACCGACTGCACCGCGGACCTGGCCTTCCTGCTGCTGCTGGCCGCCTGCCGCCGCGCCCATGAATACGAGGGCATCATGCGCGCCGGCTGGGGCACGACGCTGGGCCTGCCCGACATGCTGGGCATCCGCCCCAGCGGCAAGGCGCTGGGCATCGTCGGCATGGGCCGCATCGGCCGCGCCATGGCGCAGCGCGCCCGCGGCTTCGGCATGCGCATCCTCTACCACAACCGCACCCGCCTCTCGCCCGAGCTGGAGCAGGGCGCGGAATACTTCGCGACCCTGGAAGAGATGCTGCCGCACAGCCAGATCCTGTCGCTGCACCTGCCCGGCGGCGCCGCCACGGGGACGGTGATGACGGCCGCGGCCTTCGCGGCGCTGCCGCGCGGCGCCGTCTTCGTCAATTCCGCCCGCGGCTCCGTCGTCGACGAGGACGCGCTGCTGCAGGCGCTGACCTCGGGCCATCTTTTCGCCGCCGGCCTCGACGTCTTCCACGACGAGCCGAATTTCGACAAGCGCTTCGCTGAGCTCCCCAACGTCTTCCTGACCCCGCATGTCGCCAGCGCCACCATCGAGACGCGCGACGCCATGGGGCTCAAGGCGCTGGACAACATCGCCGCCGTCCTCTCCGGCAAGCCGCCCATCGACCCGGTGTAAATCCCCCTCACCACCCGGCCGCGGGGCCAAGGCGAACACGCCACCCCCGCGCACCGGCTCCCGTCCAAGGAGAACACGCATGAACCGTCGCCACCTGCTGCGCGCCGGCGCCCTCGCGGCCTCGGCCCTGCTGTCGCCCCGCCTGGTCCGCGCGCAATCCGCTGCCGACTGGCCCAGCAAGCCCGTCACCATGATGGTGCCCTTCGCCCCCGGCGGGTCCTCCGACATCATCGGCCGCGCCGTCGCCCAGCGCATGACCGAGGCCCTCGGCAAGCCCGTGGTGGTGGAGAACCGCCCCGGCGCCGCCGGCGAGATCGGCGCCCGGGCGCTGGCCCGCGCCACCCCCGACGGCCACCTGCTGATGGCGGCCCCGATCAGCACCTTCGCCATCAACAAGGCGCTGCGCCCGGCGCTGGGCTACGACCCGGAAAAGGACTTCACCAACCTGACCCTGTCGGTGACCACCCCCAACGTGCTGGTGGTGAACCCGAAGCAGGTCGCCGCCAACGATCTGAAGTCGCTCGTCGCCTGGCTGAAGCGCAGCGGCGCCCAGGATTCCTATTCGACCAGCGGCGTCGGCTCCTCCGACCACCTGACCATGGAGCTGTTCAAGCAGCTGACCGGCACCGGCATGGCGCACATCCCCTATGCCGGCGGCGCCCCCGCCACCACCGACCTGATCGCCGGCAACGTGCAGATGTCGTTCCAGAACCTGGGCTTCATCACCCCCTTCATCCGCGACAAGCAGGTGAAGCCGATCCTGGTGACCTCCGAGCAGCGCCACCCCCTCCTCCCCGACGTCCCCACGGCGTCGGAAGCGGGCCTGGCCGACTTCGTGGTCTATTCCTGGCAAGCCATGGCCGGCCCACCCAAGATGGAGCCCGCCTTGATCGACCGCGTCCACAAAGCCCTGGTCGCCGGGCTGCGACACCCCTCGACCATCGAGCAGATGGACCGCATCGGCTTCAGCGTGGTCGCGAACTCGCCCGACGACTTCCGCACCTTCCAACGGCGGGAGATCGAGCGGTGGACGGATGTTGTGAAGAAAGGGAACATTCAGGCTTCGTGAGCGAAGCATTGGGTCGGCCAGGGGAATGAATTCCCCTGGACCCCTTCTTTTTTCTATTCTGTTGGCCGTTTGCTGATCAGCGCTTCAACGAAGGCGACATGCAGGCATCACGGCGGGACGCCTTCATATGAAAACAGCGCGCCCTTACAGGTCGCGCTGTCGTTTGGCCGTTTTACGTACTGTCTCCACGTGGACACGGCAGTCCGAAAGAAAAAAGAAGGGGGTTCGGGGGAATTCATTCCCCCGACCTGCCCCTGTCTTCCCTTCAATCGAAGCTGAGGAACCCAGGCATCTCGCTGATCGGCCGGGCGGCCTTCAGCTTCGCCAGGTCCGGCACCGGGCGCGCCAGGGTTGCGTCACCCGCGACGGCGGCCTCGATGGCGGCGGCGACCGCGATGACCAGGGCATCGCCGCCGCGGGGGCCGACGATCTGCAGACCGAAGGGCATGCCGGCCTTGTCGACGCCCAGCGGCAGGCTGATCGCCGGGTGGCCGGGGACCGTCACCGCATAGGCGGCGGCCAGCCAGTGAAAGTAGTTCTTGGTGGGCTTGCCGTCGATCTCGGCCGGGTAGAGCTCCGACCAGGGGCGCGGCGACAGGGTGATCGCCGGCGAAATGATGACGTCGTAGCCCTGCGCGAAAAAAGCCTGCCAGTTGCGGTAGATCTTGGTCTGCTGCACCGAGGCGCGGGCGACGTCGTTGGCCGTGTAGAGCAGGCCTTCCTCGACATTGGCGCGCACGTTCGGGCCGACATCCTGCGGGCGCAGGCGGACCTTCTCCTCATGCGCGGCCAGGAAGTTCAGCGCGCGGAGGACGGCGAAGACCTCGTCGCAGCCGGTGCTGTCGGGGTGGGCTTCTTCCACGCTACCGAACAGCGGGCTCAGCGCCTTCACCCGGTCGGCGAAGACGCCGCGGATGTGGTTCTCGGTCGGCGCGAAGCCGAAGTCGGGGGTGCTGGCGACGCGCAGCGACGACAGGTCGATGGCCTCGTGCAGCGCCATGCCGCGGCGGACATCCTGGTCGGGCAGCGTGTAGGCCAGCGGGTCGATGCCGTGGTCGGCGGCCATGGCGGAGAGCATCAGCGCCAGGTCGTTGACGTCGCGCGCCATCGGCCCGAGCACCGGCAGGTTCGACCAGCCCAGCAGGCGGCGATCGGCGGGGATCAGCCCGGGGCTGGGGCGGAAGCCGACGATGCCGTTGAAGGCGGCGGGGTTGCGCAGCGAGCCGCCGGTGTCGGAGCCGCTGGCCAGCGGCACCATCCCCGTCGCCAGCACCACGCCCGACCCGCCGGAGGAGCCGGCGGCCGACTTGCTCGGGTCGAAGGGATTGCCGGTGGCGCCATAGACGGCGTTGCGGGTGTTGGCGCCGGCGCCGAATTCCGGGGTGTTGGTCTTGCCCAGCACGATGCCGCCGGCGGCCTTCAGGTCGGCGACCATCTGGGAATCGCGGGCGGGGATATTGTCCTTGAAGATCGGGCTGCCGAAGGTGGTGCGCAGCCCCTCGGTGTCGTCGAGGTCCTTGATGCCCAGCGGCAGGCCGTGCAGCGCGCCCAGCTTCTCGCCCTTCATCACCGCCTGCTCGGCCGCCTTGGCTGACTTGCGGGCGCGGCTTTCGTCCAGCGCGACCATGGCGTTGACCGCGTGGTTCACCGCGCCGATGCGGGCGATGCAGCTGTCCAGCAGCTCGACGGGGGACAGCTTCTTCTCGCCGATCAGGCGGCGGGCGGTGACGGCGGAAAGGTCGCAGGCTTCGGTCACGCGGGAACTCCTCAGGGCAGCACGGCAAGATCCGCGAGGGGCGTGGCGCCCCCCGCGGGGTCAGGCATCAATAGCCGAGGGCGCAGCCATCCTTGCGCGGGTCGGAGGCGCCGACCAGCACGCCGCGCGCATGGTCGATGAAGATCGCCTGGCCGCCGCCATGCGGCTTGTCCATCATTTCGATGGTGTGGCCGAGGCGGCTGAGCTGGTCGAGCACCGAGGCCGGGATGCCGCGCTCCACCTGCAGCTTGCCGGCGTAGGGGAAGAGCCGCGGCAGGTCGAGCGACTCCTGCAGGTCCAGGCCGAACTCGAAGTGGTTGGTCAGGAACAGGGTCTGGCCCATCGGCTGGAAATGCCCGCCCATGACGCCGAAGGGCATGATGGCGCGGCCATCCTTCATCACCATGCCGGGGATGATGGTGTGCATCGGGCGCTTGTTCGGCGCGATGCAGTTCGGGTGGCCTTCCTGCAGGCGGAAGCCGAAGCCGCGATTGTGCAGCATGACGCCGCTGGTCTCGGCCAGGATGCCGGAGCCGAAGCTCTCGAACAGCGAGTTGATGAAGGAGCAGGCATTGCCCTCGGCGTCGACGACGCAGAGATAGACGGTGTCCTTGTGCTTCGGCAGCATCTCGGCCATGCCGGCCGGCGGCAGCTCCTTCATCGCGACGTCGTCGCGGATCAGGGCGCGCAGCTTGGTCGTGTATTCGTCGGACGTCAGCTTGGCGACCGGCACCTCGACCTGGGACGGATCCGCCAGGAAACCGTCGCGGTCGCGATAGGCGAGGCGCGCGGCCTCGATGTGGCGGTGCAGGCGGGTGACGCCGAGCGGCCCGCCTTCCGGCGTCTCGCACTGGCCGAGGACACCGAGCATCTGCAGCACCAGCAGGCCCGAGCCGTTCGGCGGGCACTGGTAGACGTCGAGGCCCTTCCACTTGGTCTGGATCGGGGTGACGAATTCGGCGACGTCGAGGCCGGCGGCGAAATCCGCCTCGGTATGGGTGCCGCCGGCGGCCTGCAGGGCGGCGACCATGTCGGCCGCGATCTCACCCTCGTAGAAGGCGCGGGCGCCGCGCTCGCCGATGGCGCGGAGCGTCTTGGCCAGGGCCGGCTGGGCGAACTTGTCGCCGACAGCGAAGGCTTTGCCGTCCTTCAGGAAGTGCTTCGCAGCCGCAGCATTCTTGGCGAGCTTCGGCGCCGCCGACTCCCAGTCGCTGGCGACGCGGCCATGCACGGGGTGGCCTTCCTCGGCGATCTTGATGGCCGGCGCCAGGATCTGCGCCAGCGACAGCTTGCCATGCGCCTTGTTCAGCTTCTCCCAGGCGGAGACGGCGCCGGGCACGGTCACCGAATGCGCCGAGGTATTGACCATGGCGGTCAGCCCGTCCGCGCGCAGCTTCTCCGGCGTGGCACCCGCGGGCGCACGCCCCGAGCCGTTCATCGCGACAACCTTCCCCGTCCCCGCCGGGGCGTAGAGACAAAAATTGTCGCCGCCGATGCCGGTGGATTGCGGCTCGATCACCGCCAGCACGGCGCAGGCGGCGATGGCGGCGTCCATGGCGTTGCCGCCCTGGCGCAGGATGTCGAGGGCGGTCAACGTCGCCGCCGGCATGGAGGTGGCGGCCATCCCATGGGTGGCGAGGACAGGGCTGCGGCCGGGGGCGTGGAAGTCGCGCATGGGATGCTTTCGAACTGGACGTCGATCAGGAGGCGGCGAGGCTGGCACGGCTCGGCGCCCGCAGCAATCCGCCCACTTCCGCCGCCCGGCTGGCTGCGCTATCGATTCCGGATGGAAGCCACCGCGACGATCGACGATTTCGACCGCCTCGACATCCGTGTCGGCACGGTGGTCGATGCCCGCCCCCTGGAAGGCGCGCGTAAGCCCGCCTTCAAGCTGGAGATCGACCTGGGGCCGGAGATCGGCATCCGGAAGTCCTCGGCCCAGGTCACCGCCCATTACACCCCGGACAAGCTGATCGGGCGCCAGGTGCTCTGCGTGGTGAATTTCCCGCCGCGCCGCATCGCCGGCTTCGAAAGCCAGGTGCTGACCCTCGGCCTGCCCGACAGCGAAGGCGCCGTGGTGCTGCTGAAGCCCGATTTCAAAGTCCCCAACGGTGGGAAGATGTTCTGAGCATGCCGCCGCGCTACTACACCGTCAGCTGGGACCAGCTGCACCGCGACAGCAAGGCCCTGGCCTGGCGCCTGATCGAGCGCGGCCCCTGGACCGGCATCGTCGCCATCACCCGCGGCGGGCTGATCCCGGCCGCGATCGTCGCGCGCGAGCTGGACTGCCGGCTGATCGAAAGCGTCTCCATCGTCACCTATGACGAGGAGAAGCGCGGCGAGCCGGTGGTGGCCAAGCACCCGGTCGCCGCCGGCGACGGCGAAGGCTGGCTGGTGCTGGACGACCTGGTCGACACCGGCACCACGGCCAGGCTGGTCCGCGCCATGCTGCCCAAGGCGCATTTCGCGACGGTCTACGCCAAGCCCGCCGGCAAGCCGCTGGTCGACACCTTCATCACCGAAGTGTCCCAGGATACCTGGATCCTGTTCCCCTGGGACACCGAAGCGCAGTTCATCGCGCCGATCGCGAAGTCGATCCAGAAGTAGAGAAGACGAAGACAAGGTTGGGGGAATGAATTCCCCCAAAACCCCTTCTTTTTTCTTTCGGACTGCCGTGTCCACGTGACGACGGTACGTGAAACGGCCGATGCGCAGCGCGACCTTTCAGGGCGCGCTGTTTTCATATGACGGCGTCCCGCCGTGATGCCGTGGTGTCGCCTGTGGCCTGGCGCAGGTCCCGCCACGGCCGGTGATCAGAAAAAAGAAGGGGTCGAGGGGAATTCATTCCCCTCGCCTTTGTCTGCCTTCTCTCAATAACCCTTATGCGGCAGCACCCGATTGGGCATCGCCTTGCCGCTGCGCGCCGCGCGGATATTGGCGAAGAGGATATCCAGGCTGTTGTCGTTGTAGGTCTCGGGGTCGTCCGACGACATGTGCGGCGTGATGAACAGGCCCTTGGTCCGCCACAGGCGGTGGTCCTTCGGCAGCGGCTCCGGCGTGGTCACGTCGGTCACCACGCCGCCCAGCTGGCCGCTGTCCAGCGCGTCGGCCAGGGCTTCCTGGTCCCACAGCCCGCCGCGGCCGATATTGACGATGCGGGCGCCCTTCTTCAGCAGGGCGAAGCGGCGGGCATCCATCAGCCCCTGGGTCTGCGGCGTCAGCGGGCAGGCCAGCACCAGATAGTCGGCGCGGGGCAGCACGGTATCGATATCGCTCTGCGCCACCACCTCCTCGCACGACTCGTGCGGGGCGGCGGTATGGCGCACGCCGATGACCTTCATGCCGAATTGCCTGGCGCGGCCGGCGACGGCGCCGCCGAGCGAGCCCAGGCCGACGATCACCACGGTGCGGCCGGCCAGGACCGAGGCGAAGCGGGGCGACCATGCGCCTTCGCGCTGGCTCTCGGCGAAATGCGGGATGTGGTTGGCCAGCATCAGCAGGGCCATGATGCCGAACTCACCGGCCTTGTTGGCATGCGCCCCGCGGTTGTTCAGCAGGGCGACGTCGTCGGGCAGCCAGGCGAAGGGCGCCAGGCGGTCGAGCCCTGCCGAGGTGCAGAAGATGGTCTGCAGCTTCGGCGCGAAGTCGCGGCTGGCCTTGAGCTGGTCCTGGCCGAAGCGGTTCAGCACCTCCCGCGTCCAGGTGACGACCAGCTCGGCCTCCTGCATGGCGGCGGCGTAGCCGGCCTCGTCGTTGGCGAAGCTGACCTGGAGGTCGGCCATGTCCGGCGCGCGGGCGATGGCCGCGTCCCACTGGGCCTGCGTGATGGGGAAGACCGTCTCGCCGGCCGGATTCTGGACATGGATGCGCATGGCCTGGAGCCTCGCACGGCCAGGGCCCGCGTCAAGCGCCCGTGAACCGGCCGGATTGACAGCGCCCTGGCTTGCGCGCGGGATGGGCAACGAACGCCCCTCCCGGAAGGCTACCTGCCATGTCGAGATTCGTCCCCGCGGCGCTCGCCGCCCTTGCCTTGGCCGCCGCCTGCCCGGCCGTGGCGCAGGAGCTGACCGTCGGCATGCAGGGCGAGCCCGGCACGCTGGACCCGCAATTCAATCTGCTGGGCACCAACACCTCGGCGCTGCGCAACATCTACGACACGCTGCTGTCGCGCGATGCCTCGCTGCAGCTGCGGCCGTCGCTGGCGGAAAGCTGGAAGGCGATCGACGACACCACCTGGGAATTCCGCCTGCGCGACGGCGTGCGCTTCCATGACGGCAGCCCGCTGACCGCCGAGGATGTGCGCTTCACCATCGCCCGCGTGCCCAACGTGCAGGGCAATCCGAACAGCTACGCCACCTATATCCAGGGCATCCGCGAGGTGCAGGTGGTCGATGCCCGCACCGTGCGCTTCCTGACCGAGGGGCCGGTGCCGCTGCTGCCGGTCAACCTGTCGAATATCTTCATCCTGTCCTCGGCCAAGGGGCTGCGGACGACGGCCGAGTTCAACAACGGCACGGCGGCAATCGGCACCGGGCCGTATCGGCTGGCCTCGTGGCAGCCCGGGCAGCCGCTCGTGCTGGAGCGCAACAGCGGCTATTTCGACCCGCCCCCGGCCTGGTCGCGGGTCAGCTTCCGGCCGATCCCCAGCGACGGGGCGCGGGTCGGCGCGCTGCTGTCCGGCGATGTCGACTTCATCAACGCCGTGCCGCTGCAGGACGTGGCGCGGCTGGAGAAGAGCGAGGGCGCCCGGCGCTACCGCGTCTTCAGCGGCCCCTCGGCCTATGTCTACATGCTGTTCCCGGAGATCGGGAAGGAGCCGCTGCCGGCCGTGCGCGACGCGCAAGGCCAGCCGCTGCCGCGCAACCCCTGGAAGGATGCCCGGGTGCGCGAGGCCATGTCGCTGGCGATCAACCGCCAGGCCATCGTCGACCGGCTGATGGAGGGCCGCGCCCGCGCCGCCAACCAGGCGGTGCCGGAGGGGTATTTCGGCCATTCCAGCCGCATCGCCCCCGCCCGCTTCGATGCCGAGCGCGCCCGCAGCCTGCTGCGCGAGGCGGGCTACCCCAATGGCTTCCAGACGACGCTCGCCTGCCCCAACGACCGCTTCGTCAATGACAGCAAGATCTGCGAGGCGGCGGCGCAGCAGCTGCAGCGCGTCGGCATCCGGGTGGAGCTGAACGCCCTGCCGCGCGCCACCTTCTTCCCCGCCCGCGCCCGCCGCGAATGGCCGCTGCATGCCGCCGGCTGGGGCAGCCTGACCGGCGAGAGCAGCTATTTCCTAACCAGCCAGATCCACACGCCGGACCGGGCGCTGGGCCTCGGCGCCATCAACTATTCCGGCATCGGCGACCCCGAGATCGACGCGCTGATCCAGCGCGCCCGCCGCACCCTGGACGAGGGCGCCCGCCGCGCTTTGCTGGAGGAGGCGATGGAGAAGACCATGGCGCAGAACCTGCTGGTGCCGATCCTGACCTTCGAATCCGTCTGGGCCGGGCGGGCCGACCGGGTCGACTTCACCCCGCGCGGCGACGAGGAGACGCTGGCCATCGAAGTGCGGCCGGCGCGCTGATGTCGGTCGCCATCGACCTGTCGGGCCGCCGCGCGCTGGTCACCGGCGCCGGCACCGAGGGCATCGGCCGTGCCTCCGCCCGCCTGCTGGCCGAGGCCGGCGCCCGCGTCGCCATCCACCACCTGGCCGAGCCCGAGGCGGCGGCGTCGCTGGCCGCGGAATGCGGCGGCGTCGCGCTGCAGGCGGATCTCGGCGACGCCACCGCCGCGGGCGCGCTGGCGCATCGCGCGGCGGAGGCGCTGGGCGGGCTCGACATCCTGGTCAGCAATGCCGGGATGCTGCTGCGCAAGCCGCTGGCCGAGACGACGGATGAAGAGTTCGCCCGGGTCCATGCGGTGAACCTGTCCGGTGCCTTCGCGCTGGCCCGGGAGGCCGCCGGCATCATGCGGGCGGGCGGCCAGGGCGGCCGGATCGTCTTCACGTCGTCGGTCAACCAGTGGATGCCGAACCCCGGCCTGGTCGCCTATGGCAGCGCCAAGGGCGGGCTGATGCAGCTGGCCCGGCAGATGGCGCTGGAGCTGGCCCCAGACGGCATCACCGTGAACCTGATCGCCCCCGGCACCATCGAGAGCGACTTCAACCGCACGGCGCTGGCCGACCCGGCCTGGCGGGCGCAGAAGATGGCGCTGATCCCGGCGCAGCGCATCGGCACGCCGCGCGATGCCGCCGGCGCCGTGCTGTTCCTCGCCAGCGAATTTTCGTCCTATGTCACCGGCAGCACCGTCGTGGTGGATGGCGGGCTCAGCCTGATGGGGATGCGGCCGTGAGCGAGCTCTGGGAAGCCTATGCGCTCCGCTTCGCGCTCGACCCCGACCGGCTGGCCGCGCGCAGCTTTCTGGGCGGCGCCGGCGGGGATGAGAAATCGCCCTTCGCCTACCATGCTTTCCTGCTGCGCGGCCCGCTCGGCTGGGTGGCGGTGGACACAGCAGCGACGGCAGCCGCCTGCGCCCATTACGCCAAGCCGGTGGAAGGCACGCTGCCGGAAGCCTTCGCCGCCCTCGGCATCGACCCCGACGACGTGAAGCACGTGGTGCAGACCCATCTGCACTGGGACCATGCCGGCCAGCCCGGGCTGTTCCCGAACGCCACCTTCCACATGCAGGCCCGCGAGATGGCCTATGTCACCGGCCCCGCCATGCGCCACGCCGCGCTGCGCTCCGGCTACCTGGCGGACGACATCGCCGCGCATGTCGCCCTGCTGCACCAGGGGCGGATGGTGCTGCATGACGGCACGGTCGCCCTCGCCCCGGGCCTGACCCTGCACCATGCCGGCGGCCATACCGACGGGCTGCAATTCCTGCGGATCCGCACCCGGCGCGGCTGGATGGTGCTGGCCGGCGACACCGTGCCGCTGCGCGACCACCTGGCCCGCCGCCTGCCCTTCCCGACGCTCTACCATGTCGGCGACGCGCTGGCGGGTTTCGACAAGGTCGAGGCCCTGGCCGACAGCCCGGCCCTGGTCATCCCCGCCCACGACCCCTGGGTGCTCGAGGCGCATCCGCGCCTGACCCCGCACCTCGCCCGCCTGGACTAAGGATTCCTGCCGTCATGAGCCAAGCCGTTGCCGACCGTCTGGTCGCCGATCAGGACGCCATTCTGGAGCGGCTGAAGGCGCTGCTGCGCCTGCCCAGCGTCAGCACCGACCCCGCCTATGACGCCGGCATGGTGGCCACGCGCGAGTTCCTGCTCGCCCGCCTGACCGAGCTCGGGCTGCAGAAGGTCCAGCTGCTCGATGGCGGCGGCCAGCCGGCGGTCTATGGCGAATGGCTCGGCGCGCCCGGCAAGCCGACCATCGTCGTCTATGGCCATTACGACGTGCAGCCGCCCGACCCGCTGGACCAATGGGTCACGCCGCCCTTCGAGCCCGCCATCCGCGACGACCGCCTCTATGCCCGCGGCGCCTCCGACGTGAAGGGCTCGACGCTCATCGCCGTCGAGACCATCGGCGCCTTCCTGGCCGTCGAAGGCGGCTGCCCGGTCAACGTCAAGTTCTTCCTGGAAGGCGAGGAAGAGACCGGCAGCCCCAGCATCCGCCGCATCATCGACACCTATCGCGCGCTGCTGGCGGCGGATGCCGTGCTGTCGGCCGATGGCGGCCGCGCCAGCACCACCATCCCGACGCTGAACACCGGCTCGCGCGGGTTGTGCAAGCTGGAGGTCACCCTCCGCTCGGCCCAGAAGGACATGCATTCCGGCCGCTATGGCGGCGCCGTGCGCAACGCCCTGCACGAGCTCGCCCGCCTGGTCACCACCCTGCATGACGAGGCTGGCCGCATCCTGGTCCCCGGTTTCGACAGCGACGCCACGCCGCTGACCAACCGCGACCGGGCGGATGCCGCCGAGCTCGCCGGCGATGATTCCCTGTTCTATGGCAGCGTCGGCGCCATCCCGCATGGCGACCCGGCCTATGCGGTGCGCGAGCGCGTCACGCTGCGTCCCTCGATCGACGTCAACGGGATGTGGGGCGGCTATACCGGCGCCGGCAGCAAGACCGTCATCGCCGCCGAGGCCCGCGCCAAGATCACCGCCCGCCTGGTGCCCGGCCAGGATGCCGACGCCGCCCGCCAGAAGATCCTCGACCACCTGCAGGCGCATTGCCCGGCGGGCGTGACGCTGGAATTCTCGCCCCTGGGCGGCAATTCGCCCTCCTCCACCCTGCCCGACGGCCATCCGCTGCTGGTCGCGGCCGAGGCGGTGGTGCGCCAGACGCTCGGCCGCGCCCCGGCCCGGGCGCGCATCGGCGGCACCCTGCCGATCACCGGCATCTTCCAGGAGATGCTGGGCATCGACACGCTGATGTTCGGCTTCGCCATGCCCGACGAGGACGTCCACGCCCCCAACGAGTTTTTCCGCCTGTCCTCCCTGGAAGACGGGCTGAAGGCCTGGCCCCTGCTGCTCAGCCGCCTGGGCGACGCCGGCGCCGAAGCCTTCGCCCCCTGGCGCAAGCAGCCGACCGCTTGACGCCGCGGCGCGGCAGGGGCAATCATGCCGGCGATGACCGCGATCGCGCCCCTGCCGCGCCTGTATTACCGCCGCTCCTCATAACGAGCGGCCCGGTCTGATCTATCCTGATCGAACGAAGCCGCCGCAGGGCGGCATTTTCGTGTCGAGACATCTCCCCTGCGGTGGCCCCCACGCCCCGAGGGTTCCATGTCCAGCCTCCACCGCCAGCGACCCCAGTTTGGATTGATCGGCCTCGGTGCCTTCGGCGCCTTCTGCCGGCCGCATCTGCAGCAGCTGGGCCCCGTGCTCGGCCATGACCCTGGCCAGCCGGACAGCGCCCCGCTGGCCCAGGCCGCGGCCCAGCCGGTGGTGATCCTGGCCGTCCCCGTCGCCCGCCTGGCCGAGGCCGCCCGCGCCATCGCCCCGCACCTGCGGCCCGGCGCCCTGGTCGTCGAGGTCTGCTCGATCAAGACCCACCCGCTGGCGGTGCTGCGCGGCATCCTGCCCGAGCATGTCGAGCTGCTCGGCACCCACCCGCTGTTCGGCCCGCAATCCGGCCGCGACGGGATCGAAGGGCTGCGCATGGTGCTGTGCCCCGGCCGGCCCAGCCCCCGCGCCCGCCTGGCCGCCCGGATGCTCCGCGGCCTCGGCCTGGCGGTCGTGCAGATGACGCCCGAGGACCACGACCGCCAGATGGCCTGGGTGCAGGGCCTGACCCATCTGGTGGCGCGCCTGGTCTCCGGCCTCGACATGCCGGCCCTGCCCCACACCACCGCCAGCTTCGACCACCTGATCCGCGCGACCGCCATGGTGTCGCAGGACAGCGAGGCGCTGTTCCGGACCATCACCGAAGACAACCCCTTCGTCGCGGAGGTGAAGGCGCAGTTGCTGGAGAAAGCGTCAGCGTTGTTTGAAAAGAAGGCCGTGCAGTTGGCAGCATAGAAGGTTGGGGGAATGAATTCCCCCAAACCCCCATCTTTTTTCTGTGCACTGGCCGTAGCGCGAACTGTCGTCACGTGGACGGCAGTCCGAAAGAAAAAAGAAGGGGTCCAGGGGAATTCATTCCCCTGGCCTACCCCTGCCTTTTCTTCAGTTGCTCACGCTTTTCTTCCGCTCGCCATGCCGGTGGAGCAGGAATTCGCGCCCCAGCTTCACCCGGGCGACGCCGTCATAGGAGACGATATCGGCCGTGGCGTAGGTTTCGCTCCAGGTATTGGGAATGAAGCTGCCGGTGCCGACCACGTCGACCGGGGCCTTGGCTTCGTTCATCACCCGGCACTTGGTCACCCCGAAGCCGGAGGAGGCGACGATCTTCACCTTGGGGAAGCCGGCCTCGTCCATCGCCTCGCGGATGCGCCAGATGGCGGCGGCGGAGACGCCGGTGCCCACCAGGTGGCGCAGCTCGGTCTCCGAGCGGTAGCGGCGGATGGCGCCCGGCACATGGCGTTCCAGCACGGCATAGGAGGCCGCCGGGTCCAGGCCCTCGAGGAACCGCCCGCCATGGGTGTCGAGGCGGACCGACAGCTGCCCGGCCGCGGCCAGCTCGGGGAAGCGCTGGCAGACGCCGAGGGTGTCGGTGACCTCGCGGCCGAAATAATCCACCAGCACGGTCAGGCCTTCGTCGGGGAAGGTCTCGTGGAACATCTCGGCGGCGCGGACGGTGCTGCGGGCATAGCCGATCAGGGCATGCGGCATGGTGCCGAAGCCGCGCTCGTTGCCGAACCAATGCGCGGTCGAGTCATTGGCGTTGCCGACGAAGCCGCGGGCGCCCTCGCGGCGGGCGGCGGCGCTGCCGACGGCGGCGGCATAGGCCATCATTTCCTGCATCTCGGCGCCGGCGCAGTGCCGTGCCTCCATGGCCAGGAAGGCGGCGCCCGGCAGCTCCAGGCACATCTGGTAGGCATTGTGCGCGGCGACGCAGGGCGGGCCCAGCTTCTGCAGGTAGAGCGTCTCCAGATCGGCCAGGTGCTCGAAGGAGCCGGTCAGGTAGATCAGCGGGTCGCCCGCGCCGACCCACTCGCCTTCCTTGTGCATCAGCTCGATCTCGATCGGCGTGCCGCGCTCGGCCGAGACCTGCTCCAGCCATTCGATCATCAGCCGCGGGGCGGAGACGACGGGGCGGCGCAGGAACACCGCATAGGTCACCCGCGCATCGCCGAAGCGATGCACGATGGCCTTGGTGCGGTTGAAATAGGCGTCGGTCTGCCGGGTGATCTCGGCATCGCCCAGCGGACCGAGCGTCGGACCGGAGGTGGGGCCAGACCCCGCCCCGCCGGCGGGGCGGGGCGGCAGCCGGTCGCTCACGGGGCGATCGTTCACTGGGCCGCCAGCAGCGGCAGCGCGGCGCCGTCCGGCCGGCGGGCCTTCAGCTCCTCGGCCACCAGGAAGGCCAGCTCCAGCGCCTGCTCGGCATTCAGCCGCGGGTCGCAGAAGGTGGCGTAGTTGCCGGAGAGGTCGGCCTCCGACAGCTTGTGGGCGCCGCCGATGCATTCGGTGACGTCGCTGCCGGTCATCTCGACATGCACGCCGCCGGCCCAGGTGCCCTCGGCCTGGTGCGCGTCGAAGAAGCCGCGCAGCTCCGCCAAAATCGCGTCGAAGGAGCGGGTCTTGTAGTTGCCGGCAGTGTGGGTGTTGCCGTGCATCGGGTCGGAGATCCAGACCACCTCGCGCCCGGCGCGCTTCACGGCGCGCAGCAGCGGCGGCAGCTTGTCGGCCACCTTCGCGGCGCCCATGCGGCTGATCAGCGTCAGCCGGCCCGGGATATTCTCCGGGTTCAGGATTTCCGTGAGCTTCACCAGCTCGTCGGGGTCGGTCGAAGGGCCGACCTTGAGCCCGAGCGGGTTCTTCACGCCGCGCAGGAACTCGACATGGGCGCCGTCCGGCTGGCGGGTGCGGTCGCCGATCCACAGGAAGTGGGCCGAGCAGGCATACCACTCGTCGGTCGTGCTATCGACGCGGGTCAGCGCTTCCTCATAGGGCAGCAGCAGCGCCTCGTGGCTGGTGTAGAAGTCGGTCTCGCGCACCTGGGGCGCTTCCGACATGCCGCAGGCGGCCATGAAGCGCAGCGTCTCGTCGATGCGCACGGTCAGGTCGCGGTAGCGCTCGGCCAGCGGCGAGCGCTGCACGAAGCCCAGGTTCCAGCGATGCACCTCGTGCAGGTCGGCATAGCCGCCGGTGGCGAAGGCGCGCAGCAGGTTCAGCGTGCCGGCCGACTGCATATAGGCGAATTCCATCCGCGACGGGTCGGGGATGCGGGCGGCGGCGGTGAATTCCGGCCCGTTGATGATGTCGCCGCGATAGGAGGGCAGCGTGGTGCCCTCGACCGTCTCGGTGTCGGAGGAGCGCGGCTTGGCGAACTGCCCGGCCATGCGGCCCAGCTTCACCACCGGCAGGCTGCCGCCGAAGGTCAGCACCACCGCCATCTGCAGCAGCACGCGGAAGGTGTCGCGGATCGGGTTGGCGCGGAAATCGGCGAAGCTCTCGGCGCAATCGCCGCCCTGCAGCACGAAGGCCCGACCCTGGCCGGCTTTCGCCAGGGACTGCTGCAACCGCCGGGCCTCGCCTGCAAAAACGAGCGGCGGAAAGCTCGCGAGCCGGGATTCCATGGCATTCAACTTGGCCTGGTCCGGATAATCCGGCACCTGCCGGATGGGCATTTCGCGCCAGCTTCCGGGCTGCCACCCGCGCACCGTCATGACACTCAGCTTCCTCAAAAGAATTTTTGGCCGGCCAGGATAGACCGGTCCGCGCTGACAGGGCTACCACCCGTGGCGGCCGGCGCAACCCGTCTCGTGGCATTCAGCCAGGATTAAGCGCGGGGCTGCCATGCTCCACCGCGAAATACCCCCGATCCTCCCGCGCTGCAGCAGGATGGCTGACCGCGGCCACGGCGCGGAACCGGGCGGTCACGGTCTGCGCCGTGACCTCGTGCAGGGTGTAGCCGCGGCGGTTGTTGAAGAAGGCCAGATGCGGGTTGCGCGCCAGGATGCGCGGGGTGGCCGGCAGATGCTCGGTCCCGTCGCCGCCGGAGCTGATCGAGCTGGCGGTGAATTCCACCCCCACGGCGCCGCGCTCCGGCCGGGCGAAATCGCGCAGCAGCGTGCCGGCCCAGGCGGCATGCACGTCGCCGGAGACCACCACCAGCCCCTGCAGCCCGCTCTCCTGCACCCGCGCGAAGAGGCGGTCGCGGGCGGCGGGATAGCCATCCCACTTGTCCATGGCATAGCGCGGGGTGTCGGCGCCGGTGTCGCGCTGCAGCATCGGCACCTGCTGGGCCAGCAGCGACCAGCGGGCGCGGCCGGGGCGCAGCCGGTCCGACAGCCATCTTTCTTGCTGCGGGCCGATCATCTGGGCTGCCGGGTCCTCCCGCGCCGGACAGCTCGCCGCCGTCGCGCCGCCGCAGGGCTGGTCGGTGCGGAAGCTGCGGGTGTCGAGGACAGAAACCTCCAGCAGGCGGCCGAAGCGCAGGCCGCGATAGGCGGTGATCTCGGGGCCGCGCGGCAGCTGGCTGGGGCGCAGCGGCATATGCTCGTACCAGGCCTGGAAGGCGGCCTGCTTGCGCAGCGCAAAGATCTCCGGCGGCACCGCCGGGCGGTCGCGGCGCGACCCGTCCTCCTCGGAGAAAGGGCCAGCCCAGTCATTGTCGACCTCGTGGTCGTCGAAGGAGGGCAGGAAGGGATGCGCCGCCTGGGCCGCCGCCAGGTCGGGGTCCAGCTTGTACAGGGCGTAGCGGTTCCGATAGGCCTCGAGCGAATAGACCTCCGCCGAGTTGTGCCGGCGGGGCTGGCCGCCGCGCGGGCCGCCCTCGTAGATGTAGTCGCCGTAGTGGAAGACGAAATCGAGGTCGTCCTCCGCGGCGATATGCCGCCAGGCGCTGAAGAAGCCATGCTCGTAGTTCTGGCAGCCGGCATTGACGAAGCGCAGCCGGCGCGGGCTGCCATCCGCCGCGGGCGCCGTGCGGGTGCGGCCCACCGGCGATTCCCAGCCGCCGACGCGGAAGCGGTAGTGGAAAGAAGAACCGGCGGGCAGGCCGGTCAGCTCGACATGCAGCGCATGGCCGAGCTCCGGCCGGGCCAGCGCCTCGCCCTGGCGGATGATCGTCCGGAAGCCGGCATCCTCGGCCAGGTCCCAGGCCACCGGCACCGCCAGCATCGGCATGCCGCCGCCTTCCAGCGGCGCCGGCGCCAGCCGGGTCCAGAGCACCATGCCATCCGGCCAGGGATCGCCCGAGGCGACGCCGAGGGTGAAGGGGTTGCTGCCGAAGGCCGGCTGCGCCAGGGCCCGGCGCGCCGCCCCCGGCTGCAGCGCCGCCAGCGCCGCCATGCCCAGCCCGCCGCGCAGCAGCCCGCGCCGCGACAGCGCCAGAATATGCCGCACCTGGCTGTCCATCGCCGCCCCCTTCCCCGTCCCCAGCCGGGCCACCGGCCGCGCCACCGGCCGCGCCACCGGTCTGGCGCGCCTTGCCGGACGGCATGGAATACCGGCTGGCGCGCCCGGCCGAAAGCACCGTCACGCCGGATGCAAAACGGTGTGGAAAGGATTATACGCCTTCGCGAGTCTCCGCTTCCGCCACCCTTCCTCCCGCCGGATCATGCCGCAGGCCGTGCCACGCCGCCCGTCCGCCGAGCCTGCCCCCCCTGGCGAAGCCC
>NZ_CACSJM010000101.1 GCF_902706185.1 Roseomonas sp. 18066 | reverse complement strand
CCCATCGCCACCCCGGCGCCGATCGCCGTCGCGCCGCGCCCGGCGCCCTCGCCCATGATCGCCGATGCGCGCGCCGCGCCGCGCCCCGAGGCCGGCCTGCTGCGCACCGCCGCCCACCTGCCGATCGGCCGGGCGAACGCGGCCACCCTGCCGAATGGCGGCTCGGCGCTCGGCATGGCAGGCGGCAGCAGCCTGGCGCCGCCGGTGCCGCTGGCCGCCCCCGTGCCGGTCCGCGGCACCTGGAACCAGTGAGCCGGCCATGACCCACCTGCCGCCGCCCTCGCCCGATTCGCCGCCGCTGCGCCGCCCGCATGCCGGCGCGCCGGAGCTGCTGGACCCGACGCCCGTCCCCGGCGTCACGGTACGGGTGACGCAGCCCGACCTCGCCCGCCGCGCCCAGCTGGAGCGCAGCCGTGGCCGGCTGGTGGTGGCGGCGCTGGGCTTCGGCGCGCTGTTCCTGGCCGTCGCCATGAAGGCCACCTGGTCCACGGTGATCGCGCCGGCCGAGCCGAAGCGGCTGAACGCCGCGGTGCGCGCCATGCAGCCGCCCGTCGCCCATGTCGCGACCCGCGCCCCGGTGACCGACCGCAATGGCGAGATCCTGGCGATCTCGCTGCCGGTCACCGCGCTGGTGGCCAATCCGCGCGTCATCCCGAACCCCATCGAGGTCGCCGACAAGCTGCGCACCGTGCTGCCGCAGCTGGACCGCGAGAAGCTGATCGAGCGGCTGTCGGGCGATCGCGGCTTCGTCTATGTCGCCCGCGCCCTGACCCCGCGCGAGCAGCAGGGCGTCATCAACCTCGGCGTCGCCGGCCTCGACTTCGAGGAGGCGGAGCGCCGCTACTATCCGCAGGGCCGCGCCGCCGTGCACGTGCTCGGCAATGTCGATGTCGACGGCAACGGCATCTCCGGCATCGAGCGCCGCTTCGACGAGCAGCTGCGCACCAACCGCGGCGACCCGCTGCGGCTGTCGCTCGACGTCCGCGTGCAGCTGGCGCTGCGCGACGCGGTCAGCCAGGCGATCAGCGACTTCACCGGCATCGGCGGCGCCGGCGTGGTGCTCGACATCCACACCGGCGAGGTCGTCGCCATGGTCAGCCTGCCCGACTACGACGCCAGCGACATCGGCGGCGCGACGCCCGACCAGCGCTTCAACCGCGTCACCGTCGGCGTCTACGAGCCGGGCTCGACCTTCAAGCTGTTCACCGCCGCCGCCGCCCTCGAATACGGCACGGCCAATGTCTACAGCTCGAGCTTCGACGCCTCGCGCCCGATCCGCTACGGCCGCTTCACCATCAGCGACTACAAGGGGAAGAACCGCTGGATCACCTTCCCCGAGATGCTGGCCTATTCGTCCAATCTCGGCGCCGCGCATATGGCGGAGACCTTCGGGCCGCAGCGGCAGCGTGAATTCCTCGGCCGTGCCGGCATGCTGGCGCGCCAGCAGGTCGAGCTGCCGGAGACCGCCATGCCCCTGGTGCCGCCGGCCAATGCCTGGCGCGACATCAACATGTATACGATCAGCTTTGGCCACGGCATCAGCGTCACCCCGCTGCATGTGGTAACCGGCGTCGCCGCCATCGCCAATGGCGGCGTCCTGCGCCAGCCGACGCTGATGGCGGTGCCGCCCGGCACCCAGCGCGAGGGCACCCGCATCATCAGCGAGCGCACCAGCGAGATCATGCGCCGGCTGATGCGGCTGGTGGTCACCGACGGCTCCGCCAAGAACGCCGAGGTGCCGGGCTATTTCCTCGGCGGCAAGACCGGCACGGCGCAGAAGACCGGCCCGCGCGGCGGCTACCTGATGAACAAGCGCATCGCTGCCTTCGTCGGCGCCTTCCCGATGCCCAGCCCGCGCTACGCCATGTACATCATGGTCGACGAGCCCTCGGCCAATGCTTCCAGCCATGGCTACGCCACCGCAGGCTGGGTCGCGGCGCCGGCCGCCAACCGGGTGCTGACCCGCATCGCGCCGATCCTGGGCCTGGTGCCCGAGGACCCGGCCAATCCGGCGATCATCGCCGCCACCTCGATCCCGCTGCAGCCGGGCCGGCCGCGCGCCTCGGCCGGCACGGCGACCGCCGGCGGCGGCAATGCCGGCGGCGTGGCGCCGGCCGCCAGCCGCCCGGGCAACGCCCCCGGCACGGCGCCGGGCCGGGGCGCCACGACGACCCAGCAGCCCACCGCCGCGCCGCGCGGCGATGCGGCGCCGGCGGTGGTGCCGCGCGGCGCCATGCCGATCCCGACGCGGCCCGGCAACCTGCCGGCGCCGGTGCCGTTGCGCCTGACCGCGCTCGACCCCGCCCTGCAGCGGCAGGTGGAGCGGGTCGATGCGGCTCGGTGACCTCATGCGGCGGGCGCCTGGCACCCATCCGAGCCATGGCGCCGCCATCGGCCTGGACATCGCCGGGCTGACCGCCGACAGCCGGGCGGTCGCCCCCGGCTTCCTCTTCGCCGCCCTGCCCGGGCTGCGCTCGGACGGCCGCGCCTTCATCGCCGAGGCCGTGGCGCGCGGCGCCGGCGCCGTGCTGGCCCCGGAGGGCACCGACTGGCCGCCCGGCGTGCCGCCGCGGCCGCTGCTGCTCGACCCCGATCCGCGCCGGGCGCTGGCCCGCATGGCCGGCGCCTTCTACGGCCAGCAGCCGGGCATCGCGGTGGCGGTGACGGGGACCAACGGCAAGACCAGCACGGTCGATTTCCTGCGCCAGATCTGGACGCTGGCCGGCTGCAAGGCGGCCTCGCTGGGCACGCTGGGGCTGGTGGCGCCGGGCTTCCCGGAGACGCCGTCGCAGACCACCCCGGACCCGGTCGCGCTGCATGCCATGCTGGCGGAGCTCGCCCAGGCGGGCGTGCAGCGGGTGGCGCTGGAGGCCTCGTCGCATGGCCTCGAGCAGCGCCGGCTGGACGGGCTGCTGCTGACGGCGGCCGGCTTCTCCAACCTGACCCGCGACCACCTCGACTATCACGGCGGCATGGCCGGCTATGCCGCGGCCAAGCTGCGGCTGTTCGACACGCTGCTGGACCAGGGCGACGGCGCCGTCGCCAATGCCGACATGGCGCCCGAGATGCTGCAGGCGCTGCAGGCCGTCGCCCGCCGCCGCCACCTGCGGCTGCTGACCGTGGGCGAGGCCGGCGACGCCTTCCGCCTCGTCTCCTACACGCCGCGGCCGGACGGGCAGCACCTGGCGCTGTCCGTCTTCGGCCGCGCCGTCGCGCTGGCGCTGCCGCTGCCCGGCCGCTTCCAGGCCGACAATGTGCTGCTGGCCGCCGGCCTGGCGGTGGCCGCCGGCATGCCGGCCGACCAGGTGCTGGACCTGCTGCCACGGTTGTCCGGCGTGCGCGGGCGGATGGAGCTGGCGGCGCGCCTGCCGAACGGCGCCGCGGTCTATGTCGACTACGCCCACACCCCCGACGCGCTGGAGCGGCTGCTGGCCGCGCTGCGCCCGCATGCCGAGGGCCGCCTGCACATCGTCTTCGGCGCCGGCGGCGACCGCGATGCCGGCAAGCGCCCGCTGATGGGCGAGGTCGCCGCGCGGCTGGCCGACCACGCCATCGTCACCGACGACAATCCGCGCAGCGAGGAGCCGGCCACGATCCGCGCCGCCATCCGCGCCGGCATGGCCGAGGCGGTGGACGTCACCGAGATCGGCGACCGCGCCGCGGCGATCGCCGCGGGCCTGGCCGCGCTGGGCCCGGGCGACGTGCTGGTGGTCGCCGGCAAGGGCCACGAGCCGGGCCAGACCATCGGCGGCGTGACGCATCCCTTCGACGATGCCGCGACGGTGCGCCAGCTGCTGGGGGGTGCTGCATGACCACGCCGCTCTGGACCTCGGCCGAGCTGCGCGCGGCGACCGGCGGGACCTGCCCGGACGGGCTGGCCATCACCGCCGTCGGCATCGACAGCCGCGCCACCGGCCCGGGCGAGCTGTTCGTGGCGCTGCGCGACGCCCGCGACGGGCATGATTTCGTCGCCGACGCCCTGGCCCGCGGCGCCAGCGCGGCGCTGGTCGACCGCGACCCGCCCGGCGTCGCCGCCGACGCCCCGCTGCTGCGCGTGGCCGAGACGCTGGACGGGCTGCAGGCGCTGGGCGCCGCGTCGCGAGCCCGCAGCACCGCGCGCATCGCCGCCATCACCGGCTCGGTCGGCAAGACCACGACCAAGGAAATGCTGCGGCACGGGCTGTCGGCCCTGGCGCCGACCCATGCGGCGGTGGCCAGCTACAACAACCACTGGGGCCTGCCGCTGACGCTGGCCCGCATGCCGCGCGATGCAGCCTATGGCGTGCTCGAGATCGGCATGAACCATCGCGGCGAGATCGCCCCGCTGGCCCGCCTGGCATCCCCGCATGTCGCCGCCATCACCACGGTGGAAGCCGCGCATATCGGCCATCTCGGCTCTCTGGAAGAAATCGCCGAGGAGAAGGCCGACATCATGCAGGGCCTGGCCGCCGGTTCCCCGGTGGTGCTGCCCCGCGATTCGGCCAGCTTTCCGACGCTGGCGCGCCGCGCCGCCGAGGCCGGGCTGGACGTCATCACCTTCGGCGCCGACGCGGATGCCGATTACCGCCTGCTCGACTATCGCGGCGCGCCCGAATCCGGCGCGGCCTTTCTGTCGGTTCGCGGCGAGCGGGTCACGCTCGCCCTCGCCGCCCCCGGCCGGCACCTGGCGGTCAATGCGCTTTGCGCCATCGCGGTGGCCGAATCGCTCGGCGCCGACCGCGCGGCCTTCCTGGCGGCCTTGGAAGAATTCCGCCCCGGCGCCGGACGCGGCGGGCGGGTGGTGCTCGACCTGCCCGGTGGATCGGCGCTGCTGATCGACGACAGCTACAACGGCCAGCCGCCGGCGATGCGGGCCGGCCTCGGCGTGCTCGGCGCCCAGCGGCCGGGCCCCGGCGGGCGGCGAATCGCCGTGCTCGGCGACATGCGGGAGCTCGGCGAGCACGGCCCTGCGCTGCATGCATCCCTGCTGCCAGATGTGCTGGCCGCGGCGGATATGGTATTTTGCTGCGGTGCACTGATGCGCGGCCTGTTTGACGCCCTGCCGGAGAACCGGCGGGCCGCGCATCGGGACAGCAGCGATGAACTGGCCCCGCTGGTGCGGCAGGCCGTGCGTCCGGGCGATGTCATTCTGGTGAAAGGGTCCCTGGGCAGCCGCATGGCGGTGGTGGTCCGGGCCCTGACATCGGCGCTGCCCGGTCCCCTGCCGGCGGCGCGCGAAGGGGCGCATTCATGATCTTCACCTTCCTGTCCCAGAACGCGGACGGGTTCATCCTGTTCAACCTGTTCCGCTACGTCACCTTCCGGGCCGGCGCCGCCTGCATGACGGCGCTGTTCATCAGCCTGTTCTTCGGCCCCGCCGTGATCCGCTGGCTGAAGAGCTTCCAGAATGGTGGCCAGCCGATCCGCGCCGATGGGCCGGAGGGGCATCTGCTGACCAAGAAGGGCACGCCCACCATGGGCGGCGTGCTGATGCTGCTGGCGCTGACGGCGTCCACCCTGATCTGGGCGGATCTGCGCAACGGCTTCGTCTGGGCGGTGCTGCTGGTGACGCTGGGCTATGGCGCGCTGGGCTTCTGGGACGACTGGCTGAAGGTCACCAAGCGCAACACCAAGGGCGTCTCCGGCAAGAACAAGCTGGTGGTGCAGGCCGGTGTCGGCCTGGTCGCCGCCATCTGGATCACCTGGCTGATGCCGGGCTTCCTGGCCAACAAGCTGGCCATGCCCTTCTTCAAGGAAGCGCTGATCAACTTCGGCATCCTGTTCCCGCTGCTGGGGATGCTGGTGATGATGGGCGCCTCCAACGCGGTGAACCTGACCGACGGGCTGGACGGGCTGGCGACGGTGCCGGTGATGCTGGCGGCGGCCGTCTTCGCGCTGATCGCCTATCTGGTCGGCAACCGCATCTTCGCCGACTACCTGCAGCTGAACGCGGTGGCCGGCACGGCGGAGCTCGCGGTGTTCTGCTCGGCCCTCGTCGGCGCGGGCCTCGGCTTCCTCTGGTTCAACGCGCCGCCGGCCAAGGTCTTCATGGGCGATACCGGCAGCCTGGCGCTGGGCGGCGCGCTCGGCGCGGTGGCCGTCGCCACCAAGCATGAGATCGTGCTGGCCATCGTCGGCGGGTTGTTCGTGGTCGAGACCGTCTCGGTCATCATCCAGGTCTTCTGGTTCAAGCGCACCGGCCGCCGCGTCTTCCTGATGGCGCCTCTGCACCACCATTTCGAGAAGAAGGGCTGGGCAGAGCCCACCATCGTCATCCGCTTCTGGATCATCGCGATGATCCTGGCCCTCGTCGGCCTCAGCACCTTGAAGATCCGCTGAGATGAACGCCGCAGCCCGCCGCGCCGCGCCTGACTTCCAGCCCTTCGCCGGCCAGCGGCTGGCGGTGGTCGGGCTCGGCCGCGCCGGGCTGCCCTCCGCCCACCGCCTGATCGGCTGGGGTGCTTCTCTTCTGTGCTGGGACGACAACGCGGCCAGCCGGGATGCGGCGGTCGCGGCCGGCCTTCCCGTCGGCAATCCGGCCGAAGTCGAAGGTTTCCCCTTCGACGCGCTGCTGCTCTCGCCCGGCATCCCGCATATCCGCCCCAAGGCGCATCCGGCCGCCGTCGCGGCGCGCGCCGCCGGCGTGCCCGTGCTCTGCGATGCCGAGCTGCTCTACCGCGCCGTCCGCGCCTCCGGCAGCCAGGCGCGCTTCGTCGGCGTCACCGGCACCAACGGCAAGTCCACCACCACCGCCCTGCTGCACCACCTGCTGGACGCGGCGGGCTTCGCCACCGAAGTCGGCGGCAATCTGGGCCCGGCGGCGCTCGGCCTGCCGCTGCTTGGCGACGACGGCACCTATGTGCTGGAGATGTCGAGCTACATGCTGGAGCGCACCGACCGGCTGCGCTTCGACATCGCCATCCAGCTGAACCTGACGCCCGACCATATCGACCGGCATGGCGACATGGCCGGCTATGCCGCCGCCAAGGCGCATGTCTTCGACAACCAGACCTCCGGCGACGTCGCGATCATCGGCATGGACGACGAGTCCGGCGCCCGCTTCGCCGCCGGCCGCGTGGCGCGCGTCGTGCCGATCTCGGGCAAGACCGCGCAGCCCGGCGGCGTCTGGGCCGAAGGTCGCGCGCTGCGCGACGACGCTGGCGTCATCGCCGACCTGGACGCCGCGCCGGCCCTGCCCGGCCCGCACAATGCGCAGAACGCCGCCGCCGCGGCCGCCGCGGCGCTCGCCCTCGGCCTCACCCGCGACGAGATCGCCGCAGGGCTGACGGATTATCCCGGCCTGCCGCACCGGCAGGAGCGGGTCGGCACGCGCGACGGCGTGCTCTTCGTCAATGACAGCAAGGCGACCAATGCCGAGAGCACGGCGCCGGCGCTGGCCAGCTACGACCGGCTGGTCTGGATCGCCGGCGGCGTGCCGAAGCAGGGCGGCATCGCGCCGCTCGCGCATCTTTTCCCGCGCATCGCCCGCGCCGTGCTGATCGGCCAATGCGCGCCGGACTTCGCGGCGACGCTCGCCGCCCATGGCGTGCCGCATGACATCCTCGGCACGCTCGCCGCCGCGGTGCCCGCGGCGCTGGATGCCGCCCGTGCCGAAGGGGTGGGGGTCGTGCTGCTCTCCCCCGCCTGCGCCAGTTTCGACCAGTTCAGCGGCTTCGATGCCAGGGGCGACGCCTTCCGCGCCCTGGTCGCCGCCTTGCCGGAGACCGTGTGATGGCCCTCTCGCGCGCCGATACCTCTGTCCTCGGCCGCTGGTGGTGGACGGTCGACCGCTGGACCCTGGCGGCGCTGCTGTCGCTGGTCGGCTTCGGCTATGTCATGCTGCTGGCCGCGAGCCCGGGCGTCGCCGCGCGCATCGGCGCCAGCTCCCGCGACCTGTTCATCCTGAAGCAGGTCTTCTTCCTGGCCATCGCCTCCGGGGTGATGGTCTCGATCTCGCTGCTGCCGATCAAGATGGTGCGGCGGCTGGCGCTGCTGGGCTTCGCCGGCGCCCTGCTGATGACCATGGCGACGCTGTCGATCGGCGTCGAGATCAAGGGCGCGCGGCGCTGGCTGCACCTGCCGGGCATGACGCTGCAGCCCTCGGAATTCCTCAAGCCCTGCTTCGCCGTCGTCGCCGCCTGGCTGCTGTCGGAAGGCAAGACGCTGGGCATCCGCGCCACCGCCGCCGCCTGCGGCCTGTTCCTGGTGGTGGCCGGCGTGCTGGCCAAGCAGCCGGACATGGGCATGCTGATGGTGGTGGGCTCGGTCTTCTTCGCCCAGCTCTTCGTCGCCGGCGTCAACCTGTTCATCGTTGGGCTCTGCGGCGCCGGCGGCGTGCTGGCCGGCATCGGCGCCTATGTCTTCTTCCCGCATTTCCAGTCGCGCATCGATCGCTTCCTCGACCCCGCCGCCGGCGACACCTACCAGGTCACCGTCGCCATGGAGGCCTTCGGCCATGGCGGGCTGCTCGGCGTCGGCCCCGGCGAGGGGCGCCTGAAGGGCATGCTGCCGGACGCCCATGCCGACTTCGTCTTCGCCGTCGCCGGCGAGGAATTCGGCCTGGCCATCTGCCTGCTGATCCTGACCGTCTTCGGCTTCGTCGTGCTGCGCGGCCTGCTGCGGCTGCTCGGCGAGAAGGACATGTTCATCATCCTGGGCGCCACCGGCCTGCTGACGCAGTTCGGCCTGCAGGCCTTCATCAACATGGCCTCCGCCCTGCACCTGATCCCGACCAAGGGCATGACGCTGCCCTTCATCTCCTATGGCGGCTCCTCGGTCGTGGCCGTGGCGCTGGGCATGGGCATGCTGCTGGCGCTGACCCGCCGGCGCCTGGCCCGGATGGAGGAGGAATGACCGGCAGCCGCACCATCGTCATCGCGGCCGGCGGCACCGGCGGCCACTTCTTCCCCGCCGAGGCGCTGGCGGCGGAGCTGCAGCGGCGCGGCCATCGCATCGCGCTGATGACGGATGCGCGCAGCGCCGATTATTCCAGCCCCGCCTTCGCCAATGCCGAGCGCTTCGTGCTGCAGGGCGCGGGCCTGGCCGGCCGCAGCATCACCCGCGCGGCGCGCGGCGCCATGGCGCTGGCCGCCGGCACGCTGCAGGCACGCCGGCTGCTGCGCCGGCTGCGCCCCGCCGCGGTGGTGGGCTTCGGCGGCTATCCCTGCGTGCCGCCGCTGCTCGCCGCGCGCAGCATCGCCGGCCGCAGCCGCCCGGCCACCATCCTGCACGAGCAGAACGCCGTGCTCGGCCGCGCCAACCGGCTACTGGCGCGCAGCGCCGACGTGCTGGCCCTGGCCTTCGCCGAGACCAGCCGCATTCCCGCCGGCACCGCCACCGCCGTGGTCGGCAATCCGGTGCGCCCGGCGCTGGCGGCACTCGCCGGCCAGGGCTTCACCGAGCCGCAGGGCTCGCTGCGGCTTTTCGTGCTTGGCGGCAGCCTCGGCGCGCGGATTTTTTCCGATGTGGTGCCGGAGGCAGTCGGGCTGCTGCCGCCGGCGCTGCGCACCCGGCTGTCGCTGGTGCAGCAATGCCGCATCGAGGATCTGCCGCGCGTGCGCGCCGCCTATGAGGCGCTCGGCGTGCCGGCGGAGCTGGCCGCCTTCTTCGGCGATGTCGCCGGGCTGTACGGCACCGCGCATCTCGTCGTCGCGCGCGCCGGCGCCTCGACGGTGGCCGAGCTCGCCTGCGCCGGGCGCGGCGCTATCCTGGTACCGTTGCCCAGCGCCATCGACGACCATCAGAGCGCCAATGCCCGCGCGCTGGCGGCCAATGGTGCCGCAATCGTCATGCCGCAGGCCGATTGTTCGCCACAGGCCCTGGCGAAACGCCTTGCTGATCTGCTTGAATCGCCCAACGCCCTGGCCCATGCCGCGGCCGCCGCGGCAGCACTCGCCGCACCCGATGCCGCGGCGCGGCTCGCCGATCTCGTTCTCGCCCGCGCCGACCAGCGCCTGCTCCAGGAAGTTCAGTGATGCGTGCGCTGCCGCTCAATATCGGTCCCATCCATTTCGTCGGCATTGGCGGCATCGGCATGTCGGGCATCGCCGAGGTGCTGCACAACCTCGGCTACACCGTCCAGGGCAGCGACATCGCCGAGGGCTACAATGTCGAGCGGCTGCGCGCCGCCGGCATCGCCGTGCAGGTCGGGCATGACGCGCAGAATCTCGGCACCGCCCAGGTCGTCGTCACCTCGACCGCGGTGAAGCGCGACAATCCGGAAGTGGTCGCCGCGCGGCAGCGGCTGATCCCCGTGGTGCGCCGCGCCGAGATGCTGGCCGAGCTGATGCGGCTGAAATGGGGCATCGCCATCGGCGGCACCCATGGCAAGACCACGACGACCTCGCTGGTCGCCACCGTGCTGGATGCGGCGAAGCTCGACCCCACCGTCATCAATGGCGGCATCATCAACGCCTATGGCAGCAATACCCGCCTGGGCGAAGGCGACTGGATGGTGGTCGAGGCGGATGAGAGCGACGGCTCCTTCCTGCGCCTGCCCGCCGTCGCCGCCGTGGTCACCAACATGGATGCCGAGCATCTCGACCACTGGGGCACCGAGGAGGCGATGAAGCAGGGCTATGCCCAGTTCGTCGGCAATATTCCTTTCTATGGCTTCGCGGTGCTCTGCGCCGACCATCCCAATGTCCAGGCGATGATCCCGCATGTGGACCGCCGCATGATCACCTACGGCTTCTCGCCGCAGGCCGATGTCCGCGCCGAGCGGCTGATCACCGACCGCATGGGCGCCACCTTCGAGGTCACGGTGCAGGACCGCGCCACAGGGCGCAGCCGCAGCCTGAAGCCGATGCGCCTGCCGATGCTCGGCCAGCACAATGTGCAGAACGCGCTGGCCGCCATCGCGGTGGGCATCGAGATGGACATCGACGAGGGCACGATCCGCTCGGCGCTGGCCGGCTTCAAGGGCGTCAAGCGCCGCTTCACCCGGGTGGGCGAGGCCAATGGCGTGCAGATCATCGACGATTACGGCCACCACCCGGTGGAGATCGCCGCCGTGCTGAAGGCCGCCCGCCAGGCCGGCGCGCGCGACGTCATCGCCGTCGTGCAGCCGCACCGCTATTCGCGGCTGAAGCAGCTGTTCGAGGAATTCTGCCAGTGCATGAATGACGCCGGCACGGTGATCGTGGCCGATGTCTATGCCGCCGGCGAGCAGCCGATCCCCGGCGCCGACCGCGACAGCCTGGTCGATGGCCTGCGCAGCCACGGCCATCGCAGCGTCGTCCCCCTGCCCGGCCCCGACAGCCTGCCGGAGATGATCAACGCCATCGCCAAGCCGGGCGACTATGTCATCTGCCTCGGCGCCGGCAATATCACCGCCTGGGCGCATGCCCTGCCGGAGAAGCTGACGGCGCTGCAGCCGCGCGGGCCCCGCGCGGCCGGGGGGGGCCGGTGACGCAGGCCATGCAGCACCCCGCGCCCACGGCCCTGCCGCCGCTGCGCGGCCGCGTCCAGCAGGAGGCGCCGCTGGCGCCGCTGACCTGGTTCCGCACCGGGGGCCCTGCCGAGCTGCTGGTGCGCCCGGCGGATGTCGATGACCTGTTGCTGCTGCTGCGCGACCGGCCGCGCGGGCTGCCGCTGACGGTGATCGGCGCCGCCTCCAACCTGCTGCTGCGCGATGGCGGGGTGCGCGGCATCGTCGTCAAGCTGGCGCGCGGCTTTTCCGACATCGCGGTCGATGGCGAGGGCATCGTCGCCGGCGCCGCCGCGCTGGATGCGACGGTGGCCGAGCATGCCGCCGCCGCCGGCCTCGCCGGCCTCGAATTTTTGTGCGGCATCCCCGGCGCCATCGGCGGCGCCGTCGCGATGAATGCCGGGGCCTACGGGGCCGAGGTGAAGGACGTGCTGGACTGGGCCGAGGTCGCGACGCCGCAAGGCCTGCTGCGCCTTTCCGCCGAGGAGCTCGGCTTCACCTATCGCCATGCGTCGCTGCCGCAGGACGGCGTCGTGGTGCGCGCCCGGCTCCGCGCGCAGCCCGGCGAGGCCACGGCGATCGCGGCCCGGATGAACGCCATCCGCGCCGCGCGCGAGGAAAGCCAGCCGGTGCGCGCGCGGACCGGCGGCTCGACCTTCAAGAATCCGGACGGCCACAAGGCCTGGGCGCTGATCGACGCGGCCGGTTGCCGCGGGCTGCGCCACGGCGACGCCCAGGTCTCGGAAAAGCACTGCAACTTCCTGCTCAACCTGGGCACCGCCAGCGCCGCCGATCTCGAAGGCCTGGGCGAGGCGGTGCGCGCCAGGGTGGCGGCGCAAAGCGGGGTCACGCTGGAATGGGAAATCAGGCGCATCGGGGAGCAGGCGGCATGACCCGCGTCGCGGTTCTCTTCGGCGGCATCTCGGCCGAGCGCGAAGTCTCGCTCTCCACCGGCGGCCAGGTCATCGCCGCCCTCGGCGAGGCCGGCTTCGAGGTGATCCCGGTCGAGGTCACCGGCGACCTGCCGGCGCTGATCGCGGCGCTGCAGCAGGCCCGGCCGGACGCGGTGTTCAACGCGCTGCATGGCCGCTTCGGCGAGGATGGCTGCGTCCAGGGCGTGCTCGACTGGCTCGGCATCCCCTACACGCATTCCGGCGTGCGGGCGTCGTCCGTCGCCATGGACAAGGCAGCGGCCAAGGCGGTCTTCGCCGCCCACGGCCTGCCGCTGGCCGAGCACCGCGTGGTGACGCCGGAGGAGCTCGAGGCCGCCGATCCGCTCGACCGCCCCTATGTGGTCAAGCCGCTGAACGAGGGTTCCTCGGTCGGTGTCGAGATCCTGCGGGAGGGCGACAACCGCCGCGCCGAGATCGCCCGCGGCTGGCGGTACGGGGCGCAGATCATGACCGAGGAATACATCGCCGGCCGCGAGCTGACCGTCGCCGTGATGGGCGACCGGCCGCTGGCGGTGACCGAGATCGGCACCGGCCATGCCTTCTACGACTACGACGCCAAATACGCCGATGGCGGCAGCCAGCACACCATCCCGGCCCGCGTGCCGGCCGATATCGCCGAGGCGGCGATGACCGCGGCGCTGCGCGCGCACCAGGCGCTGGGCTGCCGCGGCGTCAGCCGCTCCGACTTCCGCTATGACGACACCACCGGGCGGCTGGCGCTGCTCGAGGTCAACACGCAGCCCGGCATGACCCGCACCAGCCTGGTGCCGGAACAGGCGGCGCATGTCGGCATCGCCTTCCCCGAGCTCTGCGCCTGGCTGGTGCGGGAGGCGCGGCATGGCCCGTAACGCCCGGCTGCGCCCCGAGGACCGCACGCGGCTGTCGAGCGACGGCGGCCGCCCGACCCGCGCCGCGCCGCAACGGCCGAGCAGCGTGCGGCTGTGGCTGCGCCGGCAGCGGCCGATGCTGCGCCCGGCGATGCTGGGCCTGGCCGGGCTGGTCGCGGTCGGCGCCGGCGCCGTGGTGGTCAGCGCGCTCGACCCCGCCGGCCGCTTCTCCTTCCTGGCCGAGAACGTCGCGGAGATCGCCGGCAATGCCGGGCTGACGGTCACCGAGATCGTCGTGCGCGGCCAGCAGAACACCCCGCGCGAGCTGATCCGCGCCGCCATCGGCGTGCGCAACGGCGACCCGCTGCTGGCCTTCTCGCCGAGCCAGGCCAAGGCGCGGCTGGAAAGCATCGCCTGGATCGAGCAGGCGGAGGTGCAGCGCAGCCTGTCGGGCAACATCCAGATCACCCTGCGCGAGCGCAAGCCCTTCGCCATCTGGCAGCACAATGGCGAATTCGCCGTGGTCGACCGCGACGGCCGCGTCGTCTCGGCCGACACGCTGGACGCCTTCGGCCCGCTGCCGCTGCTGGTGGGCGATGGCGCGCATCGCCAGGGCGCCGCGCTGTACGACGCGCTGAAAAGCGAGCCCGAGGTGCAGCGCCGCGTCCAGGCGCTGGTGCTGATCGGCGAGCGGCGCTGGAACCTTCGGCTGCACAACGGCACCGACGTGCTGCTGCCGGAGGCGCATGAGGATGCGGCGGTGAAGCGGCTGGCCGAATTGCAGCGCTCGAGCGCGCTGATGGACCGGCCCGTCGCCGCCATCGACCTGCGCCTGCCCGACCGCCTGGTGGTGCGCCAGCAGAACATGCCGGAGCCGGCGGTGGCCGATCCGCGCGCCCGCCGCGGGAGCGGACGCGGATGAGCAAGCTGCTGCGCGTCGCCCCGCCGGCCGAGACCCTGCCCGCCGCCGCGGCCCGCCGCCGCCGCGCGCGCAACGGCCCCTATGGCGTGCTGGACATCGGCAGCAGCAAGATCGTCTGCCTGATCGCCCGCAACGAGGGCGACGGCCGGCCGCGCGTGCTGGGCTGCGGCTGGCAGCGCGCGCGCGGCATCAAGGGCGGCAATATCGTCGACATGCAGGAGGCGGAGCAGTGCATCCGCGCCGCCGTCGCCCAGGCCGAGGAAGCGGCGGAGATCAAGCTGACCGGCGCGATCGTCAACCTGTCCTGCGGCCAGCCGGATTCGCGGCTGATGACGATCCAGTGGCCGATCGGCGGGCGCGGCGTGACCGATGCCGACCTGCGCGCCGTGCTGAACGAAAGCCGCCGCCGCGCCGCCGACGAGGGGCGCGAGACGGTGCATGCCGCGACGCTCGGCTTCGTCATCGACGCGACCCCCGGCGTCGAGGATCCGCGTGGCATGATCTGCGAGACGCTGGGGGCGCAGCTGCACCTGGTCGATTCGGCCTCGGCCTCGCTGCGCAACCTCGGCGTCTGCCTGCACGGCTGCGACCTGGAGGTGGAGGAGCTGGTCTCCGCCCCCTATGCGGCCGCGCTGTCGGTGCTGGTCGAGGATGAGCGGCAGCTCGGCGCCACGGTTGTGGACATGGGCGGCGGCACAACCAGCATCGCCGTCTATGGCGAGGGCCACCTGCTGCACACCGCGCAGATCCCGGTCGGCGGCTGGCAGGTGACCAACGACCTGGCGCGCGGCCTGGCGACGCCGATCGCCCATGCCGAGCGCATCAAGATCCTCGACGGCAACGCGCTCGATGGCGGCGACGACGCCAAGGCCATGGTGATGGTGCCGCAGGTGGGGGAGGACGAGGACCATCTCGTCAGCATCCCGCGCAGCACGGTGATCAACATCATCCGGCCGCGAATCGAGGAGACGCTGGAGCTGGTGCGCGACCGCCTCGATGCGGCCGCGCTCGGCCGCGACGCCGGCGCGCGAGTCGTGCTGACCGGCGGCGCCAGCCAGCTCGTCGGATTGCGCGAGCTCGCCGCGCAGATTTTGGACAGACCCGTGCGGCTCGGACGTCCCGCGCCCATTCGCGGCCTGCCGGAAAGTGCCCAAGGGCCCGATTTCGCGACCACGCTCGGGCTCGTCGCCTGGGGAACGGGCGAAGGTCGTCCGTTGCTCGACATCGATCCCGGTCCAGATCGTGGAAACGGTCGATTTGGCCGCTTCGTCAACTGGCTTCGCGACCGCGTCTGAGGCAAACTATGTCCCGCCCGCGACACCCTATGCCCGCTACCCGAGGAGAAACGCTGCCATGACGCTGAACCTGACCATCCCGCGCCAGCAGCACACGGATTTCAGTCCGCGAATCACGGTGGTGGGCGTCGGCGGCGCCGGCTGCAATGCCGTCAACAACATGATCGCCATGGGACTCGACGGCGTCGAGTTCCTGGTGGCCAACACCGACGCGCAGGCGCTGGTCCACAGCCGCGCGGAACGCCGCGTGCAGCTTGGCCCGCACCTGACGCAGGGCCTGGGCGCCGGCGCCAAGCCGGAGATCGGCCGCGCCGCCGCGGAAGAGGCGACCGAGGACCTGGCGCGCCATCTCGAAGGCATGCACATGGTCTTCATCACGGCGGGCATGGGTGGCGGCACGGGCACCGGCGCGGCACCGGTCATCGCGCGCATGGCGCGGGAGCGCGGCATCCTGACGGTGGGCGTGGTCACGCGTCCCTTCGACTTCGAGGGACCGAAGCGGAAGCGGGCGGCGGAAGCGGGCCTCGAAGAGCTGCAGACCTATGTCGACACGCTGATCGTCATCCCGAACCAGAATCTCTTCCGCAAGGCGAATGAGCGCACCACCTTCGCCGAAGCCTTCAAGATGGCCGACGACGTGCTGCACATGGGCGTGCGCGGCGTCACCGACCTGATGGTCAATCCCGGCCTGGTGAACCTCGACTTCGCCGATATCCGCACCGTCATGGCGGAGATGGGCAAGGCGATGATGGGCACCGGCGAGGCCGAGGGCGAGGACCGCGCCGTCAAGGCCGCCGAGGCCGCGATCAACAACCCGCTGCTCGAGGACACCTCGATGCTCGGCGCCAAGGGTGTGCTGATCAACATCACCGGCGGCTACGACATGACCCTGTTCGAGGTCGACGAGGCCGCGAATCGGATCCGCCGCGAGGTCGACGAGGAAGCCAACATCATCTTCGGCTCCTCGGTCGACGAGGACATGAACGGCCGGCTGCGCGTCTCGGTGGTCGCCACCGGTATAGACGCCCTGCCCGAGCAGGGCGCGGCCGAGCGGCCGAAGCTGGTCGCCGTCGGTGGCGGCGGCGCGGTGCAGGCCGTCGCCACCGCCCAGGTGCCGGCCGCGACCGCCCCGCGCAGCGTCCCCGGCGCCCCCGCCGCGCCGCGCCCGGCCATGCCGCAGCCGGTCCGCGCCGGTGGCCCGGCCGCCGCCCCGCGCCTGCCCGCCGGCATGCCGCCGCAGCTGCGCCAGGCCGCCCCCGTGCAGGGCGGCGCGCCGCAGCACGCGGCCCCGGCCGCCCCGGTGAACCCGCCGGTCTCCTTCGAGGCCCCGGCCTCCCCGGCGGTCGACGCCCCCTCGCCCGAGGACATGCCGGCGCCGCTGGCGCATCATGACGGCATGCGCGCCGCTGCACCCCGCGCCTCGGCGCCGCCGCCGGTCTCCGCGCCGCGCGCCGGCGGCGGGCTGCATCGCTTCGCCAATCCCGGCCGCTTCCTGCGCATGACCGACCGGCTGCTGCCCTGGCTCTGGGCCGCGGCGGGGCTGGTGCTGGCCGTGGGCGCCGCCTGGGCGCTGGTCTTCTCGCCGCCCGACTGGCAGCAGGGCGAGACCGTCCGCATCATGTATGTCCACGTCCCGATGGCCTGGCTGGCCATGGGCGGCTATCTGGGCCTCGCCATCGCCTCGCTGATGTCGCTGATCTGGCGCCACCCGCTGGCCGATATCGCGGCGCGGGAGCTGTCGCCGGTCGGCGCCATGGTGACCGGCCTGTGCCTGGCCACCGGCAGCCTCTGGGGCCGGCCGATGTGGGGCACCTGGTGGGCCTGGGACGCCCGCATGACCTCTGTCCTGGTGCTGTTCTTCCTGTGGATCGGCCATGCCGCGCTGGTCCGCGCCTTCGACGAGGAAGAGCGCGGCGCGCGGGCGGCGGCGATCCTGGCGCTGATCGGCGCGGTGAACCTGCCGGTGATCAAGTGGAGCGTCGACTGGTTCAACACCCTGCACCAGTCGGCCTCGGTCACCCGGGTCGCGGCGCCGGGGCTGCATGTCGATATTCTCTATCCCTTGCTGACCTGTGCCCTGGGCTTCTCGCTCGCCTTCGCCGCGCTGGTGCTGGCGCGGGTGCGGGCGGCGGTGATGGAGAAGCGGCTGCGGCAGCTGCAGCTGGCCCAGGCCCGCCAGAACGACACGCGGCGCAACGAGGCGGCAGGATGATCCAGATCATGGCGGCATCCGGGGGCCTCGGCGCATGACGCAGCATTGGTGGCACGTGGCCATTTCCTGGGGGCTGGCCGCGGCCGGCTTCGGTTCCATGGCCTGGATGGCGGCCCGCCGCCATGCGGATGCGAAGCGGCGCACGGCGCTGCTCGGTCCGCGCGAGAGGAGGCAGGGGTGAGTCTGAGCCGCAAGCAGCGGCGGATGTGGCTGGTGGTGCTGGCGGGGCTCGGCCTCGGCACGGCGACCGCCCTGACGCTGACCGCCTTCCAGGACAATCTGGTTTTCTTCCTGGCCCCCTCCGACATCGCGACCAAGAACCCCGGGCCGGATCGCGCCTTCCGCCTGGGCGGGCTGGTCGAGGCCGGCAGCCTGCAGCGGGAGCAGACCGCCGACGGCCGCCCCGAGGCGCGGTTCCGCGTCACCGACGGCCCGGTCACCGTCCCCGTCAGCTATGTCGGCGTGCTGCCCGACCTGTTCCGCGAGGGCCAGGGCGTGGTGACGCTGGGCAAGCTCGGCCTCGACGGCCAGTTCCGCGCCAGCGAGGTGCTGGCCCGCCATGACGAGACCTATATGCCGCCCGAGGTCGCCGACGCGCTGAAGCGGAGCGGCCATTGGGACCCCTCCAAGGGCGCGGCGCCCCCGGCGGCCAGCTGGAACACCCTGACGCCCGGCCAGCCGGCCGCGCCGGAGCGCAGCGGCGGATGATCGCGGAGCTCGGCCATTTTTCCCTCTGCCTCGCCTTCGCGCTCGCCTTCGCGCAGACGGTGCTGCCCCTGTGGGGCGCGGCGCGGGGTCATTCCCGGCTGGTGGCCGCCGCGGCGCCGCTGGCCGTCGGGCAATTGCTCGCCACGGCGGCGGCCTTCGCCGCGCTGCTGGCGGTCTTCGCCGTCAACGACACCAGCGTCATCAACGTGGTGCAGAACAGTCACTCGGCCAAGCCGATGCTCTACAAGCTGGCCGGCGCCTGGGGCAACCACGAGGGCTCGATGCTGCTCTGGGTGCTGATCCTGGCGCTGTGCGGCGGCGCCGTCGCCGGCTTCGGCCGCGACCTGCCGGGGCTGCTGCGGGCGCGCGTCCTGGCGGTGCTGGGCATGGTGGCGCTGGGTTTTCTCGGATTTGTCCTGGCGACGTCGAACCCCTTCGGCCGGGTCTGGCCGCCGGCCGCCGACGGCCAGGGGCTGAACCCGGTGCTGCAGGATCCCGGCCTGGCCTTCCACCCGCCGCTGCTCTACCTCGGCTATGTCGGCTATGCGGTGACCTTCGCCTTCGCCGTCGCCGCGCTGATGGAAGGCCGCGTCGACGCCGCCTGGGGCCGCTGGGTCCGCCCCTGGGCGCTGGCCGCCTGGAGCTTCCTGACGCTGGGCATCGCGCTGGGCTCCTGGTGGGCCTATTACGAGCTCGGCTGGGGCGGCTGGTGGTTCTGGGACCCGGTCGAGAACGCTTCTCTCCTCCCCTGGCTGGCCGGCAGCGCCCTGCTGCATTCGGCGATCGTCGTCGAGAAGCGCGAGGCGCTGAAGGTCTGGTCGGTGCTGCTGGCGCTGCTGGCCTTCGGCTTCTCGCTGCTGGGCACCTTCCTGGTGCGCTCCGGCGTGCTGAATTCGGTCCATGCCTTCGCCAATGATCCGGAGCGCGGGGTCTTCATCCTCGGCCTGCTGATCTTCTATGTCGGCGGCAGCTTTCTCCTCTTCGCCATCCGGGCGCCGGCCATGGCGCCGACGGGGATGTTCGCGCCGCTGTCGCGCGAGGGCGGGCTGGTGCTGAACAACCTGCTGCTCTGCGCCATGGCCGCCGTGGTGCTGACCGGCACGCTGTGGCCAATGTTCGCCGACCTGCTGTTCCAGCAGAAGATCTCGGTGGGCCCGCCCTTCTTCAACAGCGCGCTGCTGCCGCTGGCAGCCCCCCTGATCGCCGCCATGGCGGCCGGGCCCATGCTGGCCTGGAAACGCGCCCGGCTGTGGCCGGTGCTGCAGCGGCTGTGGTGGGCGGCGCTCGCGGCCTTCGGCGCCTTCGCCCTGACGCTGGCCTATGCCGGCTGGCGCATCGGCCCGGCGCTGGGCTTCGCGGCCGCCCTGTGGCTGATCGGCGGGGCGCTGGCCGATATCGTCGAGCGCATCGCGCTGTTCCGCCGCCCCGCCGCCGCCTGGTCACGGGCGCGCGGCCTGCCGCGGGCGGCCTGGGGGGCGGCGGTGGCGCATGCCGGCCTCGGCGTCTCGATCCTCGGCATGGCGGGGATGGGGCTGGCGACCGACCGCCTGGCCGCGGTGTCGCCGGGGCAGAGCCTCCAGCATGCCGGCTATGAATGGCGGCTCGACCGGGTCGAGGACGTGATCGGCCCGAACTGGACCGCCCGCCGCGCCACCGTGACGGTGCTGCGGAACAATGCCGTGGTCACCGTGCTGACGCCCGAGCGCCGCTTCTTCCCGGTCGGCCGCATGAACACCACCGAGGCCGCCATCCGCACCTCGATCGGCGGCGATCTCTACGCCGTCCTCGGCGAGGAGCAGAACGGCCAGGCCGTGCTGCGCGTCCACGACAACCCCCTGGCGCCGTGGATCTGGCTGGGCGGCGCGATCATGGCCCTCGGCGGCGCCCTGTCGCTGTCCGACCGCCGGGTGCGCGTCGCCGCCCCGGCGCCGCGCGCCGCGGCCGGCGTGAAGGTCTGATGCCGATGGCCACCACCTCCCGCCGCGTGTTGATGCTGGCGCCGCTCGGCCTGGCGGCGGCCGGCGGCGCCGGCTTCTACGCCATGCTGCGCGGCATGGGCTCGGGCAGCTACGACCCCAAGGGCGTGCCCAGCGTGCTGGTCGGCAAGCCCGCCCCCGCCTTCGTGCTGCCGGCGCTGGACGAGGCCGGCGTGCCGGGCCTGGAAGACTCGGCGCTGCGCGAGCTGCCGGCCCCGGTGCTGGTGAATTTCTGGGCCAGCTGGTGCGTGCCCTGCATCGTCGAGCATCCGCAGCTGATGACCCTGGCGCGTGAGGGCGTGCCCGTCTTCGGCATCAACTACAAGGACAAGCCGGTTGATGCCGCGGCCTTCCTGGCGCGGCGCGGCAACCCCTTCCAGCGGCTGGGGCGCGATGAGCCGGGGCGGGTCGCCATCGACTGGGGCGTCTATGGCGTGCCGGAGACCTATATCCTCGACCGGAAAGGCATCATCCGCTGGCGCTGGCCCGGCCCGGTGACGCCGGAAGTGCTGGCCCAGGACATCCGCCCGCTGCTGCGGCGGCACGCCTGATGCTGCGCCGGATCGCCTTCGCCGCGCTGCTGCTGGCCGGCCCCGCCTTCGCCGTCGGCCTGCCGTCGGAGATGCTGCAGGACCCGGCGCAGGAGGCCCGCGCCCGCGAGATCGGCCGCGAGCTGCGCTGCCTGGTCTGCCAGAACCAGTCGATCGAGGACAGCGAGGCGGGCCTGGCCCGCGACCTGCGCCGCATCGTGCGCGAGCGGGTCTCGGCCGGCGAGAGCGACGCCCAGGTGGTGGCCTTCGTGCATGACCGCTACGGCGACTTCGTGCTGCTGCGGCCGCCCTTCAACGCGGTGACCGCGGTGCTCTGGGGCGCGCCGCTGCTGGCGCTGGGCGGCGGCGTGCTGGCGATCGTCCTGTCGCGTCGGCGGATGCGCAGCGCCCTGGTCGCCGAGGTGGCGCCGCTGTCGCCCGAGGAGCGCGCCCGGCTGGCGGCGCTCGAACTCATCGAAGAAGACAAGCGCATCTCATGATCTGGCTGATGTTCCTCGGGCTGGCGGCGCTGGCGCTGGCGCCGCTCGGCTGGACGCTGTTCCGCCCCGCCCGGCTGCGCGGCCGGCAGGAGGCCGACCTGGCGCTGTACCGCGCCCAGCTGGCCGAGCTGGACCGCGAGGCCGCCATCGGCCGGCTGGCCCCCGAGGCGCATCGCGCGGCGACCGTCGAGGTGCAGCGCCGGCTGCTGGCCGCCCCGGGCGCGGCGCCGGCGGAGAGCGGCGGCGCCAGCCGCAGCGCGGCGCTGCTGGCGGCGGTGCTGTTCCTGGCCCCGGCCGGCGGCTTCGGCCTGTATCTGTGGCGCGGCCAGCCGGAGATCCCGGCGGCGCCCTTCGTCGAGCGCGCGGCGGCGGCGGCGCGCGACGACGCGCTGCTGGGCCAGCTGCGGGCGCGGCTGAACCAGGCGGCCCCGGGGTCGGAAGCGACGCGGCAGGGCTGGATCCTGCTGGGCAATGCCGAGCGCGGCCGCGGCCGGGCCGATGCCGCGATCGAGGCCTGGGACCGGGCCCTGGCGCTGCGCTTCGAGGGGCCGCTGGCCGCCGAGCTCGCCGAGCTGCTGATCACCCAGGGCCAGCTCGACCCGGCGCAGCGGCTGCTGGCGCGTGCCCTGCTGGAGGCACCGAAGGAGCCGCGGCTGCGCTATCTCTCCGGCCTGGCCGAGGCCGAGGCCGGGCGCCCGGCCAGCGCCCGCAGCACCTGGCGCGCCCTGCTGGACGAGGCCCCGGCGGATGCGCCCTGGCGCGCCACCGTCGAGCGGCGGCTGCGCGAGCTGCCCTGACACACCGCTGACCCAGGGCTGACGTGCCCCTGCCACACAAGAAGTTTGCCGGAGGGCCGCGCGGGGGCGCCGTTTATTTTACGCATCCGCCACGGCTGCGGGCCTAGGCTTTCCGCCTGGGTCCGGATCTCTGCCACCGCCGACCCCCTGGCCCCCGGCCGCGCGCCGCGGCGGGCCAGGGATGCGCGTTGCAGCGCCGCCGGCCCGGCCCGGATGCTTCCCGCAGGAAGCCCGGGGGACAGGGCAGCCCCCCAACGGGCGGAAGGTCCGGCGGACTGGCGGGCGGAGCTCCGCGCATCCGGCGGCGAGGCAGGAGGTCTCGGATGCGGCGACGTTCCTTGCTGGCGGCGGGTGGCCTGGCGACGACCACGGGATGGATAGGCAGCGCGGGCCTGCTGCTGCGGGCAGCCCCGGCGCGGGCCACCGAGGCGGTGGATGTGCTGCTGGTGCTGGCGGTCGATGTCTCCCGCTCGGTGGACGAGGATGAGGCGCGGCTGCAGCGCGAGGGCTATCGCGCCGCCATGACCGATCCGCGCGTGGTCGAGGCGGTGCGCGGCGGCGCGGTGGGCGGCATCGCCGTCACCTATGTCGAATGGGCCGGGGCCGAGTATCAGCGGCAGCTGCTGCCCTGGACCCGCATCGCCAGCCAGGCGGAGGCCGAAAGCTGGTCGGCGGCGCTGGCCGAGGCGCCGCGGGCCTCGCTGTCCTGGACCTCGATCTCCGGCGCCATCGATTTCAGCCTGCGCATGCTGGCCGAGGCCCCCTACGAGGCGACGCGGCGGGTGATCGATGTCTCGGGCGACGGGGTCAACAATTCCGGCGCGCCGGTGGAGCAGCTGCGCGACCAGGCGGTGGCCCAGGGGGTGGTGATCAACGGGCTGCCGATCCTGAACGACCGGCCCAGCTTCGGCCGGCGCCCGGCGCTGCCGCTCGACCAGTATTACGCCGAATCGGTGATTGGCGGCGACGGCGCCTTCCTGGTCGCGGCCGAGGATTTCGAGGCCTTCGGCATGGCGGTGCGCCGCAAGCTGATCCGCGAGATCGCGGGCCTGGCCGGGCCGGTGCGGGAATACGCCTGAGAGAAGCCGGGGCCCTGCGCGGGCCCCGGCGGTCAGCGTGTCTAGCGCTCGATCTCCTCGATCGAGGCGCCGAAGGCGGCCAGGCCCTCGGCCAGCAGGTCGCCGGCCATGTCCATGCCCAGCAGGTAGCCGGCGGTGTCGCCACCGGCGGCGCCGCGCTCCTTGGCCAGGCGCAGCGCCTCTTCCCATTCCTCGGACTCGTAGTCGCCGCGGCCGATCCAGGCGAGCGCGACCAGGGCGGCCTGCTCGTCCTCGTTCATCTCCTCGATGAAGGCGGCGAGCGTGGCCTCGTCGAGGTCGTCGTCGTCGGCGTCGTCATCATCTTCATCGCCGTCGTCGTCATCCTCGGCATCCGGCTCGTCATCCTGGATGGCGCGGATGTGGTCGACCACGGTGGCGACCGCCTCCAGGCTGATGCCCAGGTCGAATTCGCCGTCGTCATCCTCGTTGCGGGACGTGTCGCTCATCGGGGGTGGTCTCCTCCTCAGCCTCCAGGCTACGGCAACGCGAAGAGCGCAGACCAGCCCGCAGTTGCAAAAAAGCTTTCGTGTTAAGGCGGTCGTCAGCCTTTTGCGCAACGATGCTGCGACAGCCTCGTTGGATGTGCATGCACCGAAATCTGATCCTCCCCCTCCTGGGGCTGGTCGTGATCGGAGCATCGGCTACGGCGCCGACAGCCCCCGCATCGACGACCGCCCACCAGACCATCGTCTTCGCCGCTGACCTCCCCCCGGCCAGCGCCCGTCC